>CAZGOS010000218.1:0-5063 GCA_964527795.1 uncultured Rhodothermales bacterium | reverse complement strand
ACGCCCACGGACCAGATGTCGGAGCCTTCGTCCACCTCCTCGCTGCGCGCCTGTTCGGGGCTCATGTAAGCCGCCGTCCCGAGCGTGCTTCCCTCTTTTGTTAGATCCAGGCCCGATGTCAGTTTGGCAAGCCCAAAATCGAGTAGCTTGACCTCGCCTCGGTCAGAAACCATGATATTTGCCGGCTTGATATCGCGGTGGATGATTCCGACTTCGTGCGCCCGTTCAAGTGCGCGCGCCAGATTCGTTATGATGTCCACTGCTCGGTCAATCGAAAACTCTTCCTCGTCAATCCTGTAGCCGAGCGTCTGGCCTTCGTAATAGGCCATCACGATGTACAGTTCGCCCGTTTCGGTTTCCCCGATATCGTGAATCGTGCAAATATTGGAATGATCAAGCGCCGACGCGGCCTTGGCCTCCTGAATAAACCGCTGCTTCGCATCCTCATTCGCGCTCATATCCTGCGGCAGGAATTTCAGAACAAGGATGCGGTCAAGCTTGGTGTCCTGGGCCTTGTATACGACGCCCATGCCGCCGCGCCCGAGTTTCTCGAGGATTGTATAGTGGGAAACAGTTGTGCCGATCATGTGGATCCTGGGTGAGGAACCGTGAAAGAAACGCGAATCTGTCGAGAATGACAACGATTCTTTCAGTTTCGCTGTGAACGGTGTGCCAGCTCACTCCGTCTCGACATCGATAACCCAGACATCGCTCTCGAATTCGGACAGGGTGAAGTAAAAACGTTCGCCGTCGGTCGCGAATTCGTGTCGAATGAACGGCCGTCTCGCATCATCGAATAGCACGAGCAGTTTCGATTCGTCCCCGGCGACGGAGATTGCCCAGATGCTTCCTTGGTCGCTACTGTCAAAAGCCGTATAGTAGAGCGTTTTTGAGTCCGATGACCAGTTGACATGCTCGGGCTGCGGAATCTCGTCGGGGTCGTCACTCTGAACCAGTATCGTCGGCTCGCCGCCGTCGGGCGATATCAGCGCCAGCGCGTAGAGCTTCCGTGGACATGATGTGCTGGTGACTTCCCGTGATATAGGCAATCGACTTTCCGTCTGGAGACCAGCTCGAATGCAGGCCGCCCGTCGTTGTGAGCTGGCGTGGCGAGCCGAAGGGCTCGTCGCGATTGGGTCGTGTGATGATATACAGTTGCTGCGTGCCAGAAGCGTCAGAGAAGAAAACTATGCGATTCCCGCCAGGCGACCAGACGGCTACACGATCCTGTGCCGGACTATCTGTCAAGCGCACGGGCGTGCGGCCCTCGGAATCGATCAGATAGATTTCCCTGTTTCCGTCGCGAAACGAATGAAAAGCGACTTCGGAGCCGTCAAAAGACCATGAGGGTGTAAAATCGTCGGCAGGATTAGTGGTCAACTGAATGGGATCGCCATCCGGCAGTCGCATCTTGAATAAGTCCTGATTGCCCATCAGGTCTGAATCATACACCATCCACTGTTTATCCTGCGTTATGCTCATCATCTCGATGGTCTGGTGCCCTCTGGTGACCGGTTCCGCCTCGGAAACAGAAACAGGCCCGTTCATTGGAACAGGTATGGACCAGATATTCTGATTGGATGTAAATACCGAGTAGGCCAGTTTTTGCCCATCGCGGGAAAGGGATATGGTATGTGCGTTCAGCCCGGTTGTGAGGCGCTCCAACGCCCCTTCAGGTTTCCCAGAGCTGGAATTGTTTAGGCGGTAAATATCCCTCGTTCCGTCCTGGTCCGAAATGAAGAGGAGAGCCCGGCTATCTGGTGTCCAGACGGGACTGAGATTCAAACTTTCCGTGCCGGTAACGGGTACCACTTCACCATCCGACAGACGGACCACCCAGATCGAGCTGGGCGCTACATTGGCAAAGCTCAACGCACCAAAAATGTATCGCTGGTTGTCTGAGACAAACGCTATGCGGGTTCCGTCGGGCGACCAGGAAAGCGAGTGGGGCAGGAATGCATCCGCGAGACGAACGGACTGATTGTCAGCGATCGCATGGATAAATATCGCGTTTCCCTCCACGTACGCAATTTGCGAGCCGTCCGGAGACCACGCGGAACTCAGCCCGATCGACCCGGGCTCGACATCGAGTAATTTTCTCGGCACACCACCGAGCGCCGGCACAACGTACAGGGATAGACTGGACTCGAAAGCAATCCTCTGGCCGTCCGGTGACCACTGGGGCCAACGATGAGGGCCAGGCAGATCTTCCGTGAGCGATATCGTGCGACCACCGGCAAATTGCCTCACATAAATATTCGTGCGGCCGAGCGCGCCCGATGCAAACGCGATCAGTTCTCCATTCGGCGAAATAGCTGGATCGATCTCCATGCCCGGCAAGTACGTAATCTGCTGGGCACGTCCTAGGGTAATGCGCGAGCTCTTCGGGCCACCTCCATACAGCAAATATAGTGCAATAACGGCCATTATCAGTGTACCAGCGAAGATCAGAACAGTATTTTTCGAAAACCGTTTTGCTGCCGTTTCTGATCCTGACGCAGACACCGCCCCCACACTGGTCGGCTGCTCACTATCAGATGAGTCTAAAATTGAACTCAATTCAGACAGGAAGTCTGTCGCTGCCTGGTAGCGATGGTCTGCGTTTTTTGACAGTGCCCGGTTTACAATTCTCTCCAGATCGGCCGGCACACTTTCCTTCAATTCCGAGATCGAATCCGGCTCCACGTTGAGAATGGAATAGATGACGGCCTGTTCGTATTCGCCTTTAAATGCCCGTTTACCGGTTACCATCTCATAAAAAACGACCCCGGCTGAAAAAATATCGCTACGGTGGTCGACCGTCTCCCCTCGCGCCTGCTCCGGTGACATGTACGCTGCCGTGCCCACGGTCATTCCCGTCTTGGTGAGCGTTGTCTGGCCGGCAAGTTTGGCCAAGCCGAAATCCATGATCTTCGTTTCGCCCTTGCGGGTCAGCATGATATTTGCGGGCTTGATATCCCGGTGAACGATGCCAAGCTCATGTGCCGCTTCGAGGCCGGATATGAATTGAATGGCAATGCGAAGAGCTTCGTTCAATTCGAGCGGTCCTTCGTTTATTTTCTCCTTCAAACTCGGACCGTCCACGTACTCCATTACGATGAAAGACTGACCGTCAACTTCATCGATCTCGTGGATCGTAGCGATGTGGGGATGATTGAGCGCGGCGGCAGCCTGCGCTTCCCTGTTGAAACGCGCGACGTCGTCGGCGTCGCTCACTGCGTATTGCGGAAGCACTTTCAGGGCTACCGTGCGATTCAGCTTCGCATCCTCCGCTTTATAGACGATGCCCATACCGCCGCGGCCCAGTTCCTTGAGAATGCGATAGTGGGATAAGGTTTGGCCGATCATAGTGCCTTACGTGGGAGATATCCAGAATAAACGCCAACGCCGGCTTAATGACAACGAAAGATTAAGAACAAGTGTAACTGACACCGGACTGCTTGCGCCTGAGCAATCGGGACTGTAAGATGTTTATTGTCAACGGCCACCCATGAACCGCGTCAGTAACCCGAGACTGCTTTATGAAACCGCATACTCTCCTTCTGACGGCGGCGCTACTTCTTTTTCCGACACTTTCATTCGCGCAGCATTACCAGACCGACTTCCCCCCCGAGGAATTTCAGGCGCGGTGGGATAAAGTATTTGACCAGATCGGTGACCAGGCTGTCGCCCTTGTACAGGGTTATGCCCAGACGGATGGTTTCAGTTTACCCAGGCAATACAACAATATGTACTACCTGAGCGGAATCGAAACGCCGCATTCGTACATCTTCTTCGATGGGCGCACGCGCGAAGCGACCTTTTATCTGCCACCGCGAAACGAGCGTCTCGAAAGAAGCGAAGGAAAAATTCTTACGGCCGACGACCCCGATCAGGTGAAAAAATTGACCGGCGCTCATCACGTGAGAAGCACGCAAGAGATGGTCGGCGATTGGCTGCCTGAACTGCTCGGTCAGCCGCGGGCTTCCTTGTTTGTCCAGTTCAGCCCGTCGGAAGGATATGCCCAAAGCCGGCACGAAATACTACAGGCCGGCGCAAGCATAGCATCGGATTATTGGGATGGGCGCATTCCTCAGGAGCAGAATTTCGTCCAGCTCATCAAGACACGGATTCCCAACGTCGACGTTCGAAACCTTACCCCGGTTCTGGACGAAATGCGACTCATCAAGAGCCCTCGGGAGATAAATCTCGTCCGGCGGGCATCGCAGCTCGCAGGGCTGGGCATGATGGAGGCTATCCGTAGCACGGAGTCCGGCCTGTACGAATTTCATCTCGACGCGGCCGCGCGGTACCACTATTTAGTCAACGATTCCCGCCTTGACGCTTATCGCTCCATCACGGCCGGCGGCACTGACAACATCCGTAATGGTCATTATTACCGCAATACGGGCCGGCTAAAGGATGGCGATCTCGTGCTTATGGATTACGCCCCTGACTTCAAGTATTACGTGAGTGATATCGGGCGAATGTGGCCTGTTAACGGCACGTATAGCGCAGTGCAGCGAGAGATTCTCGGCATCGTTCTCGCCTATTACAAAGAAATACTCAGCCGCATTCGGCCGGGAGTAACAGCTAAGCAGATTATGGACGAAGCAGCGGTCGCGATGGAGCCAATCCTCGAGAGCTGGCACTTTTCAAAACCGATCTACGAAGCGGCCGCACGCCGCATGGTTGAAACAGGCGGCGGTGTTTTCTCACACCCTGTCGGAATGGCCGTGCACGATGTGGGGCGATACAAAGGAAAACCGTTGGTACCCGGTCTGGTTATTTCGTTAGATCCTGCACTCCGGGTACCGGAGGAAAATCTGTATTACCGCTATGAGGACACGATCGTTATAACCGAAAACGGCTTCGAAAACTTCACCGATTTCCTGCCTATGGAGCTGGATGATATTGAAGCCTTGATGCGCGAAGAAGGAATTCTTCAGAAGGTGCCCCCGACGCCGGAGTGGAAATAAGCGTTTTCTAAATGGAACAAGCATCGGTGGTAGGTCTAATATGAGCCAACACCCAGACACCCTGAATCATCACAACAGCTTTCCAAGACATGAAGACGTCTCTGT
>CAZGOS010000217.1:0-5142 GCA_964527795.1 uncultured Rhodothermales bacterium | reverse complement strand
CATTGAAATATTCCGGACCGTCTTCACGGACGGCCACTGGCTGACGGCAGAAGCGCAGACGGACCTGGCGGAAATTCGACTGGATCAGAATCGACTTGTGGACGCCGAGAGGCTTCTTCGATCGGCTTTGGCGCTGTATACCGAACTGTATTCGGAGGAAAGCGCACAGGCAGCGGGAGCGCAGCTGCTTCTCGGGCAATGTCTGATGCGCTCCGGCGTCTTCGACGAGGCCGAACAGCTCATCTCGAAGAGCATCGTCTATTTCGAATCCGCAGGGGATGGTTTCAGCGATGAACTCGCAGAAGCCCGATCAGCTCGGTCAGAATTAAACAGGAGGTCGGTACGTTCGAGTTCGTAGACGCGAAAAGGCGTCAGGCCGGCGGTTCTGCCTTTGCAGCGATCGACTCGAAAACCAGTCCTTCACCCGAGCCGGCGAGGTCGATCCTGAGACGATGTCCCGGCTGGATCCACCCCGACAGTACCTCTTCAGCCAGTTTGTTTGTCACCTCTTTCTGGATGACGCGCTTCAGGGGTCGCGCGCCAAAAACGGGATCGAATCCCCTGTCCGCGAGAAAATCCTCGGCACGTTCGGTCAACTCCAGATCGATATCGTTGCTTCTCGCGGCCAGCTTCCGAAGATGCTCAAACTGGATTTCGGCGATTTTCCGAATCTCGGCACGGCCGAGCGGATGGAATACGACAATCTCATCGACGCGATTTAGAAATTCCGGGCGCATCTGCTCTTTGAGCATGCTGAGCAGGTCCGCTTTCAGACGTTCTTCCGACTCCTCGGTGATCTCGCCGTCCTGGGCATCGAGTCGTCGCTGAATACGCTCGGAGCCCAGGTTCGACGTCATGATGATGATCGTATTCTTGAAATCGACCGTGCGACCCTGGTTGTCGGTCAATCGACCGTCGTCGAGCACCTGAAGGAGAATATTGAAAACTTCCGGGTGCGCCTTCTCGATCTCATCCAGAAGAATAACGGCGTACGGTCGACGGCGAACAAGCTCCGTCAGTTGCCCTCCTTCTTCATATCCGACGTATCCGGGAGGCGCACCGATCAGGCGACTTACCGTATGCCGCTCCTGATATTCACTCATATCGATGCGAACCATCGCATTCTCGTCGTTGAACAGAAATTCGGCGAGCGCTTTGGCCAGCTCCGTTTTCCCGACGCCTGTAGATCCCAGGAATATGAATGAGCCGATCGGTCGCTTCTCTTCCTGAAGACCCGCCCGTCCACGGCGCACGGCGTTGGATACGGCATCGATTGCCTCCTTCTGGCCGATTACCCTTTTTTCCAACTCCTCGCCCATGCGAAGCAGCTTCGCGCGTTCGCTTTCAAGCATGCGGGAGACGGGAATGCCCGTCCATCGAGAAATGATCTCGGCAATGTCTTCTGAATCGATTTCTTCCTTGAGTAGCGCCCCGCCTTTCTGGATCTGCTGGAGTCGTTTTTTACTCTCGTCGGCGGTCTGCTCGAGCTGAGGTATTCTGCCGTACCGGAGTTCTGCCACCTCGCCGTATTTGCCCTCACGTTCCAATTTTTCGGCTTCGAGGCGGAGGTTTTCGATTTCTTCCATGGCGTCTCTGAGCGTTTGAATCGTTTCCTTCTCCTGTTGCCACCTTGCCCTGAGGGCAAGCTGCTGCTCTTCCAGATTGGCCAGCTGTTCGGCGATCGACGACAGTTTGGCCTCGTCGTTTTCCCGCTTCATAGCCTCTCGCTCGATTTCAAGCTGTCGAATCTGACGTTCAAGCTGATCCAGCTCTTCCGGCATGGAATCGATTTCAATGCGAAGACGAGCAGCCGACTCGTCGATCAGATCGATTGCCTTGTCGGGTAGAAAGCGGCCGGTGATGTACCTGTTGCTCAGCGCGGCCGCCGAGACAAGAGCTCCGTCCGTAATGCGCACACCGTGATGCACCTCGTAGCGCTCTTTGATTCCTCGGAGAATAGATATTGTATCGTCGACCGTCGGCTCCGTAACGAGAACAGTCTGAAAACGGCGCTCCAGAGCTTTGTCCTTTTCAAGGTATTTTCGGTACTCGTCGAGCGTTGTAGCACCGATGGCACGTAGTTCTCCGCGAGCGAGAGCCGGTTTCAGAATGTTTGCTGCATCCATGGCGCCCTCCGCGGCGCCGGCGCCTACAAGCGTGTGAATTTCATCGATGAAGAGCACGACGCGACCCTCCGCTTCAGCGATCTCCTTGACGACCGCCTTCAATCGATCCTCGAACTCGCCACGGAACTTTGCTCCGGCAATGAGCGCTCCCATATCGAGCGCCAGTATGCGTTTGTCCTTGAGGCCTTCAGGCACGTCGCCCTGCACGATGCGGATGGCGAGGCCTTCGGCGATCGCTGTTTTACCGACCCCGGGTTCACCGATCAGTACCGGATTGTTTTTCGTTCGGCGAGACAGAATTTGAAGTACGCGGCGGATCTCGTCGTCCCGACCAATGACGGGATCAATCTTTCCTTTTTCTGCGAGCTGAATCAGATCACGCGTGTACCGTTCCAGAGCCTGGTATCGAGATTCGGCGTGTTTGTCCGTAATGCTGCCGCTGCCTCGCACACTCGTCAGGATCGACAATATTTCGTCCTTCGTGACTCCCTGTTCACGAAGCGCTTCGCCGATCACTTCTTTCGAACTCGCCAGGGCGATCAGGAGATGCTCTGACGCAACAAATTCATCCTTCAACAGCTCAGCTTCCGCAAGCGCTCGATCAAACACCTTTTTGGCGCTGTCGCCAATGTACTGGCCCGTCACGCTGGATCCCGTGACGACCGGTAACATCTTGAGAGCCTGCTCAATTCGCGTTTCAAAGATGGAGGGATTCACTTCCAGTTTGGTAAGTATCGACTGCACCACTCCGGCCGGGTCGCCTAATAAGGCCTTCAGCAGGTGCGCCGGCTCCAGATGCTGGTGATTTCGCGAAGCAGCGATTTCAGTCGCTTTCTGGATGGCCTCCTGCGCTATTACGGTAAACTTCTGAAGATTCATACGCTGAAGATCGATTCAACCGTGTTAATCGCCATCGACCGCCGTTTTGACCGCCGTTTTGACAGGCCTGTCGACAGGCAGTGGCCATGTTATTCGATGGTTCAAGCGCTACGAAAAGTGTACCAACACCTGAAATGGTGTCAGTTTGGCAGGAAAGTTCGATATTCGACGTCAACAACGGCGTTGTTCGACCCGAGGAGAAACCGAAGGCTTCGACAAACAGATGAGAATGCGGGGCATTCGAATACTCCTCCCCGGCTCGCCCTGGCGGGCTGCCTGGGTGGACTACCTGAGCGGCTGCACTTTCACAAAATCCAACAAGACCGTTCCGGTTCCGTTCAGCCGAATTCCGACCGGGCCCGGCTCGGGAGCGGGACCATGACCGTGCACCACGAGCACCTCACCGGCATAGGCCCGCGTATGCGTTCCATCCGATACAACGCGGTACGTGACCCAGCCCGATGGTTCGTACGGTTTTGAGTCAAGCAGGTGAAAGTCACCATTTTCGCTTCGACCCTGCCGCATCTCACCATTTCCCACGGAAGTGAAATGATAGTTATTGGAGTCGGTGAAGTGGTGAATCAGCATGACGACACCTTCAAAATCATCCAGATTGGTAGCGAAATCAACCTGGATGTCGTTCAGTGGCAGATCGAAAACGAACATCGCAGGGCTCCCGTCCGTCGAGAGCGCAAGCACTTCACCCCGATCGCCGCCGTCCATGATCGACGTCCGGGAAAAATCGTCGCCGTCAGCCGGAAACGTCATGGACGATTTCCACGCTGCAGACCGCGTCGGTTTCCATGCCCAGCCGCCGTCGTCGGCCACGACGGGCGCGGACAAAGCCGCTGCAGAGGAATCCTGCGGAGCTTCAACCCTTTGCACACTGTGATCCACCGCCGCAACACCTGCCCCGTATCGGAATACCAATTCGGCCCCGTGCTCAGCCGTCTCGAAGAGAAGAAAGAGTCCACCCGCAGGTATTACGATCAGAGCAACGTAGACGGCCATTTTCTTGCCTACGGCCGTAACATCGACGAGCGGTCGGAGGATAGCATAGATCCCGAAAAACCAGAGGGTCCACAGGCCAAGGTCGGCGTGTTCCGTCAACAGGGCATTGGCTTCCGTGGACAGAAATACGCTATCCGCCGCCTGTTTGCCGGCCAGGTATGTGACTACGACTGCCACGCCGCCAAGCACATACAGCAAGACGGCCGACTGGCGCCAGAAGGGTTTCCGGCGCAAAATGAGCCCCGCCACGTCCAGTACAACGGCCACGATCAGGAGGGCTATCGGAAAATGAACGAGCAAAGGGTGAATGTTGGGTGCCCACTCGGGAAGAAAGAAATTCATGGGTAAGAACTTATATTAAATCAGTCTAAGGTAGGTATGAAGGAACTCTCCGGAAGGATGTTTCACCGGAGCAGGAACTCGGAAAAGTATACGGCTTAAACGATTTGCTCGACGATTTGCTCCGGAATAAGCGATAGCACCGGTTGCGCGGTATGGCAAACGAGACATCTGCAGATTCGGAAAAAAACCTGAACCCGGAGGGATGGTGGTCGAAATTTCGGCAGCTCCTGGAAGAGCAGACGCAATGGCCGTGCGAATACCTGTTCAAGTTCATCGTTCCCAAAGCGGGTCTTGAAGCGTTGAGGGAAGTGTTCGGGGATAAGGAAACCATCGTTCGTGCCTCCACCCGTGGCAGGTACGTGAGTGTGACCGCAAGGTTTACGGTTCAATCTCCGGACGACGTGATCACCATCTATATGGAAGCCGGAAAAATTGAAGGTGTAATCTCACTGTGAGTAAAGATGCGCGCCGACAGAAACGGTCGCGATGCCGGAATTGACGGCCTGCATCACTTCAGGAAAGCGAACGAGAGGTTGAATACGTTCCAGAACTCGTCTATGCTCGTGTTCCCGGATTCGTTAGATTCTATCCGACAAAATTGGTCAGGCGATGTACTTCCGGCCTAACCGACAACTCGTCGCGACCTTTGAAGGGTCCTAAATCTCCTTGAGGATCTTCACCTCCAGCCACGTCACCGATCCACCACTCGGGATGTCGAGTTTGGTCGAAGACAGTTCGACCTTGAGCTTTTGACGCTGGGCCTGCACGAAGAGCTGATTCAGCT
>CAZGOS010000216.1:0-5176 GCA_964527795.1 uncultured Rhodothermales bacterium | reverse complement strand
GTAGCGGGTCCCACGATTACAATGAAATTTCCTAGGTGGAAGAATCGGTCAGGAAGTGCGTTCGCTGTCGGTTCGCAGACGCACGTAGGCATAATGCGGACAGAAAACCAGGATTCGTTCGGTGTTTTCACATCCGACGCTGCGAACGGGTCCCGCGAACGGCTCTACATCGTAGCAGACGGCATGGGCGGTCACGATCGCGGCAGTGAAGCGAGCGCCATGGCGGTTGAAACCGTCCGGGAAGTTTTTTTTGGCGATACTTCGGGTGAACCCGGCGCTCGGCTGAAGCGTGCTTTCGAGGCCGCGAATGAAGAGATCTATGATCACTCCCAACGCTTCGGAGCGGGAACGGCTATGGGGACAACCTGTACCGCACTGGCCGTGAGCGATGGTAGATTCTGGATCGGGCACGTCGGAGACAGTCGAGCCTACCGGATCGAAAAGCAGAACATGATTCAGCTGACACGGGATCACACGTATGTCAATGAACTGATCCGGGAGGGTGTACTGACTGAAGGTGAGGCCATGAATGATCCGAGGAGGCATAATTTAGTGCAGGCCATAGGGGTAAGGCCGTCTACAAATCCTGATATATTTGAAATACCCAAACCTCATTCCGGTGAGCGCATTCTGATCTGTTCAGACGGTCTGGCCGTTGTGTCGAACGAGCAGATTGCAGAAACGGTAAGAACCAACGATGTTCAAACGGCCTGCGATGAGCTTGTAAAACTGGCGAACCTACAGGGAGGACCGGACAATATCACGGCTGTGCTCGTAGAGGTATCTTGATGAAACGGGTAACGTGCATTGTTCCTGGAGTATGAAATTCCTCGAATTCAGGGGTTGATAAATGCAGCTTGAGATTGGACAGGAAGTAGACGGATATCTGATCCAGGGGGTGATCGGCAGAGGTGGCATGGGGATCGTCTACAAGGCCGAAGACGTGGCGCTTTCGCGTGAGGTCGCCCTCAAGGTGATCAATCCTTCGATGTCGCGAGACGAGGCCTTTGTACGCCGTTTCCAGTCCGAGGCCCGCACGCTCGCAAAAATCAACAGCCCCAACATCGTCGCGATCCATGCTTTCAGGAAGACCGAGCACGGCCTTTTTATCGTCATGGAATATGTCGACGGAGGTGACCTGTCCGACCGGATGCAGGAGGGCGTCCTTTCCTTATCCCGCACGCTTTCCATTATCAAGCAGCTCCTGCGGGCGTTCCAGGATGCCCATAGCGCGGGCGTCGTACACCGAGACATCAAGCCGCCCAACATCATGATCTCTCGACAGGGAGAGGTCAAGGTGACGGATTTCGGCCTGGCGAAAATGAGCCAGGCGGATATGACGAAGACGATGACCCAGGGCATCATAGGCACGCTCTACTACATGTCGCCCGAGCAGATCCAGGGGGAGGAAGTAGATCAGCGAAGCGATTTATGGTCCCTCGGCGTCGTTTTTTACGAACTATTAACCGGCTTGCGGCCATTTGATGCTGCGTATGAGGCGTCCGTCATGTATGCCATCATGAATGAACCGCTCTCGTTTCCCGATCGGTTCCAGGCGGAGCTCCCGGATGAGATCAAGACGATCGTTGCTCGGGTGCTCGAGAAGGACCGCGACAAGCGGTATATGGACGCTACCGAGATGCTGGTGGACATTGAGTCATTTGAGTCACATTATGTCGATACGTCGGCGACCAGAATGATGCCGGGACCATCGTCCGGCGCGGCTGCGAAGACCGTCGCTTCGACGATGCCAGCTCGTTCGAAATCCGTACCGACGGAATCGAGGAGAAAGAAGGTCTGGTGGACAGGGGGGACCGTTCTTGTCGCGATTGTGGTGATCGCGGCCTACGTATTTTATCAGGGTTCGAAACCACCACCCGTGAATCTCTTTTCACTGAATTCCATTCCCGACAGTGCGAATGTGTATTTGGCCGGGAATCTGATCGGAATGACACCGATCGACGAGCATGAACTCGACAGTGACGTCGAGAACGTGCCTGTTCGCGTCGAATTGCACGGTTACGTGTCCGTGGACACGGTACTTGGAGCGGGTCTCTTCCATCTCCTGGAATTGAATCCTGAAGGAACAGGTGTTGAGGCCGGAGACGGTGACGTTGATGTCGCGGGCGATGCAGGTGGGGCTAACGCTGATGCTGTCGAACCACCACTACCGCCGGGCATGTTTGTTCTACGGGCCATTCCGGACGGCGCCGCTTTTGTCGACAACAGGAGCGTGCCGTCACAGGAATCATATCGTACGCCCGCCGGTACCCATACGATAAGTTTCAGATCAAGTACGTTTGGAACAGCGGATACAACTCTTTATGTGGCGCCTGGTCGGACAAAAGAAATCGTCGTGTACTTTGAAGCGGCGATAACAATCTCAACGACGCCATCGAGCGTTGTTTTCATAGATGAGAATTTTGTTGGTGAAACGCCGTTTTTCGGCACGTTGGGACCCGGGACGTACAAGGTTCGAGTTGAGAAAGACGGTTACCTGTCCAACCCCCCGGATACGACAATTACGATCGAGGCGAGCTTCAACAGGCAGCTAAAAAAAGGATTGTCTTTCAGACTAGTGCAACAATAGAGGTGGACGCGATGACAACGCATCAATTGTCTCAATGCCAGGTAAATACGGCGTTTTTTCGACGCATCATAACATTATTCACTCTCACACTGACGTTTTCGTTTCCTGCGTGGTCACAGACGGGTCCGCTGCCGGAAGCGATTGAGGCATATGATGAAGCGGATTTTGACAAGGCGATCGAACTTTTTTCGGAGATCGCCGGAAGCACGGCTTCGGACGTAGGGTCGAGAGTGCAGGCGTATCAGTATCTGGCGCGTCTCTATGTCGCCAAGCGAATGGAGGCAGAGGCCAGGTCTTCCATCAGGGATTTGCTGAACCTGGAGCCACCTCTTGCCGAATTCGATGCAAACGCTGAACGGCTGGACCTGATGAATATTTACTACGATGTTCGCAAAGAAAAGACGGGTGGTTATGAAGTGGAGAGGGCGAACGATCGCATACAGACAATTGCAATCGTAGATTTTACGAACGGATCGATCGGATCTGATCCAGCGCAGTATGAGCTTCTGAGTGCACATCTTGCGTCGAAAATGATCAATTTCCTGAATGGTTCAGTCGACCTGAAGGTGGTCGAGCGAGAACGTCTCAAGTTCATCCTGGATGAACTGAAACTGCAGAAAGACGGGAACCTGGTCGATCAGCAGACGGCTGTAAGAGTTGGCAAGCTCCTTGGCGCGCAATCGGTGCTTTTCGGCAATTTCAGCGTTATCGGAAAACGCATTGATATCGGCGTACGCATGGTGAAGATTGAAACGTCGGAGGTCCTGCTCGGTGATGACGTTAACGGTCGGCTGAATGACGTATTTGATTTGACGAAAGAGCTCAGCCTGAAAATTGCGCATGCGATCAACGTAACGCTGGACGAAAACGTTATTGAGGAAATGGGCGAAAGCCGCAACCTGGACGCCATGATGTCCTATCAGGCAGGCGTTCAGCTACTGGAACAGGATCAAATTGCGGCGGCCTACAATAAATTTCAGGAGGCCCTGACGTACGATCCGAGCTACGCGCAAGCCGCTCTTCGCGTTACCAGTCTGAAACACAGCCTGAATTAGATCCTGACCTCGCTTCAGATTTATCGTTCGACCGCATGGGATCACAGAGATCTTCGAGTCAGTGAGCGGCCCGTAACTCGTATGGCGCTAATACATATCGAGCACGTTCGCTTGATTTGCTCATGTGTCTGACGTAAGATGAAATCATTCCCACCTAGAGACTTTCTCGGACGGACCTGGCGTAGGAATCCGGTTATTGTTCGTGCGCATCCGGCCTGTCCCGAACGATATCGTAAACGTTTGCCGTGAGTTTCATTTTTCGAAAACTCCTCCTCGTGTGGCTTTGCGTATTCATGGCAGCATGCGCGAGCGTCCGCCTGGACGAGAAGCTGTCCGATTACGGCCCCCGGATCGCAAGTCTGGAGCAAACGCTACGGTCAAATCCACAGTCGACCGATGCACTTCGTGATCTTGGAGCCATCTATATGCGGACCGGCAATCCGATTGAGGCAAATCGGTACTTGAAGGACGCCTATGCGCTGGGAAGTCGCGAAGCAAAGCTGCTTTTCTATCTTGCGCTTGCAAATGAGTCGCTCGGCAAGACCGATACGGCGCTCCGCCTATATGAGACCTTTACGGATCTTCCGTCAGGGAATCCATATCGGCGACTCATGTCCGGTCGCTATTCATCTCTGATCCGGGATATTGCACAGGAAGAGATGCGGGCACGCGTCGCTGAGGAAGAGAATATTTCAGCCGGTGACGTCGTCCAGAATGCGATTGCGGTCTTTGCGCTTGAGTACCAGGGTAGCAACGAGTCGTACGCGAATATCGGACGCGGCCTTGCGGAATGGTTTACGCTGGATCTAATCAAGGTGTCCAGACTCAATGTCGTCGAACGGGTTCGACTGCAGGCATTGCTGGATGAGATTGAATTCGGTGGTTCCGGGTACGTCGACCCCGCGACGGCTCCGCGTGCGGGACGCCTGTTGCGGGCGGGCCGCGTTGTCAGCGGGACGTACAACGTGCTTTCCGACAATAGTCTGCAGGTAGTAGCTGCGCATGTGGAGACGAATTCGGCTGAAGTCCGGACTCTGCCGAGTCAGACGGATGAGTTGGAAAATTTCTTCCGGCTGGAGAAGCGTATTGTATTCGCACTTCTGGCAGACCTGGGAATTGAGCTGACTGAGGCAGAGCAGAACGCGATCGACGAGGTTCCAACTCGGAATCTGCAGGCATTTCTTGCATATAGCCGAGGACTGGCGAGCGAGGATCAACAGGATTTCGGCGCGGCAGCGGCGTTTTTCGAACAGGCCACGCTTCTCGATCCGAATTTCAACGCGGCAGGGGCGAAAACAGAGACCGCATTGGGCATGGATGCAACGTTCGGCCCGAGCACCAATGCACTGTCGAGTGCCCAGGAGCTCGAGCCGCTGATCGTATCGCCTTTTGACCCTGTATCGGACCGACTCGGCAATCTGGGAATAAGCGTCGAGTCACCCATCGTTCCTGGTGATGACGCGCGAAAACCGGCCGTTGAGGGTACGCTTTCAAATCCTGATGTGCTTCCGGACCCACCGCCACCGCCGGG
>CAZGOS010000215.1:3948-5197 GCA_964527795.1 uncultured Rhodothermales bacterium | reverse complement strand
AACGACTCGAACTCCTGGCGAAATCGCTTCGTCCATTCCCGGTTGTCAAGGAGCTCGAAGGGCATCTGTACAATGAGGTTACGGACAAGGAATTCCGATACCGGCAGCGCTACGTCGATCTCGTAATCAACCCGGGTGTGCGGGACGTTTTTCGCCGGCGTGCCGGAATGATCACGGCCATTCGGCGTTTTCTGGATGAACGCGGCTACGTGGAAGTTGAAACGCCGGCTCTTCAACCCATCTATGGCGGAGCGGCGGCACGACCCTTCACCACGCATCACAACGCCCTCGACATCCCGCTTTTTCTGAGAATCGCTGACGAACTGTACCTGAAACGCCTCATTGTGGGCGGATTCGACGGTGTCTATGAAATCGCGAAAGACTTCCGAAATGAGGGATTGAGCCGGTTCCACAATCCAGAGTTCACGATGCTTGAACTGTACGTGGCCTACAAGGATTATGAGTGGATGATGGAGCTGGTCGAAGAGATGGTTGAAGCGGTGGTTCTTGAGCTGCACGGAACGACGGAGATTCGGTTTGGCGATCGGGAAATATCGTTCAAGCGACCCTGGGAGCGCCTGCCGATGCTCGGTGCCATAGAGTCCGCGACCGGATTCGATATCTCCGGTATGTCGCAGAAAGAGTTGTTTGAAGTGTGCAAGAAACTCCAACTCGATCTGGACGAATCGATGGGAGCCGGAAAATTGATCGACGAAATATTTGGCGACTGCGTAGAGCCGGATCTGATTCAGCCCACATTCGTCATCGATTACCCGGTCGAGCTCAGCCCCCTGGCAAAACATCATCGCTCACGGGAGGGCCTCGTTGAACGATTCGAGGTGATTTGCAATGGCAAAGAACTCTGTAATGCCTTTTCGGAGCTCAACGATCCCATCGATCAGCGGGCTCGATTCGAAGAACAGGCCCGTCTGCGCGCCGAAGGAGACGAGGAGGCCATGCAGCTTGATGAGGACTTTCTGAGAGCCCTCGAATACGGAATGCCGCCGACGGCGGGCATGGGTCTCGGCATCGATCGTTTGGCTATGCTTCTTACAGGGCAGCACTCCATACGCGACGTTATTCTGTTTCCTCTTCTCCGGCCGGAGTCGGGTGCCGCAGAAGACGACTTGAGCGATTAGAGAAAAAATTGCATGGCAGGCTCGAACGACACGGGATACATCGAGCTGCTGAAGAGAAATGTGTCTTTTCGACGGCTCTGGCTCGGGAGCGTTATCTCTCTATTCGGCGA
>CAZGOS010000215.1:0-3848 GCA_964527795.1 uncultured Rhodothermales bacterium | reverse complement strand
GGATCGGCGTTTCATCCGGCACAAAGCGCCTCCATTCCCAACATCACGTCGCCACGGGAGCTGGTAACCGCCAATACGATCATGGCGGCGACGTGGTCACTGATCTTAACGCTTGGCGCCGCGTTAGGCGGATTTGCAACGGAATGGCTCGGGTTCAAAGCTGTCTTTGCCATTGACAGTGTCAGCTATCTGTTTTCGGCCTACTTCATTTATCGGACCGTAATTCCACAGGAGACGGACAGACCGGAAGGCCGCATTCGGGTCAGGACGGCTGTGAAAGACGTGCTGGATGGCTGGCACCACATTCGCATCAATCCTCGTATCGGACGGATTGCTCTGGCCAAAGCGAGCTCGGTGGTTGCAGGAGGCGCTCTGGTCTACATGCTGGCTCTTCTCGGCGAGCAGTTGGCTCCCGGACGGGAGGCGGCGGCAATCGGGCTTATTTTCGCTGCACGCGGTCTCGGTACCGGAATTGGGCCCGTTATCGCCCGCTCGGTATTCAAGTCCCGACCTCACTGGCCGGCCGTGCTGGGAGGATGCATACTTCTTTCCGGGTTCATGTACATCCTTGTTTCCGCCCTGCCCTGGACCTTTGTAATTGCCATTCCGATTGTCGTCGCACATTCGGCTGGCGGAGCAAATTGGGTTTTTTCGACAATTATGCTACAGGAACGCACCGAAGATCGATTTCGTGGTCGCGTTTTCTCTACGGAATGGCTCCTGATCATGTCTGCACACTCGATATCCATCCTCACAGCGAGTCTCGTTCTGGAAAGTTCCATTCTAAAACTGCGACAGGCATTTCTGGTTTTTGCCATCTTGCAGGTCCTCACAGGCCTTTTTTGGCTGATTTTTATAGTTCCTAGAGAACGCAAGTCTGAGAAGGAGTCTCACTCTGTTTTCAGGGGGTGATTGGCTTCGTATTTGATATGGTATGGTTTAGTCTGGCCCAACCGGAGATATCCTACTCTCAATGAACCTGACAACCCTACTCAAATTTGCATCCACCCGCCTCGACGCACAGCGAGGCGGCGTCTCGACATCCAACCTTGCGTTTGCGGAAGTCGATCCGGATGGTAATCTCGTTACGGTCAATCCGTTGGCGAAAATGAAATGGGGCTGGCATGCAGGATCTCCCGTGCAGGGCGAGATGCAGATTGCGCTGGAGGGTCTGGCTGGAAGCAAGCCTACGGAACTGCCTCTTAAGCTGGGCGGTCTTCACATCGGTGCGATTGTGCGAGAGAAAAACGGCGGATGGCTGGTGTTCGGTTACGACCCCGATGATCCCGACGCCAATTCTGGATTCGTGCAGCAGAAGGTCGCGCAGGAAATCGTCGATCGGCAACCTGAACGGCAGCTTGAACGGCAGCCTGCGGCCAAATCCCGAACGTCGCGGAAGAAAGCGAAAAAGAAACAATTTCCTGCAAAGATCTCCCTGATCGCCGAGTCAGACCGGCCAGAACGGGGCAGTGATGCGGAGCAGCGACTCCAGTATGCACTCAATACCCTCCGCCTTCTTGCCACGACGTCTCCGGACTACGCCGTTTTCTGCGACTCCGCCATGCAGACCATTGCTACCGCTCTCGAAGCCGAACGCGTTGTACTGATGGTGCGTGACGGCGAGGGCTATCTCAAAGCGGGTCCGCGTAGTTGGACCGACGATAACGGCGACGATCGTAGCGACGCTCAGAATGTCGTTCAGAATGAAAGAGAAAGTCGGGTCCTGGATGAAAGTCACCCGTTCCTCGAGCACGTAAAAGCACGTCGTTCGGCCATGATGATGAACCAGGCGATTGCTCCCGTTATCTGTTCTCGGCTCGACTGTGCGAACGCTGTCGTCGCCGCCGTGCATGACCAGGGTCAGCTGACGGGATATATGATAGCTGTTCTCAAAGAGGAACGCGCTGGAGAATACCTGAATTCCGATTGTCTTCTCAAACATGCGGACCAGCTCGTCTCTGCCTTCGAGACGCTGTATACATGGATTTCGATGATCAGTCGCTATCGGAATATTGTATCGACAATCGAGGACATCATATTCTCATTTCGTGTCGGTGCCGACGCGTCTCGTCAGTACGGTTTTATTTCGGACCGCATTGAGCAGATCGCCGGCTATCGCGCCCACGAATTAAGTGGCGTGCAGAATCCGTCATACTTCTGGATTGAAAACATTGTGCACGAAGCCGACAGAGATATGCTTCGGGCCAGGACGGCCGCCCTGCGATCCGGAGAGCAGAGTGTTGTCGACTACAGAATCATGCATCGAAACGGTTCGACACGGTGGGTCCGGGAGCATGCGTGGTTAAATACCGATGCAATCGGTGTGCAAAACATTGTGGGCGTTCTAAAAGACGTGTCCGAGATCAAGGCGGTTGAAGCCATGGTTGCGGATGCGAGGGATGATGCTGAAGCTTCGCGCCGATCGAAAACAGCATTTATTGCGACAATGAGTCACGAAGTCCGCACGCCGCTCGGTGCAATGAGTGGTTATGCTCAGCTTCTGCAAAAGGAGCTGACGGACTATGAACAGAGCAGCGGAAACGTACTGCCCGAGCAAATTCATGAGTTCGCAAACGTGCTTACCAATCGCACGTACAAGTTACAGAGCCTGGTCCATGACCTGTTCGAGCTCTCCAATCTGGAAATGGGTGGAGCCGTGCTGCAGAAGGAGCACCTTGCTCTGCACTCGGTGTTAAAAAAATCGGCTGCCAAAGTTTCAGCGCGGCTCCAGCAAAAAGGTGTTGCACTGCTCATGACGTTTTGCAGCGAAGACCCTGTCATTGTCAGCGATGCGCATTGCCTGGAACAGATTCTCGACAACGTTCTGTCGAATGCTACTAAGTTCACCGAAAACGGCTCGGTGACGGTACGCACGGCAGTTCGGGACGGCAAAGCCGTTATCGAAGTGGAAGACACGGGTATCGGCATCTCCGAGCATTATCAGAGAGAACTGTTCGAAGCTTTCTCGCAGGAAGAAAACTGGAGGAATCGAAAATTCGATGGTACCGGGATGGGCCTCGCGCTCTCTCGTCGCCTGCTCGACCTCCTGGACGGCAAGATTGAAGTCGAAAGTGAGAAAGGGCTTGGATCGACGTTCCGCGTTCTACTACCCCTGGCGGTGGACTAGCGCCTGTTAACGCTTCCTTCAACTGTCTTGAGCGTCCGTAATATTTCCCCTGGCTATCCGCACATTTCTCTGGAAGCCCATCCATTTCGTTCGCCTGACAGGGCTTTTTCGGAATCTTTCTCGAAAGGCATCTTCGTCCAGAGCGCTCCAAATCTCAAGCGACGAGTCAAGCGTGCCCGGGCGTGGCCCGTAGCGATTTTCCTCAGACGGGCGACTGAATTTATTCCAGGGACAAACGTCCTGGCAGATGTCGCAGCCAAAGATCCAGTTTCCCATGGCTTTCTGCAGCTCGTCCGGAATATCATCTTCCCGATGCTCGATGGTCAGATACGAAATGCACCGATTTGCGTCGACCGAGTAAGACCCGTTCAAAGCCTGCGTAGGGCAGGCTTCGATGCAACGCGTGCAAGAACCGCATAAATCCGAGACAGGATGATCCGGTTCGAGTTCGACATCAACGATCAGTTCACCGATGAAGAACCACGAGCCCATGCTCTGGTTGATCAGGTTGGAATGTTTGCCGATCCAGCCGAGTCCGGCGCGAGCCGCCCAGGTTTTATCCATCACCGGGGCGGAATCAACAAATGCCTTCCCGCTTACTCCGCCTCCAGTTCGATCAAGCCACGCCAGCAGTTGGTTCAGGCCTTCGCGCATGACGTTGTGATAGTCATCACCCCACGCATAACGACTGATTCGTCCAACATGGGGGTCGTCAGAGTCC
>CAZGOS010000214.1:0-5239 GCA_964527795.1 uncultured Rhodothermales bacterium | reverse complement strand
TATTTCCATCTCGCACAGTGGCGACCGGGCTGTTGCCGTTGTATCTGAGCGGAGGGTGGGCGTGGATGTCGAACAGATCGTTGAGAAACCGGAGTCGCTGCTCCGGTTCGTACTGCACGACGATGAGGTGCCGCATATCGAAGCCCTTCCGGTCAGCGCAAACGATCGACTGTTTCTCTGCTGGACGCTGAAGGAAGCCGTCCTGAAAGCCATTGGAACGGGCCTCCTGCGCTCCCCCAAGTCGGTTCGCTTGAACATCGATTTTGAACAGGGTCGGGCGAGCGTCAATGAAGAAGGCGGAATTACGTGGAATGTCCTGTTCGAACAGCAAAACGATTACATGTTGGCCGTCGCAATCGAGCCGCATGAATAGGAACTGAACTCGTCGCGCCCGCCTATTTGCAGGCTGTAGCAGGAAAAACCTGACGATATCACAGGCGTTCTATCCGTATTCTAGAATTACGAGCCGTTTCGACTGCGCTTCGGTGATCAAAGTCTAATCGGCGAGAGCCGGTTCTTGCATGGAAACCTCCGCTTACAAGCCGATAAACGCCGTTCGTTTTGTCACGGCCGCGAGTCTGTTCGACGGCCACGATGCCGCCATTAATATCATGCGGCGCATTCTGCAGGCGGGTGGCGCCGAGGTCATCCACCTGGGCCACAATCGCTCGGTGAAAGAAATCGTGGATACGGCCATCCAGGAAGATGCTCAGGGCATTGCGGTGTCGTCCTACCAGGGCGGACACATGGAATTTTTCAAATACATGCACGACCTGCTTCAGGAACGGGGAGCAGGCCATATCAGGATTTACGGTGGCGGCGGCGGTGTCATCGTGCCGGAAGAGATCGAGGAGCTTCAAGCGTATGGCATTTCGCGCATCTTCTCTCCGGACGACGGCATGGAACTCGGGCTTCGAGGCATGATCGATATCATGATCAGGGATTGCGATTTTTCAACGGCCGACGTTGAACGACCGATCGGTCATACATCGATCAGCCGGGCGGCGCCGGGAAGCATCGCCCGCGAACTTACCAGGTTGGAGAACTGCACCAATAGCTTGACGGAGGCCGGCATCAAAGCCGGCGGAGACGGCGCATCACCTGCTGCAGCAAAGATAATTGTGCCGGCAATCGGAATCACGGGTACCGGCGGGGCAGGCAAATCGACGCTTACGGACGAGCTCGTTCGGCGTTTTCTACAGGACTTCGACGATGTGCATATCGCCGTTCTTTCGGTCGACCCGACACGTCCACGCACGGGCGGCGCTCTTCTTGGCGATCGAATTCGCATGAACGCCATATTCGGAGAAGATGGCGACCGGGTTTACATGCGCTCGTTTGCCACGCGCGAGGCCAATCGCGCCACGTCACGAGCCCTGAAAGACAGCATGGATGCATGCCGCGTCGCTGGTTTCGACCTCATGATTCTCGAAACGGCAGGAATCGGCCAGAGCGATACCGAGATATGCGAACTCACCGATCTCTCGATTTATGTGATGACACAGGAGTTCGGCGCTCCTATGCAGCTCGAAAAAATCGGAATGCTGGACGTCACCGATTTCGTGGCTCTCAACAAATTCGAGAAACGAGGAAGCGAAGACGCCCTTCGCGATGTGCGCAAACAGATGCAGCGGAATCGGGAGGAATTCGAGTCCACGTTCGAAGAGATGCCGGTCTTTCCAACCATGGCGTCGCACTTCAACGATCCGGGAGTATCGAAACTGTATCTCGCTTTGCTGAAGCGTCTTAACGAGGACTTCCAGTTCAACCGCCAATCGCAGATCGATCCGGAATCAGTAGCTCTACCGACTTCACGAATGGACAAAGCGCTCATTCCCTCCGAGCGGCAGCATTATCTCGGTTCCATTGCATCGACGTGTCGAGAGTATCGCGAACAGGCAGAAATACAGATTGAAATAGCCAGGAAATGGGGAGAATTGAGTGGCGCACTGGCCCAACTGGAAGAGCCCCAAGAGAGCATTTCGGACCTGGCCGCTGCTCGCTGGAACGAATTGCACGCGCGCTCCCGCGAAATCCTCGATACCTGGGATACGTTGCAGGAGCAGTACAATGGGGACTCGTTCACCTATTCCGTTCGCGGCAAGGACTTCACGGTTCCCCTGACTTCGACGTCCCTTTCGGGAATAGACATTCCGCGCGTTTCGCTTCCGCGCACGAAAGATGCCGGTGGCCGGGTTCGCTTCGGTCTGCTGGAAAATCTTCCGGGACGATTTCCGTTTACTTCAGGTGTTTTTCCTTTTAAGCGTGTGGGCGAGGACCCAACGCGCATGTTCGCAGGCGAAGGAAGCGCAGAGCGCACGAACCGACGCTTCCACCTCGTTTCGGCAGGCATGCCTGCCAAACGTCTCTCGACAGCGTTTGACTCGGTCACGCTCTACGGTTTTGATCCCGACCGCCGGCCTGACATATACGGCAAAGTCGGTAATGCCGGCGTTTCGATCTGCTCTCTCGACGACGTCAAACGTCTCTACTCCGGATTTGACCTGCACGATCCGTCAACGAGTGTATCCATGACCATCAACGGTCCGGCGCCGATGATGCTGGCCATGTTTTTGAACACCGCGATTGATCAACAGGTCGAAAAGCACCTGAAGGAAGAAGGGCGGTGGCGCGATGTATCGAAAGAAATCGTGAGCCGACTCGGTGGCGATCGTCCGACGTACGATCCATATGGACCGAACGGACCGGAAACCGGGCTTCCGGATACGCACGACGGCTCCGGACTCGGACTGCTCGGAACACACGGCCGCCGGCTGGTCGACTGGGGACTTCTGGACGCAGGCACATATGAAGAGCTCAGGACAGGAGCGTTGTCTTCTGTGCGCGGCACGGTACAGGCCGACATTCTGAAGGAGGACCAGGCCCAGAACACCTGTATTTTCTCGACCGAGTTTGCCCTGCGAATGATGGGGGACGTTCAGCAGTACTTCGTCGACCAGGGTGTGCGGAATTTCTATTCGGTTTCCATTTCAGGATACCATATCGCCGAAGCCGGTGCCAATCCGATCTCGCAGCTTGCCTTTACGCTCTCCAACGGGTTCACGTATGTCGAGTACTATCTGGCGCGCGGCATGCACATCGACAAGTTCGCTCCCAACCTGTCGTTCTTCTTCTCGAACGGCATGGATCCCGAGTACAGCGTCATCGGACGTGTTGCGAGACGAATCTGGGCGATCGCGATGCGGGAACGTTACGGCGGAAATGAAAGAAGCCAGAAGCTGAAATACCACATTCAGACGTCGGGCCGCAGTTTGCACGCCAAAGAAATCCAGTTCAACGACATCCGGACGACGCTGCAGGCGCTTCTGGCCGTCTATGACAACTGCAATTCACTGCATACGAATGCGTACGACGAGGCGATCACGACGCCCACGGAAGAAAGTGTGCGCCGTGCGATCGCCATTCAGCTGATCATTAACCGCGAGCTCGGCCTTGCCAGGAACGAGAACCCGCTTCAGGGCTCCTACATCATCGACGAACTGACCGACCTCGTGGAAGAGGCGGTTCTGCTCGAGTTCGAGCGGTTGAACGACCGCGGCGGCGTACTGGGCTCGATGGAAACGATGTATCAAAGGGGGAAAATTCAGGACGAAAGCCTCTTCTACGAGCGGCAAAAACATTCCGGGGAACTGCCGGTCGTAGGTGTGAACATGTTCCTGAGCCCGTCTCCCGACGAAGCCGATGACGCGCCCTTGGCGCTGATGCGCTCGACGACGGATGAAAAAGAGCGGCAGATCTCTCACGTAGAGCAGTTCCGCGCGGCTCACGCCGAAGAAAGTCCTGCAGCGCTGGCGTATCTACAGGAAGTGGCGAGTTCGGGCAAAAACACGTTTGAAGCGCTCATGGACGTCGTGTGCGTCTGCTCTCTCGGGCAAATCACACACGCACTTTTCGAGGTGGGCGGCCAGTACCGACGAAATATGTAGAGGATGTCTTATTAATGCGTTTTGTGTGTCACCTTTTGATGGGTGTCCCGTAGCAGAGGGTTGCCCGTTTGAATGAACGTAACCGCACTTGAATCATGCGTTTTGGTCTTTCACTCTTCTCGGTTGTCTTTTTGGCATTCGTGCTGACCGCCTGCGACGACACGAACCGGAATGACAAAGAACGTCTCTCCGACGATATTCGGGATCAGATGGAGAACGTCGAAGACGATATTGAAAGAACGCGAGATGAACTCCAGGAACAACTCGAAAAGGCCGAGGAACGCATTCGGGAAGAACTGGAAGGATTTGAAGGGGACGATACCGTCACGAAGGAAGAACTGGAGGAACTGCGCGACCGAGTTCGCAAATCCGCCGACAGGGCTCGAGAAAAACTGCGCGACAGCGACAAGGATTTCAAGGTCGCAATGCAAAACCTGGGGAAAGCGCTGGAGAAAATTGGCGATGCGCTCCAGGAAGACAGCGACATTCAGCCGGTTGATCACCGCAAACTAAAGGATCTGCTCCCGCGGGAAGTTGCAGGCATGGAGCGCTACGATACGGACGGTTCTACAAACAGTGTACTGGGCATTCGCACGTCGAAGATCGAAGCCAGGTACGAAGGACCGCGTGGCGATATGTCGATCGAGATTGTTGACCTGGGTTCCCTCAGCGGTGCAGCGACTATCGGACTCGAGTTCATTGATGCCCGCGTCGACCGGGAGTACGATAACGGATTCGAGCGCACAACCGTCATCGACGGGTATCCGGCCATCGTCAAGTTCGATGATCGCGGACGCACCCAGCGCCATAAGGCGGTAATCATGGTTTCAGAACGCTTCGTCGTGGAGATCAAAGCTGAGGGACGCGGCCTGGACAATGATATCATTGAGCAGGTCGTCGATCACATTTCTTTGCGCCGACTCGAGCGTCTGGCCCGGTACTAAGCCTTCAGCTCCTGGCCCGGTTCTAGTCCGAGCGCTTTGCTGCTACTCTTTTTTCGATAGTTTCTTGGATAAATGGTGCGCCAGCCTCGTGGGCTCCGGGATTTTATACCGACTGCTTGTCGCCATTGTCAATTCGACGGCATCCCGCAAACTCATCCTGTGCCCGACGCTAACGAAGACGGGCTTGACTCGTGAACGCGTTCTTACGACCGAACCGATTCGTTCTCCTTTGTCCAGGAGCGAACTGACGGCTCCTTTCTCCGCTCGTGGCTCTTCAAACGTTCCTATGAGTCTGGTCTTGGCCACACCCATCGCTGGAATATCCATCAACACGCCCAGGTGACAGGC
>CAZGOS010000213.1:0-5456 GCA_964527795.1 uncultured Rhodothermales bacterium | reverse complement strand
GATGACTTCATCTTGAATTTCTTCCGCGTCATCAACCGGGTTCGTCCTGACAAGGCAAGCATCTGCCGGAAAGTGGGAGTAAAGCGCGTTGAAAACGTCGCCCAACACATGAGCACTGTTTCAGATTTGCATTGATCATGAAAGTACTACTATTAAAGGACGTCGAATCGCTGGGCGAAGCCGGTGAAATCGTTAATGTTAAGAACGGGTATGGCAGGAATTACCTGATTCCGAAAGGACTCGTGCGGCTTGCAACGCAAAATGTCGTGAAAGCGTGGGAGGAAGAGCATCGTCAAAAAGCTCGTAAACTTGCCAAAAACAAGGAAGATGCCGAGGTGCTGGCCAAGGAAATCGAATCCCTGGAGCTTGTGATCACGGCAAAGGTTGGAGAAGAAAACCGCATCTTCGGTACGGTCACATCACCGGCCATTGTAGATGCGCTTGCCGAACAAGGTATTCAGGTGGAACGGAAACAGGTCCATCTGGAGGATGATATCCGAATTCTAGGCGTGTACAAGGCCGAGGTGAAGATTCACCCCGAAGTCACCTGCGAGGTGAAAGTGCGCGTAGAACCGGAGGCTGGATAAGCTTGTTTGGCCGGTATGGACCATCGAAAAAAGATTTGGCCGTGATCCGGTCGGTCGGATTCTGTTCAGGAAGATTCTCTCCTGCAACAAGTCATAAGAGGTAGCCGTTGCAACATTTCAGCGGTACCCTTTTTCTTTTTGATTCGCTTGATTACGGTACCGGTTGAAGATTGTCTGTATTTCAGCTTACGAATACCGTGATCCACTGACGAAGAGTAACTTATTCGCGTAGGCGAAATCAAAAGGAAGACGTCGAATTTGATCCAGACCCAGCATGAAAAGACACATCCTCACATCCTGTTCGCTCATTTACCTTCTTCTGATCGTTCAGCCTCATGCTGCACGGGCACAGTTTCCTGAGATCGATTCGGCACTGGATATTGTCTCATGGACGACGTCGGTTTCACCCGAGACGGTGCGTCCCGGGGGCGAGGTTTTTGTGCAGTTCGACGCCGAGATGACGGGCGACTGGAAAATGTATGCCCTCGATGAATCTCTTCCGCCGAAGGAATCCGTCCTGGCGCGACCGTTCGGCGTGACTATTGAATGGACAGACTTGCCTTCGGGGCTTTCCTCTTCAGACGTGTTGTATCAGGCTGTACCCGAAGGCGGGCATGACGTCTTTTTCGACATGACCCTGAAGTTCTTTTACGAGAGGGTACGTTTTGTGTCGCGTCTTTTGGTCTCTCCTGAAATGGTTGCCGGAACGGTGGATGTGGAAGCCAACGTTCTGTTTCAGCTCTGTAGCGTTGAACTGGGTTTCTGCCTTCGACCAACGACCATTCCACTAGGCGTCACGTTTGAGGTCGATCCGGAGTGTCTCGGTCTGGAGTGTACCGCATCGGAGAGCACGATAGCCTCACTGGTCATCGGTGAATACAACGAAGAACAGGGGCGTGCGCCGCTACTTTCCGCCACGACAGATTATCAGGCAAGCCGGGCACTCGGATTGCGGGGCTTCCTTTTGCTGGCCATCGTCGCCGGTCTCGCTTCGCTGCTGACGCCGTGCGTGTTTCCCATGATTCCGCTTACCATTTCCTATTTCACAAAACACGCGAATAACCGGCTGGAAGCCGCTCGCATGGCATCCCTTTTTGGCGGCGCAATCATTGTTACGTTCACGGCGATCGGAATCATCGCCGCAATTCTTGTCGGTGCAGCCGGGGCCCAGCGCATCGCAGCCAATCCATGGGTGAATCTTTTCATAGCCGTAGCTCTGGTCGGTTTTGCCCTGGCACTTCTGGGGCTATACGAACTCAGGCTCCCCAGTCGTCTCTTGAACTATTTCAATCGTCAAGGCTCTGAGAGATCGGGTTATGTGGGCGTGCTTTTCATGGGCCTGACGTTGACACTTGTCTCGTTTTCCTGCACGGCCCCCTTCGTTGGAGGCCTGTTGACGGCGGCATCCGGAGGGACGTGGTTGTATCCTTTGCTGGGCATGGTCGTGTACAGCGCAACGTTCGCGTTTCCGTTCATTCTGCTGGCCCTTTTTCCGAATGCCCTGAATGCATTGCCGCAGTCCGGATCGTGGATGAACGCCGTGAAAGTCGTACTGGGATTTGTCGAACTGGCAGCGGCCGTCAAGTTCTTTTCAAACGCCGATCTGATCTGGAGTTGGGGTCTGATCTCGCGTCCGCTCGGCATCGCGTTCATCGTCGTTGTCTTCTTCCTGACCGGAATGTATTTGCTGGGTCACCTTCGTCTCCCCCGAGAAACACCACCGGAATCCATCGGTGTCGGACGCATGATGGCATCCGTGCTCTTCTTTGTTGCAGCACTCTATATGATACCCGGTCTTCTGGGTGCTCCGCTCAACAAGCTCGATGCCTATCTGCCGCCACGTCAGGGTACCGACGTAAGCATACTCTCCTCATTGATTCAGATTTCGAACTTGAGTGCAAGCGTTTCGACAGACGAGGGATGGTACGTCGATGATATCGAGGGTGCTTTTGAAGAAGCTGCCCTCCGGGGGAGGCCCGTTCTGGTTGATTTTAGTGGATACACGTGTACGAACTGTCGGGAAATGGAGACGAACGTATTCCCGCGTAAACCCATCGCAGATCGTTTCGAGTCGGATTTCGTGCTTTTGAGGTTGTATACGGATGGGCTCGAGCACGGCGATGAATTCAACCGCTATCAGCTTCAACTCACCGGCACGGTCGCGTTACCGACCTACGCGGTTGTGGAGCCTATCGAGCGAATACTGCTTGCCAAACGAAGCGGTATGATGGACGTCGACGAGTTTGCCGCTTTCCTGGACGCAGCCGTCCAGACGTTCAAGCGCTCATTTAATCGGACCGATGGTTCTCCCGCGTCGGGATCTTAGATTTCTCGTATGGTGGCCAGGGCGATTTCACAGCCGGGATCTGACGTCGCGGCATGTGGACAGAGCACCGGAGCGCTTACCCGTCAACGATAGGGAGCAGCAGAAGCGGGCGAGTTGACTCTCGCGTTACGACATTCGAGACGCTTCCAAGCAGCATCCTCTGAATGGCACTGTGTCGCCTTTTCGCCATCACGATCATATCCACATCCAGCTCATCGGCGTCATCCAGAATCACGCGTGCGGGATCGCCCTGCAGCAAAGCCGGTCGTACAGGCGTGGAAAATCTGTCGCTGACAAATCGGTCGAACTCATGACGTTCGGCTTCAACAATCGACTTTTCAACTGAGGGATCGAAGAGCGCGTAGGCCATCTCTCCGAAACCGCTCATGGGATCAACAGCCAGTGGAGCAGCCGGGGTAGGTACGTGAACGTGAAGTACGTATAGGTCGGCATGCAACTGAGTGGCGAATTCCTGAACCTGGTCAGTGACACTCTCGGGCTCCCGCAAATCGGTGGTGAACAAGATTTTCATTACCAACCCCCATTCAATGTCTGTGATTCATAATAATGGTGGGACAGGCTATCAGCAACGTCTTTACGGAATAATTCGTGCTTTCGGGTTACGGTTGAATTCGCTCCGGGTCAAAGGATAAATAAATCCAGTCCGGAAGCCAGATGGCCAGATCCCATTCGTATCAATCTGAATACTCCGCCCTGATTTCGGACAATCCGACCTTCCTTCAGGAATGGCTGGAAAGCGCACTGGCAGGTGATGATGTGAGTCGAACCCGCATGTTTTCGTGGGTACACTCCAGTGCCATTCACTACTTCGAAACAAAAAGCTTCATAGAACCACTGCTTTCGGTTCAAGATGCACAGGATCTCGCGAGTGAATGCATCGAGGAGTTTTCAAAGGCATGGCAGCGGGTACGCTCCGTCTGTCATTACTGCAGGCGTATGTTCAAGAACAATCTTCGCAGATTCCTGAAACGGAAAAGGAAGGGGCTACGGCGTGAATGCGCTCTCATGGCAGACGAGTTCGAACACTACGGTACGGAGTTCATTTCCGTTTATCCCTCGTTCGAGTTTGAAAGATTCAGTGACGAGGATCGCCGCCGACACCGCATCGCGGAAAGTGAGATCGAGAATGCCGACGAGATTATCAAAGAACTATTCCACTATCGTGTTCTAGCTGGATCACTCACCTACAGAGAAATAGCGAAGCTTCTCGGGGCTACGGAAACGTCGCTTCGCATGCGCATGGCTCGCTTCAATCGCAGAGTTCGCACGCGGCATGATCGTGAAGAACAGCGCCGCAGGATACAGAGGGAAGCTGCGGTTCCCTCTGTGTAGGTGCGAACCGAGCGCCGAAAAGACGACCTGAGTAAGAGAACACGGCGATAGCGGGTTACATGAGTCGACGACATAATGTCGAACTTCGGGTAGCAGCTCACGTACACCGGACGACTCAAATGGAACCCGTGCATTCTCTCTCAATAGTCCGTTTATCGGTTGCCCTATGATGAATCAGTTTTTTGAAGCGCCTTTTTCTCTATTTCTCCTCCTGATTAATATTCTCATTGGTGTTTATGCCATCAGTAAAGATCCCTCGCTCGTGGGTCGTATGGCATTTACTCCGAGCCGTATTCGTGATCATGGTGAATATTATCGAGTGATCACCGGGAGCTTTGTACACGCCGGTCCGGGGCACCTGGCGTTCAATATGATTACCCTCTTCTATTTCGGTCCATACCTTGAGTTAACACTCGGATCGTGGCGTTTTCTCGTCGTTTATTTCGGCGCGGGTCTTGCTGCGAGCATACTGTCTTATCTGATGCACCGAACTGATGACAAATATTCCGCTGTTGGGGCATCCGGCTCGATCGCAGGACTCGTATTTGCCTTCTGCCTGTTCAAACCATTCTATTACATCGTATTGTTTTTCGTGCTGCCATTACCCGCCTGGTTCTTTGCTATCGCATTCGTCGTGTTTTCCGTGTATGCGATGCGCAGAAAGTTTGACGGCGAAATGGGTCGAATTGCTCACGAGGCACATCTGGGCGGCGCGCTCGGAGGTGCGCTGATTACGATCCTGGTCCGGCCGGATGTGTTGCCTATGTTTCTTGGCCAGATAGGCTTTTAGCCGTTATTGCAAACGGAAATAATAACGGGTTATTAACCGATTACTGCGTTTTTCGGCAGAATCGACGGTTTTAACCGTTATTGTTTTTTGCGAAATGCGAAATGAGAGTGTATCTTTATGCCAATTCATGCCGCCTGGAAAGCATCCCGGGATTGGGGGCTCTCAGTCGCGTAGAGAAAATGGGCACCAAAAAGCTCGGTCTTCTCGACCGGGCTTTTTGCGCTTGTGACAATCCCTGTTATCGTTCAAACTCCGTAGCCATACGACTGTGGATATCTGTGTGTACACTTTGTGGACTAAAACAGAAGCTGTTCCTATTGACTTCAGGACTAAGTCTGAATATCATAGACCCAGTGCTTAACGGCACCGTTCCTTGACGCGACTGAGTCTCTAGGCTGCA
>CAZGOS010000212.1:0-5466 GCA_964527795.1 uncultured Rhodothermales bacterium | reverse complement strand
AAGTCCTTGAAGCCATTCGCACTCAAATCGATCGTCACCTTCATATCATGGTCTATGGCGAATTCGTGCAGGAAGCGCAGGTGCGATTCGCGTCTCGTCTTGCCTCGTGCCTTCCGGATAATCTGCAAACCGTCTATTTCACCATGACGGGCACAGAGGCTAACGAAGGTGCGCTGAAACTGGCCAAGAAGTTCACGGGTCGATCGCGCCTGATTGCCTTCGAACGATCCTATCACGGCGATACGCACGGTTCTCTGTCGGTGACAGGGCGCGCCGTATATCGTGATCCGTTTCAACCATTGCTTCCAGATGTAACCATACTCCCTTTCGACGACGAAGCGGCGCTCCAGTCGATTGACCAGAAAACTGCCTGCGTAATCACGGAGCCCATTCAGGGAGAGGGAGGCATTCGGATTCCATCAATGAATTGGATGAAAGCCCTTCGTTCTCGCTGCGACGAAACCGGGACCGTCCTGATTTTCGACGAAGTGCAGACCGGATTCGGTCGAACCGGCAGCCTGTTTGCTTTCGAGCACTTCGGCGTCGTACCCGACATTTTGACGCTCGCAAAAGCGATGGGAGGGGGCATGCCACTCGGCGCCTTCGTGAGCCGCTCGGAACTCTTCGATTCGTTTCGTCGCGATCCACCGCTCAGTCACGTCTCGACATTCGGCGGCCACCCGGTCTCCTGTGCCGCCGCAGATGCGGCGTTGCAGATCCTGCTTGAGGAACGACTGGCTGAACGCGCTCTGGAAATCGAGAAGCGCGTACGTGCACGACTCCGACATCCGGCCATCCAGGAGATTCGCGGAATGGGTTGCCTGCTCGGAATGCAGATTCACGACGCTACTACGACGCGAAAGATCGTATCAACGTGTCTCGATCGAGGCGTTCTACTCGGTTGGACGCTTCATTCGGACACGCTTGTACGGCTGGCGCCACCTCTCAATATTCCGACAGAAGTGCTGGACGAGGCGCTCGATATCATCCTGTCAGCGCTCGACGAAGAATCCTCGAACTGAGCTCGGCGTGTTAACCAACCCTAAGCTCTTGGCAGGTACTTTTCCGAAATAACGTTAGCCGGCGTCTCGCCCTGCCAGAATATGTTTACCACCCACCACCGGCTGCCGTCGTTAACCAGTTGAAAACTGTTGATGCCTCGGGCAAACGGTTCCTCGTCATCCGCGTCGCGCCTCGATTCGTACGTGCTGAACAGATGCACGATCTGCCCGTAGCCCTCCTGAACACGGAAAATTTCCTTCTCGAAAAATCCATTCGTTTTGAGCGAAGCACCCGCGCGAGCTACGTAGTCCTCGGGCCCCCAGAACAATATGGAGAGGCTGCCATCCTGTTGATTACGAGCCGGGATGAGCCTGGCTTCCGGCCGAAAAAGAGAACGAAACCGATTCCAGTCGCGCTCTTCACCCGCCGGTCCTGATATCACGTCGTAAACCGCCGCAACGATGGCGTCGACGCTTTCAACGTCCGCCGGATTCGCTTCCGGAACGTCCGGTTCCGGCGTATCCTGTGCGAGAGCGGGGGAAACCGTCAGGACTGAGAAAACGAGCAGAAAAAGATAATTCTTCATGGCGATCAGAGGTTGAACGTACACAGGTAGGCCCTGTACGCAGTCGTACGCGGGTCGGTTGCCTGCTCCTTTCAGGTAGCGTAAACAGGGTCTAATACATTTCGTATCGGGCGAGTCGGCCATCGAGCGCCCCACTCACGATGGGCTTTTTCCACGTGGCTCTGAGACCGACATGCTTCAGAAGATCCTTCTTGCCGGCGTACAGAAAGCAGGTGGAACCATTGCATCTACGCTTCAGAAAATTTCCGAACTCCGTATAAAACGAGTCGATCTGATCGCGTTTTCCCAATCGCAGGCCATACGGAGGATTTGTTATGATCGTTTGTTCCGGGAGTCCGTCAAGACGAAAGAGATCTCTTTGCGACAGTTCAATCTGGTCTCCATGGGGTAGTTGCGCGAGATTCACGCGTGCAGCCCGAATGGCTCCCGAATGCACATCCGAACCTGCAAGCGCACCCGTCTCGGGAATCGGGCGAATCAGGGCGTCTCGTTCTTCCTTGATACGCTTCCACGTGTTGAAATCGAAGTCCGGAAGCTTCTCAAAGCCAAACCGCGGTCGCAGATAGGCGGCCGGAATGCGGCAAACATGCATCAGCGCCTCCGCCAGCAACGTTCCTGAGCCGCACATTGGATCGTAGAGCGCGCGTTCCCCGTCCCAATCGGAATATCGAATGATGGCCGCCGCCACGGTTTCCTGCATCGGCGCTTCCACGGATTCACGACGGTATCCGCGTCGATGAAGCGAGCCACCGCCGACATCCAGATAAATCGTCGCCTTGTTGTTCTCAATGTGCAGGTGAAAGAGAATTTCCGGATCTGTTCGATCGACGGAGGGTCGTTCTCCGGTAGTTTCCCGAAAGAAATCGACAATGGCATCCTTTAATCGAAGGGCCGCAAACTTTGAATGACGGATTCTACTGTGCGAAACCGTCGCAGTCACCGCAAAAGTTTCCGACACGGTAAACAGCTCATTCCACGCGATTGCGGCTGCCGTCTTGTACAGATACCGGTCGCTGTGACAATCAAAACGAATCAAAGGGGCCAGTACGCGCGTGCATAACCTCGTGCCATATACGATGCCGTACAGCGTACCCGGATCAGCCGCAAACCGGACGCCCCGATAGGAAGCCGTTGCGGACAGTGCACCGAGCTCCAACAGCTCCGAAACGCCTTCATCCTCCAGATGGTGGGCAATCTGCGCGAAAAAGTGCGGTTCTTCCTGATAGCGAAAAGGCTTTCCCAAAAGGTTCTACTGCGTCAGTATCGGAGCCAAAACGTCTGCATCGCCGTCGTTTTCGGCAGGTTGAAGCCCCAGAACCTTTGCAAGCATCTCGTAGATGTGAATATTCTCGAAGGGGTCGATTTCCACACCTGACTTGAAGGCGGGACCGTTGGCGATGAAGAGGGCGCGCATGGAAAGAGCAGCCGGGTCGTACCCGTGCGTGGCGCCGCCCAACGTGTGCAGATTCTCATTCATATATTCGCGCGTTCTGAACAGCGTCCAGCCGTCGTCGACGAGGCCGATGATATCCGGGGTGCGGTAGTGACCGCCGTAATGGAGTCGCTCCGGTATGTCTTCTTTCGCCCATACCTGGAGATTGGGGTGAGCTCCCTGTAGAGACTGAATGATCATATCCTTATTGCCGCCCGTCACGTTCATCATCAGAACGGGCGAGGTAGTGACGATCTGCACGTCATCGATGTCGATGTAGTCATCCAGCGCAATCACACGATCCTGAGATCGATCGGACATGCCGTGATCGGAAACCACCACGATATTGATGCGATCGTCGATCCCTCGTTCTTTGAGTCCATCAAGGAGCCTTCCGATATAACCGTCCACTTCGCGGACAACCTCGGCCGTCTCAGGCGAATCCAGACCATTCTGGTGACCCGCGGAGTCCACATGTCCGAAGTATAGCGCGATGAAAACGGGTCGGTCATCTTGCGGAAGGTCCAGCCAGGCCAGTACCTGATCTACGCGATCTTCGCCCGGTACGGTCGCGTCGAAGCGGCGCCAGTAGGTTGGTTGAACGTTTTTAACCGGTGCTTCGGAACCGACGAAATAAAAGGTCGCCGCTTTCATCCCCTGCAGTTCGGCTGTAACCCAAATCGGTTCTCCTTCCCACCAGCGAGTGTTTTCCACGGCGTCGCGGTCAGACAGCCTGAACCAGGCATCGATCGTCGGGTCGTACATCGTATTCCCAATAATGCCGTGATTCGCTGAATAGAGCCCTGTTGCTATGGAATAATGATTCGGAAACGTGAGGGAGGGGAAAGAAGGTATCATTCCTTCGGGCGCCGATACGCCGTTCGCGGCGAGCCTGACCAGGTTCGGTGGCTGAACGGTCTCCATGTAGTCAGGCCGGAATCCGTCGATCGAAATGAGAATGACGGTGTTATCCGCAACGGGCGCGTTGCTGCCGGAATCATCCTGGAAGGTGCAGGACGTGAACAGCGTGATGAGAAGCGCGGCAATGACTCCCATCCCTGTGCGAGAGGTAGAGGATTTGCAGGAAGAGATCATTTGATCGCGTTGGCATTAACGAAGGCCCCAAATATAGAGTCTTCTTCACCCGGCAATGTTAATCTCTCCGAAAGAATGAAAGGATCAGACTGAGCGACGTGCATCGTGCATCTGATAATACCGACATCGCTTGACGATTCTTCTTCCATAATGCGCAGCGGCCGACAGATAGAATCGGGATACGAACCAGTAGAACAGGCCTGTGAAAACAGCTGCGAGTGCGAGTAATACCGGCCACGATCTCCACAGGAACTCCTGCCAGAATCGCAGTTTTTCCTCTGAGTAACCTCTTTGTTGGCCCCACATTTCATACTGGGTACCTACATCACCCAGATTTCCGGTTTCAATACCGGCCTCCCATTGGACCGGATTGACATCGAACGCACCGAAAATGTCCAGTACCATCGGAATCGGCACGATCGTAATATGGATGAGTAGCAGCGGTCCAATCGTCATCACAAAAGACGCTACCAGCGCCAGAAGAAGACCGCCCGAAATATCGGCGACTTCCTTTATTTCAGTCACCGCTCGCTTCCTGCTCCAGGTTCCGTCACTCCGACGACAGTTGCTCAGAGCCGTTCGAATTACTTGTTTCGGAAGAGTGAATGCAAGCGTGCCTGCGATCACAAGGAGCACAACGAGAATGAGGAATAGTGCTTCAAAGACAATAGTCATTCATCCGTTTTTTCTCGCGAAAAACCGATGATTGCGCAAAGTTCAGGCCAGAAATCCGGGACGGAGTAAAGACGCCGAAATGTCCGGAATCAGGTGCAGGAATTGACCGTTTCTTCCACGCTGAACGGTCACAAACTGAGATGAAGGGCGCTATTTCCCGAAGATCCAGTAGAAAATCAGTCCACCAAGCGGGAAGAAGACGATAATCAGTGACCATAATGCCTTGCTGCCGAACGACCGGTTGCTACCCACGATTTCAAGGATGGCAATGACATCCAGGATGACGATGATCGTACCGCAGAGGCCGAGCCCCCATCCGTGATTGACCCGGTCGATCAGATTCGGGCCGGAGCACCCGGCGAAGAGCAGTGTTGTTGCCATTGCCGGCATGCCATAAAGCAGGTAGGTCGCGCGTCTCATAATCGTAGTCTGTAGATAGTCCAAACTCATGCAGAATCTTATCGGTATACGGGAGTCCTGAAAAAGGTTGGGTTCGCTGGGCGCTTTTGCACGGAACAGCCTAATTCAGGGCACGTAGCATTCTCGCCCATAATCTCGCCCATAATCTCGCCCATAATCTCGCCCATAATCTCGCCCATAACCGGGCCGTTGAACGCACCGTAATTGCGCGGAAGCGACAATATTCTGCGATAGCCGCTTATTATGCAGATTGGAG
>CAZGOS010000211.1:0-5479 GCA_964527795.1 uncultured Rhodothermales bacterium | reverse complement strand
GTAATTCAGAACGTAATTCAGAACGTTGTTCAGACAATCATTCAGGAAATTGCTTCTTGGGTCTCAAACGACGCTGACTCGTCCATGTTTTCACACAATCATTAAGATTTAGCCAAGGCTAATCTTTTTTCATTCACTTCGAAGATGTCCGGCGGCATTATCTTGTTGAATGCCCGACGGAAATCCGTATAGCGCACTTTTCCAGAAACATCTGGATTCTGCAACACGACTGAGACATTCGTCCGTGCGTGAGAGAATTCGCCGTCTGCGAAAGCTTGAATCATGCTTTCTTGCGATATCAGAAGAGATGGGAGAAGCGCTCAGAAGCGATTTTGGGAAGCCGTTCGAGGAGGTCCTGCTGGCTGAAGTCGGTCCGGTGATCGTTGAACTCAGGCATACCGTGCGCCATTTGAACCGGTGGATGAAACCGAGACGTGTCTCGACGGAACGCATCCTTGCAGGAACGGCCTCGCACATTCGTTATGAAGGCAAAGGTCCCAGCCTCATCATCTCCCCGTGGAATTACGCGTTCACGCTTACCCTATGTCCTATCATCAGCGCCGTGGCTGCGGGATGTCCTGTGGTCCTGAAACCGTCCGAGTTTACGCCCGCGGCAACATCGGTGTTGACACGTCTCCTGGATGACGTGTTTCCAGAGGATGAAGTCGCCGTCTGTTCAGGAGACGCTTCTGTAGCACAATCACTACTAGAACTGCCATTTCGGCACATATACTTCACGGGTAGTCCTGCGATCGGTAAGAAGGTAATGGCGGCAGCCTCCAATCATCTGGCTTCCGTGACACTGGAACTCGGCGGAAAATCGCCTGCGGTTGTCGATGCCACCGCAGATCTGGACGCAACGGCACGACGCATTGTCTTTGGGAAATTCGCGAATGCCGGACAGACGTGCATCGCTCCGGACTATCTGCTTGTGCAGAAAAGCGTGTACGAAGAACTCGTATCAAAACTGATTGCATCAATCCGACTGTTTTACGGGGATCGCTCGGACGCGGCATCACCCTCGCGCGACCTGAGCCGAATCGTAAGCCGTCGGCACACGGAGCGACTCGTATCTCTTCTGGACGACGCGAAAAATATGGGCGCCGGGATCCTTTATGGTGGCACGTACGATCTGGAAGCCAGGTACATTGAACCAACACTTCTGACTCATGTCGACATGGAATCAAGGCTTATGAAAGAAGAAATCTTCGGCCCGATCCTGCCCATTCTCCCGTATCGAAGCGCGGAAGAATGTTCGGCGCGACTCAGCGCGATGCCGCCTCCCCTTTCACTGTACATATTCTCGCGCGACAAGAAATCGACAGGTGATCTTGTCAGGAATACGGAAGCCGGATGCATAAGCGTCAACGAGACCCTTCTGCACTTTTCCAATCCCAACCTGCCGTTCGGAGGACTTACAACCAGCGGGATCGGGCGCGGCCACGGATACGCCGGTTTTCTAGCCTTTTCGAACGAAAAGGCCGTATTCAGGCAGCACATGAGCCCATGGCTATTCAGCCACATGCAGCCGCCCTTTACTGAACACACGCGCAAGTGGATTCGCGCGCTTATACGCCTCTCCTGAATACACCGGCGTTCATCGAGGCGTCATGCGAACCGCACCGTCGAGCCGAATGACTTCGCCGTTCAGCATGGGGTTTTCGATGATGTGCTGAGCCAGAAATCCATACTCTTCGGCTCTGCCCAGCCGCGACGGGAACGGAATCTGAGCTGAGAGCGATTCCTGAACTTCCGGAGGCATGCCTGCCACCATCGGAGTCATGAAAATTCCCGGCGCAATCGTGACAACACGAATACCGGAACGACCGAGATCCCTTGCGATAGGGAGTGTCATTCCGACGACGCCGCCCTTCGACGCGGAATAGGCAGCCTGCCCAATTTGACCGTCATAAGCTGCAACGGAGGCCGTATTGATCAGGACACCGCGCTCACCTTCTTCATTTGGCTCATTTTCGGCCATCGCGACAGCCGCGAGTCGGATCACGTTGAACGTACCGACCAGATTGACTTTTATGATTTTTTCGAAGCTCTCGAGGTCGTGAGCGCCCTTTCTGCCGACCGTCCTTCTTGCAATCAGAATGCCGGCGCAATTGACAACGCCGTGAAGCGCCCCGAATTTTGCACGCCCCTGTTCGATCGCAGCGGATACGTCGGCTTCAGAAGTCACGTCGGTTTTGACAAACAGTCCCTTTTCGCCGAGTGCGCCTGCCCTCGCGCCGCCTCCTTCCTCATCGATGTCGGCGAGAATCACATTGGCACCCAACGATGCGAGATGATCCGCAGTGGCTGCGCCGAGACCTGATCCAGCACCCGTTACGAGGAAAGTATGATTTTTAATCTCCATGGAAATACCACCGGATTTGACACATTTCATTCATAAGATTTGCGAGGTAAAATTACGCCCGGACCGCTTGAAGGGCTTGCGAAATCCGGAACACCGCAGCGTACGGCGCATTTCGAGAGCGGGAGTGCTTCAGGTCTCCATTCCACCGTTTCGTCCGGATGGCTTATTCCGTCAAAGAAGTCTACTACACGCTGCAGGGTGAAGGATTTCACACCGGCCGGCCTGCTGTTTTCTTGAGATTTGCGGGCTGCAATCTTTGGTCCGGTCGAGAGAAAGACCGCGAAACTGCCGTCTGTCGGTTCTGTGATACAGATTTTAACGGTACAGACGGAGACGGTGGGGGCCAATTTGAATCTGCGGCGACGCTCTCCGACCATGTGCACGAAGTCTGGGGAACGGAAGTCAACCGTTTTGTCGTCTGCACGGGCGGAGAACCGCTGCTTCAGCTCGATGCCGAGCTTATCGACGCCCTTCACGCCCGCGATTTCGAAGTCGCCGTTGAAACGAACGGCACGCTGGAAACCCCACCCGGGATCGACTGGCTGTGTGTGAGCCCGAAAGCGGGCTCATCCCTCGTTCTCCTGGCGGGCGATGAACTGAAGCTCGTGTATCGTCAAGCTGGTGCACTACCGATTGAATTTGAGCGCCTGGCGTTTGATCATTTCTATTTACAGCCGATGGACGGGCCAGAACTGCCTATCCTCACGGAGGCGGCAATTGAGTACTGTCTGAAGCATCCCCGTTGGAAGCTGAGTCTGCAGATACACAAAATTCTTGGTTTACCCTGATGGGATCTCTCATAAAGCACATCCGGCTCTCGTTAATCACTGCACTTGTGATATTCGTCGGTTGTAAGAAAGAGGGCGATGAGGGATCCGAAAAACTGCGCGTCATGACGTATAATCTGGAGGATGTGCGAACAGACGACCTTCTCCGAAAAGATCATCCGAGATTGCGCGCGGCAGCCCGCGTTATACAGCGACTAAAGCCCGACATAATTCTCTTGAACGAAATCGCCTATGACCAGCAGGGTGTACCCGGTTTTGAAGACGGCGCCGCGCCCGGTCAGAACGGTCAGCGTTTTGCCGATTCGTTTCTAGCCGTTTCACAGGGAAAGGGCCTGCGACCGCTGCGCCTCCGGGCATTCATGGCGCCCAGCAACACCGGTCGCGCCAGTGGATATGATCTTGATCACGACGGCAACGCCGTACGGTCGTATCCGTCGCCTCCGCCGCCGGCGGAAAACGGGTCCCCGGCTGCTCAAACAGCGGAGGGGCGCGCGTACGGAAACGACAACTGGGGATTCGGCACGTTTCCGGGCCAGTATGCCATGGCGCTGCTGGTGCGCGAGGATCTTGAGATTCTCGATTCGGACGTTCGCACGTTTCAGCATTTCCTCTGGAAGGACCTGCCGGACGCGGGCAGACCGATTGACCCGGAGACTGGAAGTTTCTGGTACGACGACGAAGTCTGGGCACAATTTCCACTCAGTTCCAAAAGCCACTGGGATGTGCCCGTGCGATTGCCAGGCGGAGCGGTCGTGCACATCCTGGCCAGTCATCCCACGCCTGCTGCTTTTGACGGACCGGAACGACGCAACAGGCTGCGTAACCGGGATGAAATCAGGTTCTGGAATGTATACATCTCGGACGCCGAGTTTATCTATGACGACAAGGGATCAAATGGTGGGCTCGAAGCGGGGAGTTCGTTTGTCATCGTCGGCGACCTGAATGCCGATCCCGATGAAGGCAGCGCCATAGACGATCCAATTGGAACGTTTCTCTTCGCGCACCCGTCGATCAACGGCGAATACGTTCCTCGTGCCGGCTCGATGGGAGCCCGGTACTATCCTGACCTGGATAACGACGATACGGCCCGATGGGGACTGCGTGTCGATTATGTGCTTCCATCGATGGATCTCACCGTTGTCGGCGGAGCCGTTGTGCGCGCCTCCATAGATCCAGCCGGCGATCCAGAGCACGATATCAGCGATCACTTTCCGGTATTTATAGATCTAACGATTTCAAACCATTAAGCTATGGACTGGATTCAACGTGAAGTCGGTCTGCAGCCTCGACCGCGAGGCTTCCACATCATCACTCATGAGATAGAGCGCGCCCTTCCGGAACTCAGTCAGTTCGACGTCGGCGTCGCCCACGTATTTATTCTGCACACGTCGGCGTCGCTCACCCTCAACGAAAATGCGGATCCGGATGTGCGCGTGGACATGGAGTCCCATTTCAACAAGCTGGCGCCGGAAGAAGAATCCCACTACACCCATACCATGGAAGGACCTGATGACATGCCTGCGCACATCAAGGCATCGCTGCTCGGAAGCAGCGTTACCGTACCTGTTTCAGACGGACGATTGATACTGGGAATGTGGCAGGGCATCTACCTCTGTGAACATCGCAATCGCGGAGGATCGCGTCGTCTCGTAGTAACAGTGTATGGTGAACTCAGTAAATAGTCCGGGCGCGGGAAGCGCGTCCCGGCCACCTACGCGGATGTCTGCGACAATATGAGCGCGCTCAGTTTTGGAAGAGAAAGTGCGAGGGAAGCCGGACGGCCATGAATTCCAGGTCGTTTAGCCGGACGAGCACCCCGGGATCCGTGTCCTGAACCGCCGAATTTCCTGGCCTGACTGTTTAAAAGCACGTTCCAGGTGCCTTCAGAGGGCACGCCGATATTATACCCACTCAACGACCGGGTTGAAAAATTGAAAACGAAGATCAGGCGCCTGCCACTCGCCTTTCTCATATAAACGGCGACCCCATTTGATGCATCCGAAAAATCGATCCATTGAAATCCGTTGTGCGAATCATCCCACATGGCTTCGTGCGATCTGTAAAGCCTGTTAAGCTCCTTCACCCAGGTCTGTATCCCGGCGTGCAGTGGGTCCGACAGCAGGTTCCAGTCCAGTTCGCGATCGTGGCTCCATTCCCGGACCTGACCGAACTCCGCGCCCATGAACAGCAATTTTTTCCCGGGATGACCGAACTGGTGAGCGAGCAGGAGACGAAGGTTTGCCGCCCGTTCGACATTGTTACCCGGCATCTTTCCCCAGAGCGACCCCTTTTCGTGCACGACCTCATCGTGTGACAGGGGCAGCGT
>CAZGOS010000210.1:0-5628 GCA_964527795.1 uncultured Rhodothermales bacterium | reverse complement strand
TTTTTACGTGCTGCGTGCTCTGCCTGTGACAGATGAGCGTTGCGTCCTCCGTGTCCACAACAACCGCATCGTGAATACCGACCAACACGACCAATCGACTTTCTGCGTGAATGAGGCAGCGACTGGAGTCGTGCACGATGGCATTGCCGGTTATGGCATTTCCATGACGGCCTTTTTTCTGGAGTTCATAGACGGCCTGCCAGTCTCCAACGTCGCTCCAATCGAATGACGCCGGTACGACAAAGGTGTTGCGAGCGCGTTCCATGACCCCGTAATCGATGGAAATACTGCGGCAGTTGGCAAATGCTGCTTTGGTGGCCTCGACCTCATTCTCGGTGCCGAGAGACGCCTCGAGAGAAGAGAAGGCTTCATTCACATCTGGAAGATGCTCTCGAACCGCCTTCAAGATGGCGTCTGCTCTCCAGATGAAGATGCCGCTATTCCAGAGAAAGTCACCCGAATCAAGAAATCGCTCCGCCGTTGCCACATTCGGCTTTTCAGCGAATGTTTTTACAGGATAGGCGCGAGGCCCGGCATCCATAATTTCTTCGCCGACGGTGTACTGAATGTAGCCGTATCCGGTGGCTGGATGGGTCGGCTCGATGCCGATGGTATACAGGGCATCGCCATACTGAGCCGCCTCGATGCAGACCGAGAGCACCTTCTGGAATTTCTTTACGTTACGAATGACATGGTCGGCCGGAAGAACAACCATGGTTGCGTCTGGATCTCGCTGAAGCAATTTTATGGCGGCGAAAGCGATGCATGGAGCCGTATTTCGGCTAATGGGCTCGGCCAGAATATTGTCTTCCGGCAACGCCGGCAGCTGTTCTCTGGTCACGTCTACGTAGCGGTCGTGTGTGACGATATAACACTGCTCAGGAGGGATCAGTCCGAGCAGTCTGACAACCGTATTCTGGATTAGCGTTTCGTCGTCTAAAACGTGGATGAATTGTTTTGGACGGGCTCGGCGACTCAATGGCCAGAATCGTGTGCCCCTGCCGCCGGCCATGATAACTGCGTAGGTCATTTCTGCTTACTGGAATTCTAAAGGATCAAACTGGCATAGCGCCACCCCGGTACTTCGTCTGCTCGTCTGGGTTTCTTTACCGTGCGCAAATCGTCTGCTCACAACGGTGCAAATGCCTGATTCACAAGACGATTCCGTGTCCAGATAATTGGACATAAAATCGACACAAAAGGTTCAAAAACGGCGATTGTAGCCTTTAATCTCTGCATATGGCGCACCGGTCCGTCATTTGTATCAGTTCGAACGAACCCTGATGGTTTGCACGAGAGAATTGTAAAAACAGAATGAGGGAGGCCTAAAATGAAAGCAGGCGCAAAACTTTTCTTATTGCTCACGATCGCGATCATCAGCAGTGGTTGCATCGTGGACGGCAACGAAGGTCCTCCGGGACCTCAGGGCCTACCGGGCAACGCAAATGTATTCTCCCTGAATTTCGACTTTTTACTCGACGATGCCGCATTCAACGGCAACGTGGCATCGGTTCAGTATGAGGTTCCTGTGTTGACCGCATCGGTAGTAGATGAAGGTGCAGTATTGCTGTTTTTCCGCGATCAGGGCACATGGACGGCCATGCCGTATACATTTGGCGTTGAATCGCCGGATCTGGCGGCTGTCGACTACACAGTTTCCTTCGGATTCGGTTATGATATCGGATTCCTGGAGGTTTTTTACGAAACCTCAATCGACGCAATTGATATCGCGTCTCTACCGGACCGTGAGATCAAAGCCGTCGTAATTGATGGATTCCCATTCGGAAAAAAGACGATCAATCTAACGGATTGGTCAGCCGTCAAAAAGGCTTTCAATCTGTCCGACTGAACCGGACAGAAGCTGAGCGCTCTGCTTTAGAACTGCAACCATGCGTCGATAACAGGACAAGCAGACATTTTCAGACCGAACAGGGTCGGATCAACCATGCACGAATTAAACTTCGAAAAAGCCAGGCAGCGCCAACGTGCACATACCGCTACGATGAGAGAGATCATAGCTGGATTCTGCAGGACCGCGTTGCTCGATTACCGCGAAGCGGGATACCCGTTCGGGAAAAATGTTGACGGGCTGTTGATCTGGTTTGAGTACGGACAGAAGACCACTGACAATTGACCTTGGATTAAGAGACAGAGGGACCTCTTTCGTCCGATCTGCGGCCCGGGACATCGTTCCGGGCCGTTTTTTGTGGGTGCGCGCGATATGCCACGGCCTGCGCCTGTTTACCTCAGCGACCGAGGCGAACGAATTTCACCTGGTTCATATACGACGCGGTTGATACTCGCAGGAAATAGACTCCGGCCGGTAGAGTACGGGTATCGATCCTCGCCCGTGTGAGACCCGCATAGGCCGGCGAAATGGTTTCGGACGATCGTTTCCTTCCCAGAAGATCATACACTTCGACAACTACGTTCTCCGTCGCGAGTGTCTCGATCGTGAATTCGAGCTGATCGCGGGTTGGATTCGGATACATTTCGCGGATTCTCAAACGCTCCGGAAACTCGGTCCTGGGTTCAGTGCCCGTGTTCGTGGGAAACAGGAACCGCGCGTAAACCGGCAGATGATCGGAGGTTGAGTTCACGTATCCGGGGAAGTCGGAGAGTGCGGAAATAACCGATTCCAAGCGTGCTGCGGAGTCCTCCACGTAGTGCGGCATCAACTCATTCGTGATGAGAATGTGGTCGATGGTCGAGCCGGACGAGCAGGCTGAATTCCAACAGAATGTGTTCTCGTTCTGCTGGTCGAGACTCATCGTTGTAAAGAGATAATTGCCTGGATCGCCAAGGAAATTTTCGTAGGGGGAGGGGCTCCCAGCCCGGATTGAATTCACCAGTTCATCGTTGAAATCACCCGCGATGATGACCGATTTATTCGCGAGCGACGTAAAATCGATATGTATTTTGAGTTTATCTGATGCGTTGGTCCGTCGTTGATGCGACAAAAATTCCGTACAACATTTCATGTGAAGCGTGATCACCGTCATTCGCACGGTCGTGTCCGGAAGCACAACGTCCAGTTCGATCTGCAATGGTGGTCGCCCGGCAAAATAATTTAATTGCTGGTTGTTGCTCGTGGAGAACGTCTCCAAAATGTGCTTCGGACTGCCACGAACCTGGACGACGTCCGTGTTGTAAATGAATGCGATGCGTTGCGTCCCCGATACAGTTGCACGTATGCCGTCCCATGGACCGCCCAACGAATCCAGAAGCTCCTGAAACTGTCGCGTATCGGAAATTTCCTGCAAGGCCCATAAGTCGATACCCGACTCGCGGATGACTTTTTCAACGTTTTCCCGTTGCTGATCCACGTCGGACGGTCCGAGCCCGGAGCCGGTACTGCCAAACCACTCAATGTTCCACGTGGCCACGTCGAACGTTTCAGCCGAACCGACTGGAGTGATGGACTGGGAATAGGCAGAGTCGGGCCAACAAATGGTCAGGGAAACGACCGCAATCGCTGCAACTAGAACCGCCGGTCGTGAAAGAGAGCCCATCGCGCTTGTTACTCGAAGTCCGTATTCAGACGAAATCGCGAGATGCGGTTGTTGCCCGTATCGGCGACATACACGATTCGGTCAAAATAGGCGACGCCCAGCGGACGGTTGAACTGCATCGCTCCATCTCCGGTCCCGCCAAAGGATACGATGACGGGTTTTGTGGATCGTGAACCGGGGGGAGGGGCAACTCCTTCAATGCCTGCGGCTGTGAACACAAACAAGCTGTCTTTACCTGCGTCAAGAACAAAAAGATAATTGGTTTCATCCGTAGCGACGGTCAGGTCGGAGGGATTGGAAAATTTGAACTCGTCATAGAGAAAACCGTCACCTCGGTCAGGATTGGCAGCGACCTGAAGCTTTTCCGGGTCAGATTGATATACGATTCCATCCGTTGTCAGCACTGCCCTGATCGAAAGCGTTGAGAATCGGAGCGGCGAAATCGGTGGCTCACCACCACCGATCACGTCATCTGCGACCGGCGACTGTGCGAGCAGAAAATGTCGTGTTTGTGAAAAGAACGATCGCTGGGGAGGGTGTACAAACGTTGCTATATCGGTTGGATAAAGCGCACTTCTCAGACTTTCTCTGGTGGGATGTAACGACGGAATAGCCTGCAGATTTCTTCCTTCAGGCGTGAACTCGAGCACAGCATTATGCGGGAGAATCACGGATGAACGAACATTGACCGGACCGCGACGGCTCACAAAAATATGGTTGTTGTATAGAACGCCGACGCCCGTAAAAGAAACCTCTTCGTCCGTATCGATAGGATCGGGTTTGCTGAATTTTCTCGAGTCTTCGTCAAACGGGTGCCAGATGATGTCCGCCAGAACGGATGAGTTGCCCACAAACCGATCGTAGTGAAGCACCACCGGAAGGTTCCATGTTCGTCCGTTTAAAAACGTATCCCGCCTGGCTGTGACATAGACGTTCAATCGGCGATCCTGAACAACCGACGTCCCGCCTCCGGGAATATCGAAGAAGGCAGCCGCACGGCCGGCTGTATCGAGCACATGCAGGCCGCGGGCGTCAACAACATAGATTAACTCGTCGTAACCGACGTATACATCCCTGGGTTGATCCAAAGACGCCGCATCGGCACCGTCAGAGAAGAACGGAAAAAGCGGGACATATTCGACCTCGCTGATGAGTCCGGGTTCGCGGCGGCCTGCTTCAAAAATTTCTTTCGTTGTAACATCCTGCTTGGATCCGAATAAGTCATCACAGCCGGTCACGACGAACCCGACGGCGAAGAAAGCCGTCAATCCGATTCGTGTCAATGCCATGATCCGATATCTTATCCAGCGTGCCATCAAAAGGCAAGGTTTAATGCAAATCGATGAATGTCGCCCAGACGCTGCAACTTGTTGAAGGCATAGTCAAAACGAAAACTTGAACCCAGGTACGGAACCTGAACACCGACACCCAGACTGGGTATTGTGAATTCTTCAACTCCGAAACGATAGCCGATCCTGAACATGATGGTATTGTGCCAGCCATATTCGACGCCCATGTTCAAATTTTCCGAATTATCACTGGGATTATTGAGCTGCGCGGACACCGACAACGAATTGTCTGCATCGCCTCTCAGCATTTCATATACGGTTCCGAGGTGAAACGTGGTGGGAGGCGTGATGCCTTCAAAATCGCTTTCTGTCTTAATGGGATCGTCTGCGATTACGATTCTGTCAATGCTACCGTTCGGCTTTCCGTCGAATCCAAAGTTTCTGACGGAGACCGCCATTTTCGCACCCGTCGTTCCGATTTGGTAGAAAATGCCGATATCGAATACGACCGTGCTCACGGAGATTCCGGCAACGCTTTCCCGAACGTACTTCGAGGTAACGCCGTAGCTGAACAAATCTGTGAGGCGCTGAGATAAAGTTAGACCGGCAGCAATATCCGTTAGCCGAAACGTTTGACCGGTTCCGAAGGGTTGAAATTCGGTTGTTACGTCCATGTCTCCCGAGTTCAGAGTCTGAATACTGGCACCCACGGTAATGTTGGAACCAGGGACTGGATAGGAAACGGCGACAAATTCAAGATTGATGTCGACGAAATAGGCCGTGTGATAAAAACCCGCTTGCAGTCCACTCAGTTGTGATACAAGAGC
>CAZGOS010000209.1:0-5648 GCA_964527795.1 uncultured Rhodothermales bacterium | reverse complement strand
GTTGGGCGAGGTTTTCAACGCGCTTTACTTGAGCGAATCAGCAATGAAAGGAATAAGTGCGAGGTGCCGTGCGCGTTTCACGGCGCGCGTAAGTTGCCGCTGAAAATTCGCCGGGGATCCGGTGACACGTCTTGGAATGATTTTCCCCTGCTCATTCAGATAGCGCTTCATGAGCTCCGTGTTTTTGTAATCGACGTATTCGATCTCTCCGATATTTGATAACCTGGGCATGATGGATCTCTAATGTTGGAATCGAAATGTGGCTCGTTGTTGGTTCTATGCTTCCGCCTTCTCCGGCTGTTCGCTCGCTCCAACAGCGTCATCCGACTGGCCTTCTTCCGTGTCAGCAGCGCCGGCTACTTCTGAATCAGCGTGCTCAACAGGGACATCTTCCTCCCCACCGGCCACTAAAGAAACTTCAGCGTCGGCTACAATCTGCTCCGTCGTCTCGTCGGACGGGCTTTCCGGCTGCTGTTCGACTTCGTCCGGAGTCTCTTCTGTCTTCTCTTCGACGTTTTCCGGAACGTCTTCCGGAACGTTCTCCGGAACCTCCTCCGGTTTGACAACATCCATTTCCGGACCCGTTGCCGGTTTATCGACCGGCGCGGGAGTCGCCCGGGCCTCCGTTCTGTCACCAGACTTCTCTTTCAAGAGATCGAATCCTTCCGGAATGACAGACTTCTTGCTCTCGTAGTGACGAATCATTTTCGCATCCATGCGAAGCGTAAGGTACCGCAGGATGTTGTCCTCAATCTCAAGCGCTCGCTCCAGGCGCGTAATCATCGAACCGGCTGCGCGGAAGTACAGGTTTACATAGTACCCGTTGCGCTTCTTCTGGATCGGATAGGCCAGGCGTCGGCTGCCCCATTCCTCCACTTCAAGAATCTCTCCACCGCTTTCGGAGATGTAGGCGGAAACCCTCTTTACAAGAGTCTTGATCTGGTCATTGCTGATGACCGCGTTGATGATATACGTCAGTTCGTAGGTATGCTTCGCTACCGACATAAAATCCCCTCGGATTACTTTGATGGGATGCGCCCCTCGTCGTCGCGAGGAGCAGGGATTAATTAGCTTGGAAAGATACGACCGGAATCATTCTCTATACAACTTCGGCCTAATCTTCGCATGAATTGCAATTTTTCCGATTCGGAACTGCAGGTCAGAGATTAGCCAGTCTTTCAGCATTATCAGCCGTTCTGAGCGCTTTTATCAGATCATCCAATTCACCCTTGACGACCTTTTCGAGCGCATGGTTCTTCTGGTCTCCGTCGAGGCGATGATCGGTGACACGCCCCTGGGGCCAGTTGTACGTTCGAATTTTCGCTGAGCGATCGCCCGTACTGACCATTGATCGTCGGGCTTCGCTTCTTTCGCTCTCTCGCTTTTCCAACTCCATATCGTAAAGACGGGAGCGCAGGACGCGCATGGCCTTATCGCGGTTTTTGTGCTGACTTTTTTCGTCCTGACAGGTAACGACCAGTCCGGACGGAATGTGCGTGATGCGTACGGCGGAGTCGGTCGTATTCACACTCTGTCCACCCGGCCCGCTGGACCGGTACACATCGATTTTCAGATCGTTCGGTGAGATTTCCAGATCCACTTCCTCTGCTTCCGGAAGAACGGCCACCGACGCCGCAGATGTATGGATGCGACCGCTGGACTCCGTAGCCGGGACGCGCTGAACACGATGGACCCCGCTCTCATACTTCATTGTGCCAAATGCATCCGGCCCGTTGATGCTGAAAACAATTTCTTTAAATCCACCCTGTGTTCCGGCCGAGCTCTCGATGAGTTCCGTTTTCCAGCCACGAATTTCCGCAAATCGTCGATAGAGCCTGAAGAGATCTCCCGCAAACAGTGCCGCTTCATCACCGCCTGTTCCGGCACGGATTTCAACAATCACGTTTTTTGAATCCTCAGGATTCTTTGGAATAAGCTCCATGCGAAGACTGTCTTCGACGCCGGGCAGTCGTCCTTCGATCTCTTCGAGCTCATTCTGCGCTAATTCCTTGAGCTCCGAATCCGACTCAACATCAATAAGCTCTTTGAGCTCGGCCTTTTCACGAACGAGGCGCTCGTATTCTTCGACGAGATCAACGACAGGCTTCAGCGAAACGTGCTCTCGACCGAGTTCCGACATTCGCGCGGGATCTACGGCTACTTCTGGACGAGACATCTCGTTCGTAACCTCCTGGTAGCGGGATTTTATGCCCTGTAGAACTTCTGAGCTGATCATAGCGGATGGAGCGGGTACTCAATTGAAATCGAGCCGTGTACGCCGATTTTGACGGTTGGTTCGTACTGCCTGGCGCAAGCTACCCGACCTTTAATGAACGGGATTTGTTCGATCCGATCGGGAGACGGGAAAATGTCTCCGATGGGATTCAGGCAGAAGGCAGCGTGTGCCTATTCAACCGTAACGCTTTTTGCCAGATTGCGGGGCTGATCGATATCGCAACCTCTCATGACGGCAATATGGTACGAGAGCAGTTGTAGCGGCACAACGGTCAGCAGCGGCGAGAGAAACTCCAGCGTCTTCGGTATTCGAATGACATGCTCACAGAGTTCATCCAATTGACCGTTGCCTTCGTCCGTAACCGCAATGACGTATCCATTTCGGGCGACGACCTCTTCGATGTTCGAGACGACCTTTTCGTACGTGCTGTCCTTAATGGCGATGAACACTACGGGCATGAACTGATCGATAAGCGCAATCGGTCCATGCTTCATCTCGGCGGCGGGATATCCTTCGGCGTGGATGTAGGAGATTTCTTTCAGCTTCAACGCGCCTTCCAGCGCCACCGGGAAGTTGGACCCGCGACCCAGGTAGAGGAAGTTGGATGCGTAGCGATGAAGCTGTGCGATTTTTTCGATCTCCTCGCTCTGACTGAGGACTTGCCTTATTTTTTCCGGCAACACAGCCAGTTCTTCCAGGTAATTTTGAAATTCGTCGTCGCCAAGGGTATTGCCCTGCGACAATTTCAGCGCCAGCATGGCCAGTGTCATCACCTGCGCCGTGAAGGCTTTTGTGGAGGCCACACCGATTTCCGGTCCGGCGTGCAGATAAACACCTGCGTCACTCTCGCGGGCTATTGTCGAGCCGACCGTGTTGCAGATCCCGAACACCGGAATGTTCTGACTCCGGGCTTCCCTGAGCGCAGCCAGCGTATCTGCCGTCTCGCCACTTTGAGAAATCACCAGAATCACATCTCCCTTTCTCAAAATAGGTTTTCGGTAGCGAAACTCGGAAGCATACTCGACCTCGACCGGTATGCGCGCCAGGCCTTCCAGCAGGTATTCGCCAACCAGCGCTGCATGCCACGAGGTGCCGCACGCGCATATGATGATGCGCTCGACACCCGTGAGCTTATCCATTACATCGATAAGTCCGCCCAGTTTGATACGCTGCTCTTCCAGGCGCACCCTTCCACGCATGGCATTCTCGAGGGCAGTCGGCTGTTCAAATATCTCCTTGAGCATGAAATGCGGAAAACCGCCCTTTTCGATTTGTTCGAGGTCCAACTCGAGTCCGTGTATTTCCTTGTCGAGCAATACATTATCGATGGTGCGGACCTCGTAACCCGACCGTCTCAGAATGACCATTTCACCGTCATTCAGGTAGACGACCTTGCGCGTGTACTCAACGATGGGTGCGGCATCCGAACCCAGAAAATATTCGCCGTCTCCAATGCCCAGGATGAGAGGACTTCCGTTTCGCGCAGCAATCAGGAGGTCAGGATCCGTCGACGAAACCAGCGCCAAACCGTACGTTCCGACGACGTGCTGAAGCGCGTGCTGAAGCGCTTCGACGAGGGAAGAATCCGTCGACGCCTGAAACTCCTCAATCAGGCGAACCAGGACTTCCGTATCGGTCTGCGTATCAAATCTGTGACCCTTCTGCGATAATCGTTCGCGAAGAACCGCATAGTTCTCGATGATACCGTTGTGGACGAGAGCAAAATCTCCGTTTCGGCTCGCGTGCGGATGCGCATTAACGTCGTTCGGAGCGCCGTGCGTAGCCCATCGGGTGTGCCCGATGCCCAGAGAGCCGGTTAGCAACGACAAATCGCACGCCTCGGGGAGTTCTCTAACCTTCCCCTTCTTCTTGCATATGCTCAGATTACCATCAACGACTGCAACACCGGCTGAATCGTAACCGCGATACTCCAGTCGCTTGAGCCCTCCCATGAGCACATCAACCGCTTCCCGCTCACCGATATAACCAACTATTCCACACATCGCGTTTATGAAAACTCCTTTTTAGCCTGATGAAAGTACAAATCCGGCTTTCCACAAAATTCAAGCCAACGAGGCCGTTTTTCAGGGCATTCGATCCTGAGAACAGACTTACGTGGCCTTGATCCGGCCAACGGACCTTCCAATCGCTTCCGCAATCAGCGCTATCTGGCGCATGAGGTCCTCGAATTGTTCAAAATAGAGGGATTGAGGCCCATCACTGAGGGCATTTTCCGGATCGGGATGAGTCTCAATTAATAAACCGTCAGCACCGGCAGCCACGGCCGCTCTGGCCATGGGAATGACCTTGTTTCGAATTCCCGTGCCATGGCTGGGATCTACGATGATGGGAAGATGGCTCTTTGACCGCACGACAGGCACGGCCGAAAGATCCAGCGTGTTTCGGGTCATTGTCTCGAACGTACGTATTCCGCGTTCACAGAGTATCACCTCTCCGTTTCCTTCGACCATGATGTACTCTGCGCTCATGAGCCACTCCTCGATCGTGGCCATCAGTCCTCTTTTCAGAAGAACCGGTTTGTCTCTTTTTCCCAACTCTTTGAGAAGTGTATAATTCTGCATGTTGCGCGCCCCGATCTGCACAATATCGGTGAAGGGTAGCATCGATTCGATGTGACTCACATCCATTATTTCCGTGATCACGTGCAAGCCGTGACGATCGGCTGCGTGCCTCATCAATTCCAGGCCAGGCAGACCAAGACCCTGGAACGAGTAAGGCGACGAGCGAGGCTTAAATGCCCCACCGCGGAGAAAAGTCGCGCCACAAGAAGAAACATGTGCGGCCGTTTTTTCAATCTGATCCTCATCCTCGACCGAACACGGGCCGGCCATAACCACCACCTCGTCGCCCCCGATATCGACATCTCCGATGCGAACGATTGTATTCTCCTTCTTCCAGGCGCGGCTGGCAAACTTGTACGGTTCCGTAACACGGTGAACGTCTCCGACACCGTCCAGCAATCGGATGTGGCGGATATCGAAGTCCGGTTGAACCCCAATCGCACCCAGGACGGTCTGTCGAGTGCCGCTTGATCGATGCACATCAAAACCGTTCGCGTTGAGTTGTTCGATGACCAACTCAATCTGCGATTCGGTTGCTCCGATCTGCATGATTACAACCATGACCGTGCATACCCCCTATTGGCTCCTTCCCGTCACTTGACCAGAACAAGCCTGTAGTTTTTTTGTCCCCGTCGAAGAATAATGACCTTCCCGTCGATCAGGTCATCGACGGTCACGCTTCCCTGCTCATCGCCCCGGCGAATGTTGTTCACGTAGGCTCCTCCCGATCGTACAAGACGTCTGGCTTCTCCTTTTGAGACCGTTAGCCCACTTTCAGCGAGCAGATCCAGAATTCCGATGCCGTCGCCGTTAAATCGGCCTTTATCCAT
>CAZGOS010000208.1:2138-5701 GCA_964527795.1 uncultured Rhodothermales bacterium | reverse complement strand
CACGTGAGCGATCCCCGAACGGAGGTAAAGTCAAAATCCGAACCGAATAGCGAGGAAGGTGCATGCTCCGCTGAGATCGCCACATTCAGATTCTCCACGTCAACCTTTAAACGCGCCTGGAGAGAGGTAAGCCGACCTTCGGGTATGGCGGGGTTCTCGCGCTGAACGTTCCGGAAATACCACCCGTTGAAATTGTCTTCCTTCTTCAGCGAATGATGATCCTCCACGTTCGCCGACACCTCCAGGGATAGCGATCCTTCCCTGGACGAAATACTGCCGCCAATTTGCAGACGTTCTCGCCTGTAATAGTCGAAGTAGTCGTCGTATCCCATGTATGTCATGAATCCAGGAACGAAGAGACCATAGTTGGATGCACCGGTGGTCCGCGTCGTGTACACGGATCCTCTCAGAAACACCGTAGCGTTGAACCGAGAGGCGAACCACGGTGCAGTCAGACCAAGAGAGAGCGACGGCAATTTCTGTTCGACGGAATAGCCCACCCTGGCCGTCGTCGAAAGACCGCCGCGAAGTTCTTTCGTGATGCCGACTCCGGGATGAAAGCCATCAACACGGTTGTACCAGACCCACGCGTTTCGAATCAGAAATCCTACCAGGCTAAACGCAGTCGCGTCTTCTTCGGTGTCCTCCGTGACATCAACGGCAGTATAAAATCTGAGCAGACCGTCCGCACGAAACGCTCGATCCACAGTCATGGTCGGATCGAGACGAGAGAGTGATTCCGTTTCACGCGGTGTGAGAGGAACGATTGTCGGATTGCGAACAAATAAATAGTCGGACCGGTCAACCAGCGGATGAATGCGCTGCGTGCGTTCACCGGTAAACATCGAATCGGGTGTCGGAACGTCTATGGCATAATTTGAAATGCTGGAAATCTGCTCGTACCGCGCGGGCGGATAACTGGCACCGAGTCGCCCGAACGCGACGTATCCACTTGCCATCAGGTCCAGGGGCACGATAATGCCACTATCGAGCCGGACGTACCGCTGTTCGAAACGTACATCGTGAATTTCCACGGGCGGCGTGACTACGGTCGCGGGAAACGGTCGTGCTTCAAATTCCAGGATGCCGAATACGGAATCCATAACGGCGATATGCCCCGAAAATGATGGACGAGTCGAGCTCCTCGGCGTGAAGTAAATATCCCATACGGGCGTATCGTCGATCATGCGTTGTCCGCCCAGGCGAAAACGATAGATCCGAAGCGCGTCTTCATGGCTCGGCGTTGCATAGCGTGTACCCATCAGCGTTACTTCATCGTCGTAGAAATTCGGGGCGTACTGCGGTCCTGTAAAACGAAACGTTCCGCTGCCGGCGGGCCTCATTCTGCGTGCGCGCACGAGCTCTCTCGTGCCTTCTCCGCGACGCCAATAGGCTGATCGAACGGATTCCCGAACCTGAATCGGGTCAAATTCCCGAAACAGCCAGAATCGCGTATAGACTTCCGCATACGTGTTCGAATAGGTCGATCGCCAGACCCGTTTCTCCTCGAGTACCCGACGCATGATGGCTACGGCAGGATCTTCGCCTGAAACGACGAGCTCGTCCAGGACAACGGCCGCAGGTTTCAAATCAATAACCAGTTCGGCGTCCCGGATTTCTTCAACGGATATGCGCTCGGTGCGATAACCAATATGCCGGATGATCAAAACGGCGGGAATCCGGCTCAGTGTTAACAGAAATCGCCCTTGAGCATTTGTTACGGTACCCTGAGCTGTACCCTCCACCTGCACCGTCGCCGAAGGCAGGCCGGTCCCGGAATCGGCGTCGCGGACCATACCACGAATCCGTACTTGTGCCGTTGCCGTGCATACCGTCAGAAACACCAGCAATGCGCAGACAGAAGCGGATTTTCGCATATGGGCCTTAGATTGAAACCACTTTCATCCAGATACCGGCCGAACGCCGGATTAAAGGTAAGATGTCCATGGAGCAACTTTTTTACGCTATTGATTTCTGAGCTGACAATTCCTGAGCTAACGATAAAACGGTACTTCGCGTGGCAACCACATGGGGATTTGCATGTTGTATGCCTGTCTTATCTTCGAAACAGAATCCCCCCGTCTTGCTTATAATTGCTGAGACTCATTAACGGTCGATGTGATGAGAGTAGTAAGCGTCAGTACTCTGGAAGGATTCAGACTTCGTCTTCGATTTGACAATGGAGCCGAAGGTGTGGCCGATTTGTCCGATCTGGCAGGGCGTGGGGTAATGTCTATCTGGAATGAGAGAGCAGTATTCGACCAGGCCAGGGTGACAGACGCGGGTGCTGTCGAATGGCCCGGTAATATAGATATTTGTGGTGATGCCCTGTACATGCGTGCAACGGGCACGCGGCCTGAAGAGTTATTTCCACGTCTGTCCGTAGCAAACGATGCCTGAGATAAGTCGATTCTACGGTATCGTTATTCGGATGTATTTCGGCGATCATCCCCCGCCGCACTTTCATGCCGAATAGACCGGACACTCAGCCGTGGTAGACATCTCTACATTATCAGTCATTTCCGGGGCTCTGCCTCCGCGAGCGATGGGACTCGTTACGGAATGAGCGCTTCTTCACAGCGGAGAACTGAAGGAATTGTGGTCACGGGCAGAAAACCTGGAGCCGATTGGCAAGATCGATCCGCTGCCGTAAATACGGCATATATCAAGCGAATTTCATAGGTCGCTTTGCGTCCGCAAATCCGCAATCCGTTATAGCCGTATGGGTAGATTCAATACTGGAAGATGTTTGTCGCTGCCGTCAACGCTCGTGTATATGGGGCTCATCTTTTCGTTCCTGACCGAAATCGCCACAGCCCAGTCGCCCGAATCCGAGCCGTTGTTGTTCCTGCACGGCCGCGCATCCGTATACTTTCCGCACGGCGATCGCATTGACCTGGAGAGCGACTCCCTTCTGCACGATATCCAGATAACGACGGGGAATCAAAAATATTTCTTCAGATCCTTCCAGCTCACGGAAATTGAGACGGCCGGACAATTTCTGGAGAAGACTGCCAATGTGCGACTGAAAGCGGTTCCCGCCGACGTCACCGTCAATCTGGATTCCATCGAGTGCGGAGAGTTTACGGGAGTGGACCTTTCATATTGGATATGGCATGCCACGGCCAAACCTCAGGGGCTGCTTCTCTCGAAGGATCGCATGCTTATTTTGGAAAATGTTTTCATCTCTCTGTCTGTCGAAGGAGACGGACGCGGTCTCATTGAAGGCGTCGCCGATGAATATCTCGGCTCCATTACGTATCTCGACAAACCGGTATGTATGAACTGATTGGAAAACGGGTACGCGTGCATTTGTACGATCGTGGCGGCCGTGTCCTGGGCACGATCATGGGGCGGGTGGCCGACGTGGCCAACAAGGTCGAGGTGGCGGACGGCATGAAAAAAGATCTGGCCTACATCGTCGACATCGAGACGGGCGACCCGGAAGTCCCGTACCGCAGCAGCGCCGGTGTCGAGAACGAGTCATGGTTTGCCATTCAGGATATCGAGGTTATCGATGAGGAGTCGCCGCGATTGTTCGTGAATTGAACGGACCGGGCACC
>CAZGOS010000208.1:0-2038 GCA_964527795.1 uncultured Rhodothermales bacterium | reverse complement strand
GGCACCCGTCAGAAATAGAGTCGGCCGCGAATGAATCCGCCCGTCTGGTCGGCTCCGAATTCATCTCCGGGGCCTCCTATGTAGATCAAACCGTTGAACAACAGGTCGACGTTATCGGCGAATGAATAAGCGACCAGGGGTATCACCAGGAGACTGCCGTCGCCGGGATTCGATATCACGGACATGCCCACGGTCCACAACTGGGCAATAGTCCGGTTTACGGCTCCAAACAACGTCGTCTTGCCCAGTGTTGGGCGGCTTCCGTAGATGCGTTCCAGCCAGGCCTGCGCCGAATAGGGACTCGACGATTTCCCTCTGCCATTGTAGTAGCCTTCAATCAGAATCAGGGTGCCACCCTTCAGCGTGTAATTGCAGCCCAGCGTCGCCTCGGTCCATCGCTCGCCGTCCTGATCAAACCTGGCCGCTTCCGTCCAGACACCCAGGCCAAGAATCTCTCCCGTAATATCGCCACCGATTATTGTGCGTTGCGCTGGATGATCTCGGCCGGATCCGATGGAAGCTTCACTCCTGGACGCGACAAGTCCGGACACGTCAAAGCCGGAAATATGATGTCTGACGCGGATCACCTTGCCACTTCGTGCGAGATCACCGTCTGGAACATATCCCAGGAGAAGATCGCTGAGCGGCCCCAGGCCGATCCGCGCCGAAATGGCACCGATTCCTTCGCGCTCGTACGAGGGTTCGAGCACATTTTTCGGGCGGAACAGCTCCGTCGGATTAAATACCCAGCCTGCGCCCCACGTGAGGTACTGTTTCCCGGCCGTAATTTCCACGGTTCCAGACCCAAGAACGATGTACGCATGATTCAGATAGCGTCTGTTCCTGAGTTCCACACCGATCGAATCCTGAGAAAGCACAATTCCTCCCGGTAAAAAATCGGAGGGGTCAATCTTCGTATCGCCACGAAAAAGCTGATAGACCGCGGCGGCGGACGCGCGACTCCCCTGCTTCGTACGAATGTTCAGATCCGCTCGCAGTCGATCATAATCGATCTGGCGCCACTCGTCGTTGATTCGCGAAAGACTGTACTGGTGTTCATAATATCCCGAAAAGCGGCTATCCAGCCGTACCTGTGCACGGGCTGAGTTCGTGATACCTGCCAATCCGATCAGGAGCGCCAAAAAGTACCTGCGCCGAATCATGCTCTTACCCGCTCTCAAGATGTCGCAGCGTAAACAGGGTTTCCGGGACTTCCACGTCGAACTCGAGCTCCAGAAATTGCAGGGAGGTGCTGGTTTCCGTCTGAAGGGCATTGTCGAGCTCGATTCTAAAAGGATACCACCGATCACCGATCTGACGGACATCGCTCATGCGAGCCGTTTTTAACAGTTTCCCGCTTCGCGCAAACCTTTCTTCCCGAAGAGGTACCCATCGTTCGGAGTCAACCCAGATTCGGCGTGATGAGTAGGCCAGGTTTTTTCGTTTTGCCGTGAGGTACAACACGTAACATGGTCGCCCGTCGAGAGAATCCGTCTTTTCTATTACGGCCTCATAATCCTCGCCCATGCTCGGGTTTTCGCTGGCATCACCGTACGAAAAGTCGCTGCCCATCAATCCCTGCCGTAACATGTGCCCCTGGATACGAATACTTTTCCCTGCGCGCGGTAGGTAAATCCACATATTGCCCTGCAATCTCAAGAATCGACTCCCAGCGTCGCGGGCAGGAGAAAGAAATTCAAGAAATGATCGATCGGTCCCGACGCCCCACGATTCGAATTCGAGTTCGCGAACATCACCGTCCCGATAACTGATCGTCATGAGCGCTTTCGTTCGAGCCGTCCGGATCGTCATGTTCCCGTCTACGCGATCCAGGATTTCCTCCGGCGTCGGCTGGGCCGCGAGTGCAACAGGCAATAAGATCAGGCCAATCAGTGCCGCCGGCATTCTTTTTCCACTGTCTCTCATCATTCGAATTACCTCTGGTCGGCTAATCGTGCATCGCTTCTGCGGGTGTTTTTCGCACGGCCCGCCAGGCCGGATACCCGGACGAGAGAACGGCCGTGACTATTCCCAGAAC
>CAZGOS010000207.1:0-5716 GCA_964527795.1 uncultured Rhodothermales bacterium | reverse complement strand
GCACTTTCGATGAGAAGAAGGTATACGAGTATGCCGGCTGCGAGGGCGGTTACACCGAGCGTGATGAACCAGAGAAAATTGATTCGTTGAAGTTGAGCGGTCCGCATCTCGCCTTTAGAATTCTCCGATTGCCTTAATCGTTGTGCGCGTTCCCGGAACTCTACGTCCAGCCGGCCGGGCTAATCGTTTAGCCTCACAGCCACGCGGAACCACCATTCGGCGCGTGTTCCGTTTCTTCGGACGTCCCGCTATCCGACGACGCCTGCGGTCGAACCGGTACAAATCCCTGGTCGGTGTATTCCCAGAACATCGACCCCGAAGTTGACGGGGTTTGTCCGGCGGGTATGGCTGCCGGCGCCTGCCGAGGAGTCGGCGCCGGAGCAGCAGCACTTTCGACAGGCTGTGGAGATACCAGAACATGGTGGGGTTCCTGCTCAACCGTCATGTAGGCGGAACCCTCATCATGCACCCGTCTCTCTCGGATCTTGTACAGGATGTAGGCGGCCACTGCGAGAATAAACGTCGCAATCGTACCCACAAGAATGATCGTTGATAAAATTGGAACGAGTTCCATTACCTGAGGAGGGTTTTCGAAGGCATGCAGATAGCTTGAGTCATATTCAACTGCACAATCATTGTGCCCAATTCGGGGAGCTGTGCAATTGATCTATGGAACATCGTTTTCTTGGTTGTAAGCCTGTATTCACGACGCGTTCCGTTCAGAATGAGACGGATCCCGCGTGGCTCCGGTACCTATGCGCTCGAGTTTCCCCCAGTTCATTCCAAATCCCAAATATTCTTCGATTGTGGCTATGGTCTTGCACACATCAATGATCAGGATGAAGAATATCCTGTAGAAGAGCGAGTAAAAAACGAGGCGTACCTCTTCTTTTTCGACAGCTGTGCAATAGAGGGCCGCAATCAAGTCCAAAATGGTCAATGAGAGCCACCAGTACACGAGGTAGGTATTCATGTCGAATACGAGCGCGACAAAAATGAAGTACGCGTTGGCAAAGATGTTCATGATGGGCCAGATAAGCGATTCAAACGCCATGGACCACATCACAATCGTGCCGCCAAAATTGATCACGGGATTGAAAAACAGATCACGGTGTTTTCGTACGGCCTGAATAATTCCCCGGGTCCAGCGATATCGCTGTTTGAGCAGATCGACAATGGAAGCGGGCGCTTCGGTGAACGCCTGCGCTTCAGGCTCGTATTCGATCCTCCATCCCGCGCGAATAATCTTCAGCGTGATATCGGCGTCTTCCGCAAACGTATCGGAGCTGTACCAACCGGCGTCGATTATGGCCTGCTTGCGAAACAGCCCGAGCGGACCCGGTATGATGTTCACGAGCTTCACAACACTCTGCGCCGAACGTGCCATGTTGAGACCTTCGACATATTCGAGGGCCTGAAGCGTCGTCCATACATTCTCTCTATTCAACACCTTTACGTTTCCGGCAATAGCGCCGAGTCGTGGATCTACAAAATGGCGGATCGTTTTCCTCAGCGTGTTTGCAGAAAGTTGAGAATCTCCATCTACGTTGAGCAGAAAATCGTATCGGGAAACCTGAATACCCGCATTCAGGGCTGTTGCCTTGCCACCGTTGGATTTCTCGACGAGTCGAATTTCGACTTCTCCACCTCTGTATGTACCAAGGAGCTTCCGTGCGATATCACGTGTGCGATCCGTCGAGCCATCGTCGACGATAATGATTTCGTACTTCGGATAATCCATCGCCAGCAATGACAAAACGGTGCTTTCGAGCAATTTTGCTTCGTTGTAGGCCGGAACGACAATGGAGACGGGTGGCAGAAACGTGTGATCATGCCCATTTTCGATCGTATGCCTGACCGTGTTCAGATACGCCATATTGATAAGAGACAGATATCTGAACAGAAGAATGACCAGAAAGAGCACGAGGGCGATAATGGAGGAATACACAATCAGCCCGCTCCAGCGAAGCGTGCTTTCCCAGCCTGTCAGGCGGAAGAGCATGCCGCCTGGATCCCTGACGAACAGGTAGATAATGGCGAAGAAAAGAAGGGAAAGAAATCCGTAGAGGAAAATACGGCGACGCAATATGCGCTTTGTCTCCCCGGGCGCCGGCAAATCTTCTTCCCTTCGTCGAATCGGCAGGAAAGGCGTGCGCGTGACCAGCGTTCGCCCGTTATGGGCTTCGTTATGGGCAACGTTATGAGCAACGCCATGGGCAACGTTGCGGGCTTCGTTATGCCCCTCCTTCCGGCCGGCCGCAAATCTCCCGGCACGTGCACGCGACCCGTCACCGTTCGGCTCTGATATTTTGGGAATCTCCGGCATAAAAAATACGTATCTGTCTACATCTTCGTTTTATAGCGTCCAGTACACAACCGCCGTAAGATGAAATGTGTTGTAGCGATCGAAGAGTGATGTTTCCCCGCCGCCAAGTGAGCGGGATTCCTCCCCGAGATGAGAACTGATCGTCACCGATAAGTTATCCGTGAGGCGTCTGATCAGATCGGCCTCGATGCGCTTTAATATCCTGCCGGAGCTCCTGGAAATGGCCCCGAGCGTGCCCCGCAATCTCAGATACCACGAGGTGGGCGTTTCTCGTTCGTACTCCAGGAATACCTCCGTCCGTTCATAGCGCTCGGGAGAGAAGTAGGTATCGGTTCGGGAGCGATAGTCCAACTGATTGTAAGCCACACCCAGGTACGTATGGTCCACGACTTTGTAGCCCGCTTCCAGCATGAGGTCGGTTCCCAGGTTGCGGTCGTTATCGCTCGCCGGGATCCCGAGGTTGTCGCTTACTACGTTCACGGCAATAGATCCGCCGATGCGCAAAAGTGAGTCCGGCATGAGGGCTGTGCTTGACGCTTTCATGTCCAACTGCGTCAATCTTAAATTGAATTCGCCGCCGCCGGGTGACCACAGCTCAATGGACCCTTCGCCCGTCCGGAGTCCGATCGAAGCGATGAATGAACCGGGGTCCTGTCGCCAGTAGCGGATATTGAAGTATCCGACAGAGCGTTTCCCTTCATAGTCGTAGAGACCCACTTCAGAGAAGACGCGATTTGTATAACTCGCCTTTTCCGATCGAACGGGAGGTGTCAGATCGATAGAAACAGAGCCATAGATCTGGTTCACACGTGCACGAACCCGCTCGGAATCTGGCACAAGACGTCTGCTGCCTGTAATAAAATGGGAATTAAAACCGGTCGTCACGACGGCGCCGATTGGCAGCGTCACTTCTGCCCGAAGGCCCTGTGTCCAGCGCTCGTAACGGGTGCCTCCACCACTCGCACGTACAGAGTTAGTCGTCGGCACCACGATGCCCGCGAAGTCATAACCCAGCCACTCCCCGCTTTCTGCGAGCGCAAATCGCAAATCCGAACGGGCCACCAGCCGCCGTTCGTTGAGGAGCGCTGACGCCGACGCAAAGGAGAGCGAGTCGTCGTAAATCGCTTTTGCCTTATCAAAGACTCCCAATTCCCTGAGCACGTCCGCTTTCTGGAATCGTGTTTCAAAATCCCTCAGATTGACTTCTTTGAGCTCTTCAAGGACATCGAGAGCACCGGAATAATCCTTCGCGAGCATTTTGATCTGGGCGATCTGCTTGTTCAGGTCATACGCAAATGCCTGATCCCGGGGCGCGTCCGTTATCATGGTTTCTTTAATCCGTTCCAGAATTTCCAGGGCCGTCGCCAGGCTGTCGTTTGCAAGATGCACCCCGGCCAGCTCGGTCAACACGTCTCGTGTTTTCTTACCCCCGGCGTCGAAATATTCACTGAAGGCTGCGATGGCACCTTCGAAATTGTAGGCGACGTAGTACTGCTGCGCCTTTCTCCGCAATTCATCAAGATCACGTTTATCGGCTCGACGTTGATTGCGATCCAGCAGATGCGCAAGACTTCCCAGCCTGGATTTCAGTTGATGATTGCCGACTGCTTCAACGCGCTCCATCAATTCCTGCGCACGCACCCGCTCGCCTGATCCCACGAAGTATTCGGCTACGCGGAGCAGGAAACGTGCGTCGGCCTGTGATGGATCGGTCCGCGATGCATCGGCAAGAATTTGATTCAGGAGCTTTTTTCCCTTTTTATCCAGGCCACCTTCGAGATGAGCAAGTATGTACTGCTTCTGAACATCCCTGTTGAGTCCGTGTTCATCCAGAAGACGCTCCGCATAGTGCTTTGCCGCCTCGAAATCGCCGATTACGCGAAGGAACTCGATCCACTCCACATTCTGAACAAGATCATCCGGATCCCGCGAAAGGAGGTGCTCGAAGGCCTTTCTCGCGTTTGCGCCGTCACCCAGCATCAAATACTGATCGGCCAGTTCCCGAAGATCATCGTTGCTCATGCGCGCCAACGTTAGCCGCAACGAGTCTGTAATTTCACTCACGCGCCGCTTTGCATAACCGATCCGTTTCCGGGCAATGTTTTTGAGCCTGCCCTGATAACCCTTGTCGTTTGGTGCGACGTTTGGGATTGCCGTCAGAAGATCCAGTGCCTCGGTCAAACGGTCGTCGTCAACGAGCGAATCGATCAGTTCGTATCGAATCGAAAGGTCGTCTGGATAAGCGCGGACCAGGTGCGTCAGCCGATCAACAGCATAAACGGGCGAGATTCCATGTGTTCGGACAAGACCGGAATCCGCAGCGACAAATAGCTTCAACCAGCGCTCAGTACCGCCGTGTTCATTCTGAATCGTTGAAAGCTGATCATATGCTTCAAAAAAGCGATCTTTCTCGATCAGCTGCTCTGCAAGCTGAAATACAGGGTTGGGGTCGTTCGGATTCGCGACGATCTTTCGATACAGTCGATCGATGCGCGATCTCGGGCGAAGACGATCCGAAGTCTGGATCCGATGCAGCTCTGTAACTACCCGCTCCAGTACATGCACACGATCTGGATTTCGATTTCTGATGAGTTCCAGATGCTCGCTCGCATCGAAGAGATGGCCGTCTCTGGCCAGGGCCTCAATCAGTTCGAATCTCTTGTCATCGTCTTGCGGGGCTTTCTCAACGGCTTCGACCAGTTTCTTGAATCTGCTCTCTTTAAAGGTTACGGAAGACTCCAGGCTGTCTGCTCTGTTGAACCCTGCACGCGCCTCGTCTTCCGGCAATCCCAGGTCGATCGCGGATCGAAACGCCTGTCGTGCGGAGTCGTATTTGCCCTGCCACAGTCGGAAGTAGGCAAGATGTTCGACGATTCGGGCATCGTCCGGGTAAACACGCGTGTACTGCTCGGCGATCGTTTCACCCAGAGAATAGTGCTTGCCTGAGGCGGCAATCGTTGCCAGTATATTGCTCAATACATCAGGGGATGCCTGAGTGCGGTCGAGATACTCTCCGTACTGCTTCACCGCTCTATCCCATTCCTCCGCGCTCCTGAGAGCTTCTGCGAACTGCAGTCGCGGGGATGGATCGTCCGGAGACTCGTTTACGCGGGAATTCAACTGCTGCAGATTCGCGTCACGGGAAGGCCAGAATGTGTATTGGGTTCGCTTGAGGCCCAGCGACGCCGCGAGGTGTCCCGGTTCGATGTCGAGCAGTCGTGCATAATCCGACGCGGCCGCTTTGTAGTCTTTCCTTTTTTCCAAAAACTCTGCCCGCAGCATTAGTAATTCGACGGTCGAGACATAATCATCCGCACTCGACTCGAGCAGCTCGTCAAAAGAGACGAAGGCGCCGTCGGCCAGATACCTGGCGCCGGTTTCCAGTTTAAC
>CAZGOS010000206.1:0-5727 GCA_964527795.1 uncultured Rhodothermales bacterium | reverse complement strand
ATCTTTTCCCTACAGTTTCCCAAAAACATGGTCAAACCTGCCCTTTTATGACCGGCTACGAACTACGATATCTACCCCTACGCTACCGGAGAGGTAGATTCGTCCTGTGAGGTGTAATAAATCCCGTACGCGGTACAACCGAGTTCGTAATTCAAAACTCCACGCGCATATCAAACCCCACCAACCACCGTTCCCCGAGACCCATTTACCCCCCTGCCCCCCGGGTGGAGATGAGGTCGTTGATGGGCAGTCTGACGCTCACTGAGATGAGCTGAAATCTCTGATTTTGGGGGTGATTGTTGTACCTATGTTGTACCAGTAAAACAATACTCCATGCAGTACAAAGACATACATGGGGTTTGTGTGGGCCCGGCAGGACTTGAACCTGCGACCTACCGATTATGAGTCGGCAGCTCTGACCACTGAGCTACGGGCCCCAATTTCCGGGTGCGGACGCGATTCCATAATACCGCCATCGGCATCTCCGGTTCGCGGCAAAGATACGCGGTTATTGAAGTTGTGCGCCAACGAAACCGGCAGGTCTCTGTTCTTCGCCGGGGCGCTGTTTTCTGATCGGTATCCGCACAGATGCTGCGAAGGCACTAGACTTAATAAATTATATTATAATCTCTAATACTTTTTATTATTTAGGCGTTAGTACATATTCAGTATAATTAGTTAAATTAGATGCCATCTTGGAACGAATCGACGACATAGACGCCCATATTCTCGAACTCCTGCAAAACCGCGGTCGAATCAAGCGCAACGAAATAGCCGAAGAAGTCGGATTATCGTTGCCTTCCGTGAGTGATCGTATGCGTAAACTCGAAGAGCGCGGTGTTATCATCGGCTATCACGCCGTCGTCGATCCGAAGCGTCTGCATCTGGATATCACCGCCTTCATCCGGGTTACGGTGGATCGCTCCTCGCACTTTTCAGATTTCGTCACGAGAGCCACGGAACTCGCCGATGTGCAGGAAGTGCATTCCGTGACCGGTGAAGGCTCGCATATCCTTCGTGTTTGCACACGGAATACGACTTCTCTGGAACGGCTGCTCTCTCTGATTCAGGCCTGGCCCGGAGTTCACGGGACATCCACCTCTCTCGTGTTAACGAGCTTCAAGGATACACGGTTGATTCAGGTCGAACCGGTTCAGCTCGTCGAAGAGGTTGGGATATGAGCATGCCGCCAACCAGTGACCATACCAACTATCCACGTACCATACACAATCACCTGAACGATGAACGAAAGCAAGTCGGACTACAACGTGCTGGCCGCGACGAAATTCACATCCAACGGAAACGGTAAAACCAGGTCAGGGCCGATGGACATCGAGAAAATATTTGGAGAGAATGCCTTCGATCTGGATGAAATGCAGAGCCGCCTCCCGAAGGAGATTTACGAGAGCATTCTTGCCACCGTTGAAAAAGGTCGACCGCTTAACCTCGATATCGCGGATACGGTTGCGCTGGCCATGAAGGAGTGGGCCCTCGAACGCGGTGCGACGCACTTTACGCACTGGTTCCAGCCACTGACCGGCTCCACCGCTGAAAAGCATGACAGCTTCGTCACGCCGAATAAAGGTGGAGGGGCGATTGCGAGGTTTTCCGGGAACGATCTGGTCCAGGGTGAACCGGATGCATCCAGCTTCCCGAGTGGTGGTTTGCGAGCAACGTTTGAGGCCCGCGGATACACCGCGTGGGATCCTACGTCTCCAGCGTTCATCATTGAGAATGACAACGGCGCGTACCTGGCCATTCCGACCGCCTTTGCTTCCTGGAACGGAGAAGCGCTGGACAACAAAACGCCGTTGCTTCGCTCCATGGAGGCGCTCAACCAGCAGGCGCTGCGCATCCTGGGCCTGTTCGATGTAGAAGGCGTGCACCACGTGTACTCGACGGTAGGTAGCGAGCAGGAGTACTTTCTGATTGACGAAGAATACTATTTCCGTCGTCCCGACCTGCAGATGACCGGTCGAACCCTGTTCGGTGCCAAACCGCCGAAAGGTCAGGAACTCGACGACCACTATTTCGGCTCGATTCCGGATCGTGTGCTCTCGTGCATGCTGGAGACGGAGAAAGAGCTCTATCGCCTCGGCATCCCCATCAAAACACGCCACAATGAGGTTGCGCCGAGCCAGTACGAAATCGCGCCGATTTTCGAGAACACCAACGTGGCAGCCGACCATCAGCAACTGGTCATGATCATGCTGCAGCGATTCGCGCGTAAGTACGGTCTTGTCTGTCTGCTACATGAAAAACCGTTTGCGGGTATCAACGGATCGGGCAAGCATAACAACTGGTCGCTTTCGACGGACACGGGAATGAACCTGCTTGAACCGGGCGACAATCCGCACGACAACATGCAGTTTCTCTTCTTCTGCGCAGCAGTCGTACGCGCGGTCCACCGACATCAGGACATTCTTCGGGTTTCGATTGCATCCGCCGCAAATGACCACAGGCTCGGCGCCAACGAAGCCCCGCCGGCCATCATCTCCGTATTTCTCGGCGAGCAGCTAGAAGACGTTTTCAGGCAGCTCAGGGAAGGCGTTGCAACCGAGAGCATGCAGGGCGGTTTGCTCGGCCTTGGCTCGCCCGTCCTTCCGGATCTCCCTCGGCACGCCGGCGATCGAAATCGCACATCACCCTTCGCGTTCACAGGTAACAAGTTCGAGTTCCGCGCGCTCGGCAGCAGCCAGAGTATCTCGTTCCCGAACACCGTGCTGAATACGATCGTCGCTGAATCGCTCGATGATATGGCTACGATTCTGGAACAGAAGACAGCGGCGGGAGAGGCGTTTGAGCCGGCACTGGCCGAACTTCTGAGTGCCGTCATCGCCGAGTCGATCGACATTGTATTCAATGGCGACAATTATACCGACGACTGGCACGCGGAAGCCGAGCGCCGCGGCTTGCTGAATCTCAAAACGACGGTCGACGCACTACATCATATGCTCGACGAAAAAAACATCAAGCTGTTCGAGAAATTCAGTGTGCTTTCGGAAGCAGAGCTACGGAGCAGGGAAGAGGTTTGGATCGAGCAGTATTTCCTGACGATCAACATCGAGGCGGAGACCACGGAGTCGATTGCACGCAGAATGATCATGCCCGCAGCCGTCCGGTATCTGAAGGAGTTGACGGAAGTGGCGCACGCAGGCGCCGATCTGAATCTCGAGGTGGACGGAGTGACGGACATTGCCCGGCGCGTCGCCGATTACATCAACCGGTTCCAGACTGCGGTCGGTCACCTGATCGATCAGAACAAGGAACTTGGCGGCGATACCGTGCACGAGAAAGCCGAGCACATGCGTGCAAATGTTATTCCCGCGATGCAGGAGGTGCGCGAGATGTCGGATCGCCTCGAGCGCATCGTAGCCCACGACCTGTGGCCGCTTCCAACCTACAAACACATGCTGTTCGTCAAGTAGACGAGATTTATCTGAGAGGTAAAAAACGAGAGGGCTCGGCGGCAATCAGCGGCCGGGCTCTCGTCGTTCTTCCGCGAGGTGGACTCTTCGTGCCACAAAAACTTGAGGCTGATCGGTGGGTCTATTGGAAAGCACGTTAAGGACCACGCTCAGAGACCGGAGAATGGATCACATAGTTGGGCGGCGCGTTCGCGATTGGCTATCTTGCGGGCGCCTTATGGCCTTCCCTGTACTTCTGCTATAAGAATGTAACCGCTCTCGAATGGCGGCCGTCGATTTCCGAAATACCCCATCGCAGTCCAGCGAGCAGGACCGCTTGTTGGTGGAGCAGGCTCTGGCGGGAAATCAAAGCGCCTACAACGAGCTGATGGACAAGTACCGGCACGCGCTCACAAGGCACATCCAGCGAATGGTTCGTCGGCAGGGCGAAGTCGACGACTTGGTCCAGGAATGTTTCATCAAAGCATTCTCGGCGCTGCAGTCGTATTCGACCGACTATGCTTTTTCGACCTGGCTCTACAAAATCGCCACGAACCACACCATCGACTTCCTGAGGAAGAAGAAGCTCTCGACGTTGTCGATCGACCGCCCCGTCAAGACCAGGGACGGCGAAGTCGAATACGAGTTGCCCGACGTATCCTACCGTCCGGATCGCCACATCGTGGAAGACGAACGCCGCGAACTGATCCAGAACGCCATCAATCAACTGCCACCGAAATACAACCGCGTCATCGTGATGCGGCATCAGCAGGAGAAGTCGTACGAAGAAATCGCCCGAGAACTCGACCTGCCGCTCGGTACGGTCAAGGCACACATTTTCAGGGCGCGTGCCCTGCTGTATAAGTACCTTCGGGACAAGCGCCATAATCTGTAATTTTGAGGTGAGCGACCGCAATTCCCAGGAACGATTTTCAACAGGAACGATTTTCAATAAAGACGCATTGAACGAACGAACATGATCGAGAGATATACTCGGCCTGAGATGGCCGAATTGTGGAGTGAAGACGCGCAGTTTCAGGCGTGGCTCGACGTCGAACTCGCCGCCTGCACCGCCTGGGCCGAACTCGGCGTGATTCCGAAAGAAGACGTCGACCGACTCTACGAAAGAGCCTCTTTTGACGTCGATCGCATCCACGAGATCGAGGAGACAACCCGCCACGACGTCGTCGCCTTCACGCGGGCTGTGAGCGAATCACTCGGCGATGAGAAAAAGTGGGTGCACTACGGTCTTACGTCCTCGGATGTTGTCGACACTGCCTGGTCGCTTCGGCTGAAGAAGGCCAATGAACTTCTGCTCGGCGAGATTGACCGCCTGACGGGCGTGCTGAAGGAAAAGGCGAAGGCACACAAGAGAACACTGATGATGGGTCGCACCCACGGCGTGCACGCCGAGCCGACGACGTTCGGCCTGAAGATGGCCCTGTTCTACGCAGAAATGTTGCGCAACCGCGAGCGGTTCGTCACCGCAAGCGATGGCGTGCGCGTCGGCAAACTCTCAGGCGCAGTCGGGACATTTGCCCACATGCCACCGGAACTGGAGCGCATTACCTGCGAGAAACTGGGTCTCATGCCGGCTCCCATCTCAACGCAGGTATTACAGAGGGATCGGCATGCTCACTACGTCTCCGTGCTGGCGCTTATCGGAGCATCCCTCGAAAAAATGGCCGTCGAAATCCGGGGCCTGCAAAAGAGCGAGGTGCGCGAGGTGGAGGAGGCCTTCCGAGAGGGTCAGAAAGGCTCATCATCCATGCCGCACAAGAGAAACCCGGTGGGATCCGAGAATATCACCGGTTGCGCCCGGCTGCTCCGCGGCTACATGGTATCTGCGTACGAAAACGTAGCACTCTGGCACGAACGGGACATTTCTCATTCCATGGTCGAACGCGTCATACTTCCGGACGCGACGACCGTGCTGCATTACGCCCTTCTCCGGATGGCGACGATCGTTGAGAACCTGACAGTCTATCCGGAGAACATGAAACGAAACATGGACCGTACGTTCGGGCTTTACAACAGCCAGCGACTTTTGCTTAAACTCATCGAAAAAGGGATGAACCGGGAGTCCGCGTACGATCTTGTTCAACCGCTGGCCATGCGGGCGTGGAATGAAGAACGGCCGTTCCGGGAGATTGTGGAAGAAAGCGATGAATTGACAGGAAATCTGAGTGCCGAGGAGATCGACGACGCATTCGATCCCGCCTATCACCTCAAGAATGTCGATTTCATTTTTGAACGGGTCGGTCTGGGCTAGATCCTGTCACCGATTCCTGAAGGCGCCCCGAAGCCGGAAGCCTTGACG
>CAZGOS010000205.1:0-5729 GCA_964527795.1 uncultured Rhodothermales bacterium | reverse complement strand
GTGTGGGATCACTCCGTCGTGTTGAAGTCTGCCGACAACAATACCCGGCGCAATCTCGATCTCATCTGCGAACGTCACGACATCAGCTTTACTCCTAATACCCGTTTTGATCAGTCGTCGGTATTGTGGTGTCGGAATCAACATTTCCGCCGCGAACTTGTCGGCTTCACTTTCTTCAGGTGAATCAGCGCCACTCGCTTCCAAAAAAATTGGCTTTTTTTTGTGTAGGAGAATATGACCTGCTTCGTGAAAGAACGTAAACCAGAAGTGGTCGTTGGTTTTATATCGCAAACTCAGTTGGATGAGAGCCTTTGAAGGAGTGATCCAGCGAGTTGCTCCACTGGCTCTTGTCTTCGGTAGCTGCGGGACAAATACTACCGCTACCCCGACGCGACTGCATTGCTCTCGAAGCGCCTGCGTAAAGTCCGACGGGTGAGTTTGGGTCAATCCGCGAATGTTTGACAGGCATATTCTGAATCGATTCTTGTCATACGCATCACACCTCACATTGCCGGCTTCCTGCCAGCCGCGCTGAAGCCATGCAGACAGGGCACCGACGTCGGATTCAAACTTCTGGGGTTTGCGAAAACGAATCTGGGTTTGTTCGTACAGTTCTTCCCAACTATGAGAACTGGATACATTGTAGAATTCAAGAACCTCACGGACTTGATCTTTGTCCACCTTTTGTTTCTTGATCCACCCGTACTTCGCCATTCGGGCAATCGGAAACTTTTTTATCCAATCAACATCGCGTTCAAGCTGCCTGTCCTGCTCGACGCGTCCAAGAAACTCTCGATAATTTCCTTCCCGCGACATCCAAAAAGATGCCGAAATCCCGAGTACAAGTTCGAGTTGCAGAGCTGTTTCCGAAGTGATTGCGGTTTTGCCGTTGATTATCTCGCTGAGCGTTTTTTCCGGGCGATCCATCCTCAATGCCAGCTCTGCTTGAGTCATCCCTCGTTCTTCCAGTACTTCTCGGAGCGTTTCACCCGGGGGTGATACACGATCAGGAGTGTAGCGGTTTGAAGCTGTATTAATCATGGGTATCCTCAATTCCGATAATTACAACGGAAAACACAGAGTTCCAGTCCAATCCACCGTCCGGTTTAGCGGGAGTCGGATTGTCTACGGGTGTGAACACTAACCGACGTGGATGTACAAGATCAAGGGTTAGCTGACCTTTTCGGTCGCCCTTCAATTCGTGACATCGACCTGGAAGGAATTCGAATTCACCGAGATTATCTGCGGCTCGGAAATCATCGAGACGTTGCCGAATCTTTTTGCCTTGCAGCCTCCCCCAGGTCTTCTCGAAAAGTCTGGAATCTGTACACTGGCGTTCGAGCTTCTTTGTTTTGAAAAAAATGTCCACGATCTAGAATCTACGGATCATTTTCATTAACGTCTATCGTTAACAAAAAGATTCATTCTATCGAAACGTCGACCCCACTCTCGCCCGACCGCAGATTCCTGACGAGGCACTTTCTCCTGTTCCAATCACATCCAATTTTGTCCGAAGGCACTATGCCCGAAGGCAATTTGCCAACGCTCCTCCGGATCATCGAAATGAACCTGCTCTGGAGAGAATACTGACGCGTCATACTTCCCACCGACCCACTGCAGCATGCTTTCGTACTCTTCGTTCGAAGGATCGCGCAGAACCGCCAACATTTCCTGGTACCCCCAAACACCTCCGCAGTCTTCCGGTGGACATGCCTGCGCTCCGTCAAGGCATGAAGGATAACGTCTCTGCTGAAGTCGGTTCGTCACTTCTTCAAGCACGACTTCATGATGCCAACTGTCGCCAAAATCATATTTGTATCCACGGTATGTCTGGTAACAGATTGTCTGTGGATTGCTCGGCCTCATAATGAAAAACCGTGCCATCCCCGATTAGGACGAGTCTAAAATCCGCAACTTCCCGGTGCAATATAGAGAGGCGACAATTCGGTTTCAGTATGGGTTTCGCCATTGTGCCCAACACGAGTCTGCATTTTTAACGCGGATTTTCTACTTTCCGCTCCCCACAATCAATCCAGGAAATCATCATGTCAGAACCGCAGAATTACGCCCATCATAGAAGATTCGTGCCCATGTACCACTTTGTGTTGGCACTACTGGTACTGGTCATTCTAATAGGCGCCGTTATCAATCTTTTCAAATCGATGGATGGGCCCGGCCTCTACAGCGCCTCGCTGATCCTGGCGATCGCCGTGTCTCTCGTCTTACTCTGGCTCTACGCCCGCGTATTTCCTCTGAAAGCACAGGATCGGGCCATTCGCGCCGAAGAAAACCTGCGCCATTATGCTCGCAACGGTCGCCTGCTCGATCCGAGCCTTACGATGCGGCAGGTCATCGGTCTTCGATTTGCTTCCGGCGACGAATACGACGAGCTGGCAGCGCGCGCCGTGGCTGAGAGTCTCAGCGAAGACGACATCAAGAAAGCGATCAGGAACTGGAAAGCCGATCACGATCGGGTCTGACCTGGAATAGCGCCGGTCTCCCGATTCGCTCTACGATCCTTCTCTACCGGCCAGGCGACTCATGAGCACGGCCGTGCGTTTCGTCTGAAACGGCAACATGCGCAGGTTGACCGTCTCATCTACCGTGTGCGCGCCGTCCCCGAGCAGTCCGAATCCGTCGAGGGCCATCTCGACGAGTCCCGTCGTAAAGGACACGTCGGCCGCACCGGCGGCTCCGGGGTCAACGGCGGTCACTCCGCCGAACCCGAGATCGCGGCTGGTTTGGTCCAGATGCGCCAGCAACCGGCGGTTTCCTTCGGATGGCGCCATCGGCGGGTAGCTGTCCGCGAATATAATGGTAGCCGTGGTATGAGGAAGATGCCTTGCAACGATCTCCGTCATGCGCGCCTTGGCCGATTCTCGCTGTTCGAGCGAGATGGTGCGCAGGTCTCCTTCCACGGTCGTGTATTCTGCGATCACGTTGGTTTTTCCGAAGGCGTTGCCTCTCGACCGGGAGGCATCGTAATCGACGGTCGTTCCTCCCACGATGACGCCCGGATTGAACGTGAGATACTGCTCGCCCGTGAGCTCCTGCACGAAGCTGTTCAGTATACGGGCCGTTTCGTTAATCGCGCCGTAGCCGATTTCTTCCCGGAATATCAGTGACGAGTGCGCCGCCCTGGCCTTGACTTCCAGTTTCCATCCGGTAAACCCCCGGCGTGCGATCACGGCTGTGTCGGAACGGTCGTCTCCATTTTCGAAGGCGATAGCGATGTCCGCCGCTTCGGCCGCCTCCCGAAGCGCTTTCCGCGCGAGGTCGAGCGGTCTACCGGATGATTCTTCGTCTCCGATCAAAACTACCGTAACGGTCATTCTGTCGAGCGCACCCACGGCCCGGAGTGCTCTCAGAGCTTCGACAATGATGACGTCGCCCCCTTTCATGTCTGAAATGCCGGGGCCGGACGCGGTAGAATCCGTGAGCTGTTTATACGCCTGGAACGGACTATCCGGCTCGAACACGGTATCAAGGTGCCCGATGAGCAAAAAATGCAGACCGTCGCTTTCACCGTCGCCTTCGCGCGTGGATATCAAATGACCGGCCCGGTTGAATGCAGCGCCGTCTTCCCACCTGGACGTGAATCCGAGATCATCGAACTCTTCCCGGAAGACTCGGCCGACTTCGCGCACGCCCTCGGCGTTCAACGATCCGCTGTTGATATTGACGACTCGTTCCAGGAGCGCTGTCGCACGATCCGTGTTCGAATCGATGTAGCGCACGATTTCCCGCTCGACCCCGGAGAGGGCCGGCTGCGCCAGGACGCATGAACTTCCGAAAAGAAGAAAGAGAGCTGTAAAGACGAATGACTTGAGAGACCGCATCGAATAATTCGTTCGTGTACTGATTCCGTTACATCTTCTGCATCACGTAGCGACGCAACGAACCTACGACCGGCCACGAGACGATTCAAGCCTCGAACAATCGGGCAGTAAAACTACTTTCGATCCCCACCTTTATTATCTTCAAAACCAGTCTCACTGAGAGTTCTTTCTATCGGTACTCTATGTCTCAGTTGGAGGTACGTAACATGAAACTCAATGTGAAGGCGTTCGCACTTGCCTGCTCGATTATCTGGGGAGCGGGTCTATTCTTCATCACCATGTGGATCATTCTTTTCGATGGTTCCAGCGGAGATCCGACGTTGATTGGCCAGGTCTATCGCGGATTCAATATTTCTGTGCCTGGCGCATTTATTGGTTTAGTCTGGGGTCTTGTCGACGGCTTTGTCGGAGGTCTGATCTTCGCCTGGCTTTATAACAGGCTATCGGGAAACGGCAAGTCAGAATGACCTGAAAATCCACCCCATACAAACGTGAAGTACATTCTCGCGCTCGATCAGGGAACGACGAGCTCCCGGGCCATTCTGTTCGATCATGCAGGAAACATTCAAACGGTAGCTCAGCGCGAGTTTGAACAGATATTTCCGCAGCCGGGATGGGTCGAACACGATGCTGAAGAGATCTGGTCGTCTCAGGAGGCGGTGGTCGCGCAGACCATAACGGCTCTTGATGTCCAGGAAGGGGAACTCGCCGCCATCGGCATCACAAACCAGCGAGAGACGACCGTTGTCTGGGATCGCGCAACGGGTAAACCAGTCTGCAATGCGATCGTCTGGCAGGACAGGCGCACGGCCGCGATGTGCGATGCGTTGAAGGCGGCGGGCCACGAACTGCTCATCAAGGACCGGACGGGGCTGGTCCTTGATGCGTATTTCTCCGGTACCAAGGTTCAGTGGATCCTGCAGAATGTCGACGGCGTGCGGGAACGCGCTGAAGCCGGCGAGCTCGCTTTCGGCACGATTGACAGCTGGCTCGTCTGGAACCTGACGGGCGGTTCGGTGCATGCGACCGACCCCAGCAACGCATCCCGAACGCTACTCTATAATATCAAGACAAGGGATTGGGACGACGAAATCCTGGAGTTGCTCGGCGTACCCAGGTCGATTCTTCCGGAAGTGCGACCCTCGAGTTCTGATTTCGGGATAGCCCGTTCAAGCTCATTTGCAGGCGAAGTTCCCATCACGGGCATTGCCGGTGACCAACAGGCCGCACTTTTCGGGCAGGTGTGCACACAGCCGGGAATGGCAAAAAATACGTACGGCACCGGTTGTTTCATGCTCATGAATACGGGAGAAGAGCCCGTCACCTCGGAGAACAATCTTCTTACGACCGTCGCCTGGCAGATCGGTGATCGCATGGAATACGCGTTGGAAGGAAGCGTATTTATTGCGGGGGCCGTTGTGCAGTGGCTTCGAGACGGACTGGGAATCATCTCATCATCGTCGGAAGTGGAGGATCTGGCCCGGTCCGTTCCCGACAGTGGGGGCGTTTATGTAGTTCCGGCATTTACCGGCCTCGGAGCCCCCCATTGGGACCCCTATGCACGTGGAACGATCGTGGGATTGACGAGGGGATCGAACAAAGCCCATATTGCACGCGCTGCGCTTGAAAGCATTGCCTACCAGACGGCGGACGTCATTCATGCGATGGAGAGAGACTCCGGTATCCGCCTTTCCGAACTGCGCGTGGATGGTGGAGCGGCGGCCAACGATCTCCTCCTGCAGATACAGGCTGATCTGCTCGGCGTCACGGTCGTTCGGCCGTCGATTCTGGAAACAACGGCGCTGGGAGCCGCCTACCTGGCGGGCCTGGCCTTGGGCTTCTGGCAAGATGTTGACGAGATTCCATCTCACTGGCGGGTCGACTCGTCAT
>CAZGOS010000204.1:0-5764 GCA_964527795.1 uncultured Rhodothermales bacterium | reverse complement strand
AATTCAGCGGTGATCCCACAAGACCGCGACGGAGTGAAACTGCGCCTCCGGGTATCATGAGCCGCATTCAAACGGTCGTTGGAGGTCACTGGTCGACGACCACGGGCCCGACAAGCACGCATCGGCAGGTTTATGAAATTGCTGAAGCCCAGTTCAGTGAGGTCTATGACGACCTTCGCCAACTTGTCGAGATCGACCTCGTTCGGCTTGAGCAGAAGCTTGAGGATGCCGGTGCGCCGTGGACGCCCGGACGCGGCTTACCAAGGTGGAGTCCGACTGGTTCGGAGAATTAAGGCCTGGAACCGACCATACGAGTGTGAATGCTTTTGGATGCGACGCCGAGCTCGATCAAGCGGCTCTGCACCGGAACGATTCCTCGCTCGCGCATACGATACCGGCATCCGAATGTGGTAATAGCCGGGGCCGCGTCCTACTTGAAGAACTGTGAGAATTAGTACGACTCTCTTCCTATCTGGACAGATTAGTACGACTCTCTTCCTATCTGATCGATTATGCCCGTCGGCAGACTGAGAAGACTGCAAAAGGTATATTCGGGGAGCGACAGCACGTGTCGGAGCTTTCTGTTCGTCGTCTACAATCAACCCACCCATCGAAGATGCCGTTTCGTTCTCAATTGAGCCTGCGTCGAATTACGTGGCTCGTCCTTTTCATCGCAATACCGTTGATCGGCACCACTGACGGCTATGGCCAATCCAGTTCCACGGCCGTCATTCATCCGCTGCCTACTCTTCGGGAGCAGGCGGAGGAGCAGCAGTCCTGGCTGGAATACCGCATGCAACACGTGCTTCCAGGACTTATGCAGACGTACGAGATTGATCTCTGGGTGCTTTCGATGCGCGAGTACGCAGAGGACCCAGTGTTCTGGTCCATGGCCGCGGCAACCACATTCGCGGCGAGACGGCGCTCCATCTACCTGTTTCATCTGCAGGGAGACGGTTCGGTGCGAAGCATAGCACTTGGCGGATCCGACCAGGGCGGTGTATTCGAGGCGTACAGGGATCCCGATCAGAGCATCGAGGGCCGCGAGCTCTGGGCGGAGGGTCAGTGGCGGTTGTTCCGGAAATTGGTTGAAGAAACCAACCCGACGACGATTGCCTTGAATATCGACCCGGTACACGCCTTCGCCGACGGCCTGCACGCGGGAGAGCGCGAAGAGCTCGAAAAGGCGCTGGGGCCGGAATTGCTGACTCGCGTGAAGCGCGTACCCGAACTGGCTCTGGACTTCATAGCCGTTCGCGCACCCGAGATGCAAACCCGGTACGAGCTCATCGAAGAAACGGTGCATGCGATAATCAGCGAGGCTTTCTCTTCTTCCGTCATCACACCAGGCGAGACGACAACGGACGATGTCCGGTGGTGGCTGAGGGAAAAAGTCCAGGAACTGGGCATGACGACTTGGTTTCATCCTTCCGTGTCCGTTCAGCGCCGCGGCGATTCGCCCCGGGGCTCCGTTGTGATTGAGCGAGGAGACATGTTGTGGTGCGATTTCGGCGTCATCGCGATGCGCCTGAAAACCGATACGCAGCATCTGGGCTATGTACTGCGCGAAGGTGAAACGGAGCCTCCGGCGGGTCTCGTGAACGGGCTGAAAATCAGTAACCGTCTGCAGGACATTTTGTTGGTGGAGATGGAGCCGGGCCGGACAGGGAATGAGATTCTTATTGCAGCGCTTGCTCAGATGCGCTCCGAAGGAATCGACGGCTCAATCTATACCCATCCGATCGGTGATCATGGTCACGGAGCGGGTCCGCTCATCGGCCTGTGGGACCGACAGGAAGCCATTGAGGGTCGGGGCGATGTGCGGCTCGCGGCGAATACCTGGCACTCAATCGAACTTCAGGCGAGAGTGGCTGTGCCCGAGTGGGATGGGCAAACGCTGAGTTTCAGACAGGAAGAAGAAGCTCGCCTCGATGGAGATGGGACCCGCTCGTGGGTGTATGCGCGGCAGACCCGGTTTCACATCATTGAGTAAGAAATATCGCCGCAGCACACGCGGCATCGTAGATACGACTCCATTCCCAGCCGATAATGTGAGCTTCAAAACGCCGGGGAACACCGCCGATGGAACCCTATTTTCTTGGTATTGACGTAGGAAGTTCGTCGATAAAAACTTCCATATTTGATGCCGAGAAGGGCATTTCTATTGGACAATCTTCCTGTCCCAGCCATGAACAGGTCATAGAATCACCCTTCCCCGGCTGGGCTGAACAGGATCCTGCCATGTGGTGGCGTCACTTCAGGGCGGGATACGCTCAGATCGTGAGCGAACACGGCATTGATACGCAGTTGATCGGTGGAATCGGAATAGCCTACCAGATGCACGGATTGGTGGTCGTTGACAGGGAGCACTCCGTGCTCAGAAAATCAATCATCTGGTGTGACAGCCGTGCTGTGGATATCGGCGCCAGGGCATTCTCAGGAATAGGACGCGAGACGTGCCTGTCTACCCTCCTTAATTCACCGGGCAACTTTACGGCATCCAGATTGAGATGGCTCCAGGAGAACGAACCGGATGTCTACAGCAAGGTGTTTAAATTCATGCTCCCGGGAGATTTCATCGCCATGAAACTGAGTGGTGAAATCACCACCACGCCGGGTGGCCTGTCGGAAGGCATGTTCTGGAATTTCCGGGAGCGATCGATCTCAGAAGACGTTGTCCGGTATTACGAAATTGATCGTTCCCACTTTCCCGACCTGGTACCCGCGATTGGAGATCAGGCGACCGTCTCAGCCGGCGTCGCGGACGAACTCGGTCTGAGAAAGGGTGTAAAAGTCACCTACAGAGCCGGTGACCAGCCCAACAATGCATTCTCTCTCAACGTCTTAGACCCTGGCCAGATCGCAGCCACGGCGGGTACGTCGGGCGTCGTTTATGCCGTCACAGACGCAGATGTGTACGATGAGAAGTCACGAATCAACACGTTCCTGCACGTAAATGACGCTGCAGAGCAGAAAAGAAACGGCGTACTGATTTGCCTCAACGGCACAGGTATTCTCTACCGCTGGCTGCGGCGACTGCTGAGCGTCGACTCCTCCTCGTTTTCGTACGAAGAGATGAATAGTCTGGCAACTCGGGTCAGGGTCGGATCAAGGGGTTTGCAGTTCTTTCCGTTTGGCAACGGGGCGGAACGTTTACTTGAGAACAGGCAGGTCAATGCCAACATTCTGAATCTTGACTTCAATCGCCATCAGCGTGCTCATTTGATTCGGGCCGGGATGGAAGGCATCGTATTCGCGCTCAATCTTGGATTCGAAATTCTAAAAAGCCATAACGTGCCTCTCGACACGATACGCGCAGGCGATGCCAACCTGTTTCTCAGTAAGACATTCAGAGAGATATTCGCAAATGTGACGGAGTCGATTGTGCAGATTTACCATACGGACGGCGCGGAAGGAGCTGCGCGCGGCGCGGCGCTTGGTGCCGGTTTCTACGCGAATCAGGAAGAAGCTTTCCGCTCACTGAAAAGCGTAGATCTCGTCGAGCCGCAGAATCTCCTGGTCGAGCAGTATGCCGGCGTCTACGACTCCTGGAAACAAAACCTGAGCCGGTTGTGATTCGCCGGCCGGGTAATTTGAGAATCATTTCCGTGCCATCGATACATGCCGACAGGTCTGATGACGCTGAATAAACGCTACCGATACGACCACTACCGGTAACAAAAACACCCGCACCTTCGTCATGCATGAAACGCAACCAGGAACTGTGAACTGGAAATAGAATGAAAACACGTCTTTGCTCTGCAATACTGCTGTTGGTTTTCGCAACCGGATGCGCCGGCCCACTCGCCGTCAAAGAAATGGCAATCGAACCCGCCGTCATCAACGTAGGAGGACGTGCCTTGATACTGGTCACGTTTGTGGGTCCGAAGAAGAGCGTTGCAAGTGTTCGCGCCACTGTTTATGAAGCTCCGGAGATTTATTATGACCTCCGCGACGACGGCACAAATGGGGACGAGAAGGCCAACGATAATGTCTGGACTGCCCAGGTAGACGTTCCGTATGAAGCTGCACCCGGCCTCTATCAACTCGACATCGAAGCCCGCGATGCGGAAGGAAATACCATCGCTGTAAAAGGCGGCGAACTGACCGGCGCGGGTTACAGCGGATCGATATCGGTGACGGTCAACTGAGAATTCGGATCATGAAGTGTTGTTGCTGTTAGAAGACGAGTCCCCGCCTCCGTTCTTTCTGTTTTATTCGCCTTGCTGCCCGTTTCTTTCACGTGGTGAGTCTTATTCTGACGGACGACGCCGCGATCGCGTCCGACCATTAGATAGCTCATTTTCGTTTAGACGATGAAGGAAATACACAGCCTCGACGAGCTCAAGGCGCATGTCGAAAAGCAGGACGCTCTTTCATGTGTCGCTGTTCAGGAAGTTGATCTATCCGACGCCGAATCCCTGGTACTGGGTGTAGATGTGTCGGGCACGTTTTTTCTTGGTTGTTCCATGAGCGCCGATACCCAGATCGAAGTACAGCGAGCAGGTGCATTCATCTTTCAGGCGCAGGGCGATCTGCCGTTCAAACCGTTCCGGGCAAAGCTCTACTCGCCCGCGGAACTCTACGAATCCTTCGATCCGGCAGATCCGTGCTCCTACTGCGACTGCGCGGACGCAGAAATCTATCGGTATTGGCACGATACGGGCAGGGCGACCGTCACATCCATCGTCGACGCGATGTTCAGAGGTATGCATGACCGCTCGATCAGCGACGCGTTATATGAATTTCTGGATGCGGCGCAGACCGAAGTAGTCGCCATCATGGGAGGCCATTCGCTCGGGCGCGATGTTTCCCGTTACCGCGAGATCGCCTGGATTTCACGCGAATTGACGAAAAAGGGATATCTGATGGTGAGCGGGGGCGGTCCGGGTGCCATGGAAGCCACACATCTTGGAGCGTTCACGGCATGGTTCGAGGAGGATGAACTGGACGAAGCGATTAAACACCTTTCGGGGGCCCCTTCCTACAAAGATGAACGCTGGTTATCCCTTGCCTGGGAGTTGCGCGTGCGACTGGGTGAGCGCAAGGTTCCGCTCGGCGAGAGTCTCGGAATTCCGACGTGGCTCTACGGACATGAACCACCCACGCCTTTTGCGACACACATCGCCAAGTACTTCAACAACAGTATCCGAGAGGAAGGGCTTATAACCGTCGCTCACGCGGGCATCATCTTCGCTCCCGGCAGCGCCGGAACGATTCAGGAAATATTTCAGGAAGCGGCGCAAAATCATTATGCCACAACGGGATACGCGAGTCCAATGGTGTTTCTGGGAAAAGAGTACTGGGAGCGAACAAAACCGATTTATCCGGTTCTCAAACACCTGTCGGAAGGACTTCCCTACTCCGATCTCATGTACATCGTCGATAGCGCAGACGAAGCAATTGATAGAATCGTGTCAAGTACTCCCGTGAAAGTCGATGGCGGGGCGTGGAATTTCTGTGATGCGTTTTGTGGGAAGTGATTCAGAACCCGGTGCAGTTTAGATTTCGTTACACGTTGATCGAAGAGTGCAAATGAAGAAATCCGCCGTAGCCTTTTTTCAACTGATTCCGGTAACACTGAGTCTCCTGGTGCTGGGCGCACACTTTGTGAGAAGTGGGCCGCTTTTTCTGGCGGCGGTCTGCATTTTCCTTATCGCCGCCCTGTTTTTCAGAAATCCGGTAGCTGCGAGACTGGTCCAGCTTGCCCTTTTTTTCGGTACAATTGAATGGATTCTGACGGCCAATAGCCTGGCGGTGTACC
>CAZGOS010000203.1:0-5791 GCA_964527795.1 uncultured Rhodothermales bacterium | reverse complement strand
GTACCAGAGATCGGGGAGCCGGCCGGACAGCTGTACGACCTCTCCGAAGATCCTTCCGAGACAACGAATCTGTATTTGGATTATCCGGAGTTGGTGAATGATCTGAGTGAGTTACTGGAACGATATATGAAAGCCGGCAGAAGCACGCGCCTTCCATACCCTGTACCACCGAAGTGAGAAGAGTGATCTTCTCCTCTGCCAACCGTCAAAAGGCAAAACTCCTACCTGACCACCGATACGTCAGCGCATGAACGTTATTTCACAGCCACTGAAGACGCCACCGCATTCAGAAATAAAGCTCTCTTTCAAATGGTCTTCGATTCAAACCTAAACACGCGTAAAATTTCGTTTATTTCCTTAATAAAGGACGCGACTCGTACCATCTGACGGCTGTCCTTGAATTTATTTCATCGAACGGAAATTCACTTCACCTTTAAACCGGGTGGGCTCCGCCTTTTTTTCGTTATCGCCGGAAAGGAGAATTCATCGATCATCTCATGGCAACCAGGGGATTAACGGAGAAACCCATCAAAAAATCAATTAATTCAATTGAACAGCGCTGACTGGATAATCGATGGAACCGAAAAAGACGGCCTGACTCGCATCGTGCTCTACGACGATCGAGAAAACTCCGGAACCAGAGGTGAAGTGAATAAATTCGGGCTTGGAACAGTCAGTCCCGTCCTGGTAATCGTGCCTGACAGGGTCTGGCACGGCGTTCCGAATATTTGTGAAAACCGAAGTTCGATTCTGAACGTGGTAGATGCAGCGTACGAATATGAGGATCCAGACATCCGGCGGCTGCCGCTCGATACCCAGCGCATACCCTGTTCTTTTCTTTCTCGGGTCGCTTCCCGGGCGACCTGTAGCCCGAGAGTGTCTGTGTGCGCGCACGAAAAGATGTGCCCGAAATGAGGATTCTCATCATCAATCGGCATCGTTCCGAATATCTGGGCGGGAGCGAAATTCAGTGCGATATCATTGCCACTTTTCTGCAGCGCGCCGGGCACGACGTGCTCTACGTCGCGCCTTTTACGAAAGGACGATCCGAATCATCGGAGTACGCCGTAGAACGCATGCGCGGATACTCCCTGAAGACTCTCCAAAGGATTTTGGATCGATTCAAGCCCGAGTTGATCTACTGGAGAATGAATACACGCCGCCTCTTCGCCACGACACTACTCGCACGGCTGCAGCGCGTCAAATTCGTTTTCGGTGTTTCCAACATCAATGATACCCGGATATGGCACGGAAACATATCCAGTTTCACGAAGGGTATGATGAACGCCGAGACAACCGTGGAAGGTGTCAAATATTTAATCCTGATGGTCCGTTTCATCGTGCGACACGCCATCAACCATCTTTCGTTTTTAATGATAGACGCAATGGTATGTCCGCGCACCGGGCTCAAGAACAAGCTGCCAGTAACAGCATCTTCCGTAATTCATAATTCGATGTTATCGAATACGGTGGAATTCAGGTGGCCAAGACCGTTTATTCTCTGGGTTTCCAACCTTCGACGCGAAAAAAATCCAGAAGAATTCGTTGCGTTGGCACGATCACTGGAACATCTAGAGGTCGATTTTCTGATGGTAGGTCGGCCGTTAAATATCGAATTTCCCGATCTCGTCAGGCGAGATAGACCAGGCAATCTGCATTATTTCGGTGAAAAAAGGCCGGACGAAGTTTCGGGAATGCTTCGCGAAGCGGAACTGCTGGTCCATACCTGCGATCCCGAAGGGTTCGGCAACATATTCATCCAGGCCTGGCAGCAGGGCACACCAACTGTAAGCGTCCATTTTGATCCCGAAGACATCATCATCGAGCGGGGTCTCGGAACGGTGCCGAGAAGTGCAGATCAGTTGATCCGCGATGTTACCCGTCTTGTCGGACGGGCAGATATTCGAGCAGCAATGGGTAAAAGAGCCGCGGAATTCGCCGCAGAGCAATTTGATCCTGAAACGAATATTCGTAAGTACGAATCGTTTTTTATGTCCGTACTGGGAGCATGAGATGCCACCTCATCCGGCAATATTAATCGACAAACGCTTCAGACCTGGATGATCTGCTTTGTAGGCGCCACAGGAAAGACCAGATATCTGGAGAACATCAGAGCCAACCTCGATTCTGACAACTCGGGGCGGATCCGAATCGTCACGTATGAAGATATTCTGGATCAGCGCTTGCTTCCGAATGCCGTCTATGTGTTCTCACACCTGGGAATTCAGTCGACGGCGAAAAGGGATATGGCGGTAGAAACCTGGAATCAGCTTTCCCGGAAAATTGATCCAAAACACCTTCTGAATCATCCTGGCCGCGTGCTCAGGCGGTATGAGCTTCTGAACCGCCTGCACGAACTGGGTCTAAACGGTTTCCGGGTATACCGCGCCGCCGAGCCCCTTCCCCGGACGGTCCGCTACCCGGTATTCATCCGCGAAGAAAAGCATCACACGGGAAATCTGACGCCGCTGTTAACGTCACGGGAAGACGTTGTTGCCTCGCTGGACCACCTGGTACAGGCATCCAGATATCCACGGGATGAACTCCTCATTACGGAATACTGCCATGTGGGTGACGAAACGGGCTTGTTCCGTCGTTACTCGGCCTTTCGCATCCATGATCAGATAATCGCCAAGGAGCTGAGCATCGGAAGCAAATGGCTACTCAAGCGCCATTTCGATTTTGCCGTCCTAAATCGTTCGCCGGGGGATTTCAGGGACGAATCCAATGTGAAGGAAGAATTCAGGTATGTCGACGAAAATCCGCACGCCGATGCGCTCATGGAAATATTTCGACATGCGAACATCGAATATGGAAGGATCGACTACGGTCTGCAGGACGACCGCATACAGACGTGGGAAATCAACACGGCACCGTCTATACGATTCCGGCCTGAACCTCTGGACGATCCGGACCAGGAGCATATTCGGCAGTTAAGACTGCCTCAGTACGAACTCTTCTACAGCCGGTTTTCGCGTGCGATTCTTTCACTCGACGAGTCGATGCAGGACAAGGGCGAAATCAGAATTTCATTCTCCGATGAGGTTGAAAAAGGCCTGAGGAAGGAGCGACGAAGGATCAGTGGACGTCTCTTTCTGGGTACGCTGGGCCGGAAGTTTCCTCAAAACCCTGTGTATCGGTTTCTGCGCAGAACCCTTGGCCGCTTGATCTGGAACATCGTCTACCGGATCCGCGACAGGCAATAACCGGGCTCGCAATACGGTACCGGGAGTTCTGACGGCATTCTCACCCTCATCGTCAAACATGACGAATCTCGAACGCGTTGATTATCCGCTGATTTCTCACGCGTCCAGCCTGACGACATCAGGCGCGACGGGTCAGCCGATAGAATAACCCGGCGATCACGAGCGTTACTCCTGCAAGAAGGGCCAGAATCAGAAAGACACTGTCCCACCCGAGACGCTGGGCGATAACGCCCATCGAGTAGCTCGAGACAGCGGCACCGACATAGCCTACACCGTCGACGAATCCGGCTGCGGTCGAGCATCCCGTCTTGCCGGCCAGATCCATAGACATCGCGCCGGCCAGAAACGTATAGGGACCGATCAGGAACAGGGCGACCAACGAAAACAGGACGACGTCCAGAAGAACGGACGTTTGCGATAGAAAAAGGGAAAGTATCAGCAACGTGAGGCAAACAGGAATAAGACCGGCAACAATCAGAGGCGCCTGCCTGGATCCCCGGGGGCCGTCGGAGAAATAGCCAAACAGAACAGATGAAACTGCTCCTGCAAGGGGAAATGTCAGACTCATGATCGCAGCATTACCTATGGATACTCCGTCCGCCTCAACAAGAAACAACGGGATCCAGAGATTGAACGTTTCGCGGATAAACGTCAGTCCAAACGACAGAAGCAGAATGTACTGGAACCTTCTGTTGGTGAGCAGTGGACGCAGCAGCTCGATCAGAGTAGATGGCCGAATGATGTCCTCAGATGTTCGATAGACGCTGTTCGGACTCTCTGTCGTCTCGACGAAATCAGCAGCCATCGAGTCAGGCTTCAGGAAGAATACGTTCAAAAGGGCGATGATCGCCAGCGTGCCGGCCGAAATGAAAAAAACGCCCTTCCAGTCGACACCCAGATTAATGAAACTCCCCAGATAGAGACGGGCGATCGCGTCTCCCACGAGAAAAGCGAGCGAGAGAAATCCCATGACTTTCCCGTAGTGCCGGAACGAATACCAGTGGGAAGAGACCTTGACCAGAGCACCCCAACCGGTCGACTGCGCCAGTCTATTCAGTATCCAGGCGAGGAGAAAAACGACGAAACCCGTTCCGAGCGAAAAGAAGACCGTCGCCAGAACGGAGGCAAACATTCCCGCAACAAACATCGGCCGGCCGCCAAGAAAGTCGCAGATAATGCCACTGAAGGGTTTGGCGATCGCGTAGGCTAATAATCCGGCAGAGGCAATGAGCCCGATCGCTTCCTTGTCGAGCCCGACAGACCCGAATTCGTCCACAAGCAGCGGCGAAACGACGGCGAGATTCGAGCGGCAGATGTAGAAACCCGTGTAACCGACAAAAAGGAGAACGGCCGTTTCGGTCTGCTTGATCTTGATTTTACGCATGGGCTCGTTCCGTATCTGCCTTTCAGCGGCGTCGCAGGATACGGATCCAAGCCCAGTCAACGCTAGTCTCGATGTTGTCTCGTCGCATTTCCGTCCTTTCAAACTGTGGACAGAAGGGGCTACGGTGTTTATTGAGAGATGCCATGTGTGCCTCATGATCTGTCGCCACTACCAGCGAACCTGTCAGTAGTCAATGCCACCTGGCACAGAAATGAGCGACAATCCACCAATCGTCACGGGATAGCGGAATTAGTAGACTTGGGCGGATCTTGTAAACTCACCGGACTAAACGGCCTGAATTGTCCGTTATTGTGCCCTACAGAGAGAGTACCCGGGGTGGGACTACTTTTCTGACACCCTGTGACACCGAGTGAAGCCAAAAAGTGCCATAAACGGGGCTTAAACGGCGTTATTTCTCCAAGTGATTTTTTGAAGAGTCGAAAGATATCGAAAAAATCCTTACCTATTTCCTTACCTATTTTTGTAGCTTGAGGTCGACGACAGGTGAAGGAAAGAGAATCAAAAGACCTCAAATCATGGCGACGATAAGTCCAGTTCTCCGGGCGCACAAGAAGAACAAGAAGGGACTGTCTCCGATCTATCTGAGGATCGAGGCGGGCGGTCGAACATGTTACAAGTCGCTCCGAGTGCACGTCCGGGAATCGCATTGGAATGAAAAGAACGGGCGCGTAAGGAAAGGGTATCGCCACACGGAGGAATTGAATTCGATAATTGCGGAAAGGGTAGCCGCAGCCGAGAAGGAGATTCTACAACTCACTTCGGAAGGAAAGCGGGTCGGAGCAGCGGAATTGAAACGGCGGATCTCGGGAGAGGATCATATGATCCCCACAGATTTTTTCGCCTACGCGGAAAGGGTGATCAACCAGTTCGAGAGGCAATCGAAGCTGTACACGGCGAGACGGTATCGATCGATATGCCGGAAGCTCGAAAGGTTTTCGGGAAGTCCATTAGAGTTCGATACCATTACTCCCGCATTCTTGCGGGAATACGAAACGCACATGATCGAAGAAAACGCCAACAAGCAGAATACGGTCGCGTCAAATTTCCGATGCATTCGCGCGATCCTGTACCGTGCGATCAGAGATGGATACGTGGACCAGGGAGACAATCCGTTTTTCCGGTTTCAGATCAAGACATCGAAACCGAATCGGACCAAACTGACGCTTGAGCAGATAGAAGC
>CAZGOS010000202.1:0-5844 GCA_964527795.1 uncultured Rhodothermales bacterium | reverse complement strand
CATCCCGACGAACTGGGAGCCCTGTCCCGGAAATATGAATGCCGTTTTATCCACGAGGCTGTTTATTCCATGCTGTTCGAATCGGACTCAGGTTCCAGGCACGCCATCGTAGGCCCACTTCACGTATGCCGAACCCCACGTAAAACCACCGCCGAATGCAGCTAAAATAATGTTGTCCCCTTTTCGCAGTTCGTGCTCCCAGTCCGCCAGACAAAGTGGAATGGTAGCGGCGGTCGTATTGCCGTAGCGTTGAATGTTGTTCATGACTTTATCCATCTCGATGCCCATACGCCTGGCCGTTGCATCGATAATGCGGTGGTTCGCTTGATGAGGTACCAGATAGCGCACATCGTCTCCGGTAAGGTTATTCCGTTCCATGATCTCGGCGGCAACGTCGGCCATGCCCTGAACCGCATACCGAAATACATGACGACCATCCTGATACAGATAGTGCATTTTCTTGTCCACGGTTTCGTGGCTGGCCGGATGCAGGCTTCCTCCGCCGTGCATGCAGAGAATGGACCAGTTTGATCCATCAACGTGTTCAACTGAATCCAGTATACCGTAACCCTCTTCGGCCGGCTCAAGCAACACGGCGCCGGCGCCGTCGCCGAAGATGATGCATTGTGTGCGATCCGTATAATCGATGATGGAGCTCATTTTGTCTGCTCCAATGACCAATACTTTCTTGCTGTGGCCGCTTTCAATAAAACGTACGCCGGAGGAAAGGGCGAACAGAAACCCACTGCACGCTGCCGAGACATCATATCCCCAGGCATTGCACGCGCCAATTCCCGTCTGGACGAGACATGCCGTCGACGGAAATAACATGTCTGGAGTCACCGTTCCGATTACGATCATATCAATCTCGTCCGGATCGATATTTTTTCTCTCCAGAATCATCTTTGCGGCCTCGATAGCCATAAACGAGGTCGCCTTTTGGGGATCCTTGAGAATTCGCCGTTCCTCAATGCCCGTCCTCGTGCGAATCCATTCGTCGGTGGTATCGACCATCTTCTCGAGATCGGCATTCGTAAGACGATCCTCAGGCAAATAGTGCCCAACTGCCGTAATTGCGGCGCGTACCATGCGTGATGACTCTATGAGATTGAGGGTGATTTATGCCGAGAGAGCTGCCGAAATAGATCCTGAAACGTCCACTCGAATCATCGCAGCGGCGTTGAAAATCATATTCTCTATAGCCTGCTCATTCGAACCGCCGTGACCGATGACAACCGTGCCATCGACGCCGAGCAACGGCGCACCACCGTATTCCTGATAGTCGAAGCGTGCTTTAACACCTTGCAGGGCTTTTGCGACAATGCCCTTCTCCTTATCCGACATTTTCAGTCTCTGCATTTCGGCGCCGATCATCAGAGGCAGAATGCTGGCAACGCTCTCGCCAAACTTGAGCAATATGTTGCCAATGAATCCATCTGAGACCACGACGTCTGCAGCGTGGGCGAGCATATCACGTCCTTCAATATTGCCGATAAAATTCAAATGAGGTGCTTTGCTTAGAAGCCGATAGGCGGTTTTTGCTTGATTATTACCCTTTCCAGGTTCTTCTCCGATGTTCATCAGTGCGACGGTCGGATTCTCGCGGTGCATGACGCGCTCAACGAAAACGCTGCCCATTTGCGCGAACTGTACGAGGTGGCTGGGCCGACAGTCTACGTTCGCGCCGGCATCCAACAGAATGCAGTGTCCTTTTACCGTGGGAAAATATCCGATTAACGTAGGCCTCTTGACACCCGACTGCCGACCGAGAAGGATCAGAGAGGCCGCCATGACGGCACCGGTATTGCCGGCAGATACAAAAGCATCCGCAAATCCTGCTTCGCACGCCAGAAGTGCCTTGTGGACGGATGAATCTTTCTTCGTTTTCAACGCGACGGAAGGAGAATCCTCCATCGAAATAACGTCCGGTGAGTCGACGACGGTGGGCCTGCGCTCTAACGTGGACGCAAGATCGTTCACGATGGGACTGACCGTAGAATCAGGTCCAAAGAGGATTATGTCTACCTCATTGGACTTGGCCAGTGCATTAATCGCACCCTGAACCACCACTTCCGGTGCGTGGTCACCACCCATTGCATCTACCGCGACTCGGATAGACATACGATTCTAATCCGGATAAGAGGAGGAGGGGCGTGATCCGTTATCCATGGGTATAGAACAGTCCCTCTGCAAAACAAATAAGTTACAAAAAGGCTTGATCAGAACCGTACTCAGCACGATGGGGCGGGCGCAACGGACCTGGTCTTGTGCTCGTCATCATACCGCCAGGAAAGAGGTACCGGGTCAATTTGCCTCATTTCTTTCGACCACTTGCCGGCCCCGATAATACCCACAATTAGGGCACGCACGATGTAACAGCTTGGTGTCGCCGCAGTTCGGGCACTCCATGGTGGTTGGAGTACTCAGACGACTATAATAATTCGCGCGCCGCGAACGTGTACGCGCTTTGGAGTGTTTCCGCTTTGGGTGTGCCATGTCATGACCTTTCTGCGAACCAGCTTGTTGTTTTCAGTGGCGTTACGAGTCGCCACTCTCTGTATTCTTAAGTGACTTCAGGGCTTCCCATCTCGGATCATAGTCCGATTTTGTGGGCTCCCCAAAAGCAGCCGGGATGTCAGCATCTTCCGCCCCCGGCGCAATTTTCTTAACCGGAATGGCCAGAAGAAGTGTATCCCGTACAATGTCGGTTATGTCAAGTTCTTCGTCCGTGGCCGACATGTTTCGAACTTCGGCGACCGATTCACTTTCGTCCTGATTGGACGAAAACAACACCGTGTATTCTCCATAGACGGATTGCTCAAAATCTGCAAGCGTTCGATCGCAGACCAGGGCAGCTATGGCTGAGACCTTGATAATGACCAGGGCAGTCTTGCCTTCGTAATCCAGTCCGACTTCGACCAGCATATCACGAAATGCGCCTGGTTCAAGCCCCAGGTCTGTTGGAGCGGGCTCAAGACTGAACTCGTGATAACCTGCATCGAGAGAACGTATATCAATTCGTAACATGACTCCCTCTTCGAGGGCCACGATCATAGTTCAAACATAGACTAGTTAATATACGGCAATCTTCCGTCAGTACACAAAGGATTGAGCACGCCCATCATTCCGAAAACGGTGTGAAGGAATGGGCGAGTCACATCCCTTTACATCACTCGTTTCCATGGGTCCCACATATTCTTCTGTGAAATCCATTTCCGTTTGCTTGAACTTCTAGGAGTCAATGTTTACCATCGAAGAGGATCATGAGTAGAGTTGTGGCCCAACAATAGCTCCCGATTCAGGATCGTGGCGCAAGCATTGACCACACGATGCTCTCCTGAGCTGCCGGTTGGATGTTGACGGATTCACCCACTGCTGAATCTCGGCATGAGGTCTTGAAACAGCGAGTCGAAACCCGACCCTGTTCAGGAAAAGCACTTGTGGATAAGTTGTTAGCGGATTCGCGTATTGGGGCTACAGCGTTCGCTCTCGTACATTAACCAAAGCATGCGACAGCGGAACATCTGTTGAATTGTGTCAAGGATACTGTCGTATGTTCTTTGTAAACAAGGAGTTACAAAAATATACATCCGGTGGATATTTTGTTTGTTCCGTTTTTTTCGATTTTTCAGCGTAGAATCACATGATTTTCGGCCCCGCGCACGTTTTGTTGAGAACTCGTGAATAACCTGCGCCCTGGATAATGCAAAGAGCTGCACCCGAAACCTAATGTAGCAGTTGATACGACCACCTATTACATGTTGACACAGACGTGAAATTCGTTGCGGACTCCCGCAGCACAACACCATTCGCTCCGATGGAGAGATCGCCTGAACAGGTATGGAACGAGTGCCTCGATATCATTCGAGACAACATCAGCAGACAGAGTTTCAAGACCTGGTTTGCTCCTCTCAAGGGCGTGAGCCTGGAGCACGAGGCAGATATGGACCGTCTGACGGTTCAGCTACCGAGCCGATTTTATTTCGAGTGGTTGGAAGAACATTACTTCTCCCTGATCCGCAAAACGATCGCCAAAGTACTCGGCCCCAATGGTCGCCTCTTCTACGACATTGTCATTGAAAAAAACGATGAGGAGACGGGTGTTGACGGTTCCTCGATGCTGCTACCGGCCAGGCAACCGGCGAACGAACCACAGCCGCTACGTCCAGTAACAGCCTCCCCACACCTGCATGAAGAGGTCAACCCGCCCATCTTTGCATCGAGCGCGCCCATCGAAGAGCCGATTCCATTCGGGGTGGGTGCCGGCACCAGCACCGCCATCAATAATCCTTTTGTGATTCCCGGTGTCCGGAAAGTCCAGGTGGATAGCCGACTCAACACCGGCTACACATTTGATCGATTTATCGAGGGTGACTGCAACCGGCTCGCGAGAAGTGCCTCGCTCGCCATCGCTCAGCAGCCCGGCGGAACCAGTTTCAATCCGTTTCTTCTGTACGGTGGCGTCGGGCTTGGCAAAACACACCTGATACAGGCGATCGGCAATTATGTGGATGCCAACCGGCCGAGTGACACGGTTCTTTACGTTTCCAGTGAACGTTTCACAACCGAGTTCGTCCGGGCGATCCAGCATAATCGCGTCAGCGATTTTTCGCTGTTTTACAGGCAGATCGACCTGCTGATTATCGACGACGTTCAGTTTTTCGGAGGCAAAGAAAAAACCCAGGAGGAATTCTTCCACATTTTCAACACCCTTCACCAGAGTGGAAAGCAGATCGTTCTTTCGGCCGACCGTCCGCCGCGCGACATTCAGGGAATTGAAGAACGATTGCTGTCTCGTTTCCAGTGGGGTTTATCCGCTGATCTTCAGCCCCCGGATTTGGAAACGCGAATCGCTATCCTTCGAAGGAAAGCTGTTGAAGACGGGATTCAGATCGATCACGAGATTCACGAATTCATCGCCCACAACATCAAATCGAATATCCGGGAACTCGAGGGAGCTCTCATTCGATTGCTTGCCTTCAGCACGTTGCACAAGCGTGATATCGATCTTCCGCTCGCCAAGGAAGTGCTTCGCGATCTGATAAAGGATACGCGTGTTTCGCTGTCGATCGAAGAAATCCAGCGCTTCGTGTGCGAGTACTTTACGATTGAAGAAGATCTGGTACGTGCCAAAACGCGGAAAAGAGAAGTTGTCCAGGCGCGCCAGGTCGCTATGCACTTCTGCAAACAATTGACACAGCATTCGCTCAAAACAATAGGTCTGCATTTTGGTGGACGGGATCATTCGACGGTCATTCACGCCAACCAGAGCGTGGAGAACCAGATCGACACCGAACCCAAGTTTCAGGAAATGATCGAGGAGATTCGACACATGATCGAACTAAGAAGCAGGTAATTCATATCCGCCCTGCCCCGAAGGTATAGACTTGCGTGGGTGCATCTGTTAAATTCGCATTCCACATCAATCACGCTATCGCATCATGAAATTCGCCGCTTCGAGTGCAGAGCTTCTGAAGGCCCTTCAAACGGTCAGCGGAGCAGTCCCGGCAAAAAGCACTCTTTCCATTCTGGAGTGCATATTGTTCGAAACGGACACCGGGAAATTGCGCCTCAGTGCTACCGACCTTGAAATCTCTATTGTGCAGCGCCTCTCGATGCCGGTGGAAGCGGACGGCCCGGCCCGGGTAGCAGTCCCTGCGAAACGACTGATTGACACGCTTCGTGCCCTCCCGGACCTGCCCGTGCAATTCACCGCCGACGCAGACTTCAACGTCTCCCTTCGAACCGATCAGGGCCACTACAAAATGGTTGGTCATGATGGCGCCGACTATCCCGCACTGCCCGAACTCGCCGACAGCACCATTGTGAAAACCGAGGCCGTTG
>CAZGOS010000201.1:0-5849 GCA_964527795.1 uncultured Rhodothermales bacterium | reverse complement strand
AGCTCGAAATACAGTCCGCCCAGCATCATGAGCATCAGAATTGACTGTATGACCGGAGAGCCGAAGAAGCGCAGAACCTGTTCCAGCGCCGTTGACTTGTGCGCCACACGGGGGGCCGCATCCAGATCGAGATAAACAAGAACCGCGTCCAGACTTTCAATCTCAGCGTCGGCAACTCCCAGTGCGACGGCTTCGCTTGTCGAGAGCGTCAGTACCTGACCGGCGGGAGAGATGCCTTCAATTTCCAGATTCTCGTCGACCATGGCCTCAGCGATATCTGGATCGCGACCGTTCGCTTCGGCGGTCGCTCGCATCAGACTGCGCATGTAGCTCTGATATTTATCGGGCGCGGCTTCACCACCGACGCCTTCGACAACCGTCGCCGCACCAATTGCCGATCCAGGGGCCATGATGATCGTATCGGCCGCATACGAAATGAGCGCCCCGGCGGAAGCGGCATTGCGATCTATATAGGCGATCGTCGGAAGCGTCGTATCCAGTATCGTTTTTCGAATCTGGTCGGCCGCATCAACGAGTCCGCCAAACGTATCCACATGAAAGATGATGGCTATGGCGCCGGCTGCTTCTGCATCCGAAACGGCACGGTCGATGTAAAGGGCAAGTCCCTTGTCGATCGGCCCTTCAAGAGGAACGATATACACGGCTCCATTCGATTCCTGAACACTGTCCGTTTCCTGAACCGGGTCCGTCTGCCGAGTCGCCATCAGCATCGGGACCAGCATGAGGAGCAGTGAAATTCGAAAAGCCCTGATTGTTTTCATGCGTTTTAATCCCCGTCTTCGTCTAAGAATGACGCGAGGCCGACAGGCCGTTAAGGCTCAATAAGCACCGGTGTTCCGATTTCTACGAGATCCCAAAGACGATCGATCTGATCGTTTTGCACAGCGATGCAGCCGCGTGTCCAGTTGCTCCTCAGGCCCGTTCCATAGCCATGTATTTCGATCCAGCCGCCGAGATTCGTATTCATCGGAGGCATTCTAAACGCCCGATCGGCCCGAGTGATGGACTCATACTCGGTCTGCGTGATCAGTCCGTTCTTCTGGCCTCGTTCTGCGTCTTCGCCGTTTGGATAATTCAGAACGAGTGCCCGGTAAAATTCGCTTCTCGGATTCTTTGAGACAATATAGAATTCACCTTCCGGCGTTCGCCAGTGATCCGGTTCGGCTGCCGTGCCGCGTCGCTCCTTATCTCTAAAAAAATTGTATCCCAGATCGGCTGCATACTGGGTAATGAGGGCCGATCCTCGATACACATAAAGCGTCTGTTTCCGCTTGGAAATCCTGATCCAGACATTCGACAGTACGGAAGTGGGTACCTGACCATTCGCTCCGTCCATCGTTCTGATCCTGCTCCACCTGCCCCCGTTTTCAACCATCTGCACAGGCTCATGAAAACGAAGATGCAGATAGGGTCGGGTAGAGTCGGAGGGACTGTACATCGTTACGCCGTGATCCACGGTGAAGTAGATCGGTAGTTCGGCGTCCGTCGACTGGGCGTGCGATCCCCGCATACCACCAAGCAACAGCAGCCCGAGGACTGTAATACGGAGTCTGATTTTCAACGATACTCGTCCGGTAATTCCTGCAAGCAGATCCTCATACGGATCATGCCTCGTCTCGGTTCACTTTTTCGTTGAATTGAACGACATCCAGGTAGGCGTCGAAGACGCCGTCCGCATCGGATCCCTTCGTGATCCGGTGAACTACTTCCTTCACCGCAGCATCGGCGTTTGCGGGAGCGTATGAGCGTCCGACTTCTTTCAGCGCACCTATGTCCCCGTTTGTATCTCCTACAAAAGCGACCTCCGCCATTTCGAGGCCACACCATTCAGCCAGCCACGAGATGCCCGAAAGTTTTGTCAGATGTGGGGCGACAACGTCTACGGAAAAAGACGTGTGAAACGTCTTGAATGTCGGGTGTGAATCGCGTACGTAGGCATCGATCTTTTGAACGGCGCCCTGGATTTCTTCCGGACCCGGCGCCACGACGGCAACCTGGGAGCGTTTGGCCAGATCAACCGACAGCACGGTGTCCTGAACCAGATCATCCATGAATTTCTTGACTTTGATCATACTCTCGACAGTCGCGTCATCGAAGTCGGGGTGCCATCTACAGATCGACTGAACGGGGTCGAACATGCCTGCTCCCGATTCGAAGAGAATCGGCGCCGTGAGTGCAAGCACCTGGCTCATCGCCTCGACATACGGATAGGCGCGACCCGAACAAAGTGAAAAGGCGGGAAGCGTCGAATGTGACCCCGGAAGCCCGGCTTCACGGGCGTAGTCGCGCAACCGAGACAGAACATCCAGCCTGAACGGCCGATACGGTATTGCCAGACAACCGTCAATATCTGTTACGAAGAGTCGGATCATAAGCAAACGTATCCGACGAATCAGTTTAATTCAATCACGTGAACACGTCTTTCAGATCAGCCACCATCTCATCAGAGATGCCCATGGCGCTGAAGCCGCCGTCGTGATAAAGCGTCTGCATGGTAATCATGCGAGTCAGATCGGACAGCATGGCGACCGTGAAGTCCGCGCAGCTATCGGCATCTGCGTTTCCCAGAGGGGACATGCGGTCGGCGAATTGATACAGTGCATCGAAACCCTGAATTCCCGCTCCGGCCGTCGTGGGGGTCGGGCTCTGTGAAATGGAATTGATGCGAATGCCACGCTTCCCGAGACGGTAGCCGAACGAACGCACGATGGATTCAATGAGCGCCTTGGCATCTCCCATTTCGGAGTATTTTGAGAAGATACGTTGTGCTCCGATGTAGGACAGCGCTACGATCGATCCGCCGTCGCTGAGCGCGTCGGCTTCGAGAGCCGAGTGCACAATGCGATGAAGACTCATCGCTGAAATATCAAGCGTCTTGTGATACCACTCGTAATTCAGATCTTCGTAGGTTCGATTCTTTCTCACGTTCATTCCCATCCCGATGGAGTGAACGATAAAATCGATAGCTCCAAAAGCGCTTTTTGCTTCTGCAATGACCGTGTCAATCTCTTCGGAATTCGTGGCGTCCGCCCAGATAATCGAGCTTTCGGTCTTTTCAGCAAGATGCTGGAGCGTGTCCGCTCGCTGCACGACGGGTGCATTCGAAAGCAGAAATCGCCCGCCTTCGCGATAAATAGCCTCTGCAATGTGCCAGGCCAGACTACTCTCGTTGAGGGCTCCGAAAACGATGCCTTTTTTGTTCTCGAGTAGAGAGTGCGGCGTGGATGCCATGTGTTTCGACGGTTGGTTCGGTTGAGTACAAGGTGCGAAAGGTAGCAAAAGGGCATGTGCGGCGCTACCTGAAACATTTTTTCGGGTGCCCGCCTCCTATTTGTGCGGTTGCGGTACGGGAAACTCGGCCGTATATATGGTTCTGCCCGTAACCGTAAACGAGACTGTGGTTTGAGTCATGAATAGAGGCACATTAATACTGCTCGCAGGTGCGTTCCTGTTTCTACTTGCGGACCCACCCGCCACCGTTCAGGCACAGGATGGATACCGGACGCCGCCCGCATCGCTCGCGGCACTGGTTGATGCCCCGCTATCGCCGAGTGTGAGAGTCAGTCCCGACGATTCACGCTTACTTCTGATGGCCCCTCAGACGCTTCCGTCGATTGCCGAACTTGCGGAACCTGAGCTCAGACTCGCCGGACGACGCATCAATGCGCGGAACAACGGGCCGAGTCGCGCGAGATACTATACATCAATGTCCCTGCTGCCGATCTCCGGTGGCGATGACGTGGCAATTTCGGGCTTGCCGATGGACGCGCGCATTTCGAATGTGTCCTGGTCTCCAGACGGCCGATACATCGCTTTCACGCACTCTTCGGACAAAAACATTGAACTCTACCTTGCGGATGTAGCCACGGTTTCTGCCCGGAAGCTGCTCGATCAAAGTCTGAACGGAGCTTACGGTAGCCCGATTACGTGGATGCCGAACAGCCGGACCCTGATCGTGCGAACCATCGGTCCGAGCCGCGGTGAAGCTCCAGCCGAGCCTGACGTGCCGTCTTCGCCGGTTATTCAGGAAAACCTGGGCAAGGTTGCTCCGGCGAGGACCTACCAGGATCTTCTGAAAAACTCCTACGACGTAGACCTTTTTTCATATCTCGTTCGAACGCAGGTGTTGATGGTTGACGTTGACGGCTCGTTCGCCCCGTTTGGCGATGCCGATCTCGTCGTTCGAACTTCGCCGTCTCCGGACGGTCAGTACATTCTCACCGAGACGATGCACGAGCCGTTTTCATACCTGGTAACGGCCGGTCGTTTTCCACGGCGCATAGAAATCCGGCGTGCCGACGGAACGCTTGTAAAGGAGATCGCCGATATGCCGCTTGCAGAAGAAGTGCCGGCCGGCACGGGTTCCGTCCCCCTGGGCATGCGTTCGCTTACGTGGCGCCCGGACGTGGATGCCACGCTGTACTGGACCGAAGCGCTGGACGGCGGCGACGCCAAAGCACCCGCCGAATTCCGGGATGCGGTGTACCAGCAGGCGGCGCCATTCACTTCGCAGCCGACAAAACTGATTACGCTTCCGCTGCGTTATGCAGGCGTGAGTTGGAGCGCCGACGGATTTGCCCTCGTGAACGAGTCCTGGTGGTATACGCGAACGACGCGGACCTATCGCATCGATCCGTTCAAGCCGGACGTTGAGCCCAGCGTTGTTTTCGACCGTTCGTACGAAGACCGCTACAGCGACCCCGGATTTCCGATGACCATGAATACGGAGCGGGGAACGCGCCTTCTGAAAACGGCTGACGGCGGCCGCACGATCTATCTCAGTGGAACAGGCGCTTCTCCGGAAGGCAATCGTCCATTCATCAGGAAAATGAATCTGCAGAGCGGTGAGACGACGGAGCTCTTCAGGTCCGAGGCGCCCTACTACGAGCGAGGCGTGGCCTGGCTCGACACCGATGAAGGCATTCTGCTGACGTCTCGTGAATCGGTCTCGGAACCGCCAAACTATTTCGTCCGGGATCTGGGCGCCGGCACGATTCGTCAGGTGACCGATTTCCCGCATCCGTATCCCGATCTGGATGCCGTCCAGAAAGAAAGCATCGTCTATGAGCGCGACGACGGTGTGCAGCTCTCGGCTACATTGTATCTACCCCCCGATTATTCCCCTGCTTCGCACGGTCCCCTTCCGACATACGTGTGGGCGTACCCACGCGAATTCAAGAACGCCGGTGCCGCCGGGCAGATTTCGAATTCCCCTTACCGCTTCAAACGCATCAGTTATTCGGGCGCCGTTCCTTTCGTAACGCAGGGTTACGCCGTCATCGACAACGCTTCCATGCCCATCATTGGAGAAGGAGATGAAGAGCCCAATGATTCGTTCGTCCGGCAGCTTGTGATGAATGCGAAAGCTGCGATCGACGAAGGTGTCCGGCGCGGCGTCGTGGATCCCGAGCGCGTAGCCATCGGCGGCCATTCATACGGCGCCTTCATGACGGCGAACCTGCTGGCTCATTCTGACCTGTTCCGGGCAGGAGTCGCCCGGAGCGGCGCCTACAATCGCTCGTTGACACCGTTCGGCTTTCAGGCGGAGCAGCGCACGTTCTGGGAAGCTCCGGATATTTATTTTGCGATGTCGCCCTTCATGAATGCCGATAAAGTGAACGAACCGATCCTGATGATTCACGGTATGGCGGACAACAACTCCGGGACGTTTCCAGTTCAGAGCGAACGGTTCTATCACGCACTGAAGGGAATGGGAAAAACGGCGAGGCTCGTGATGCTCCCGAATGAGAGCCATGGTTATCGCGGCCGTGAATCGGTCATGCATACGATGTGGGAGACCTACCGCTGGTTGGAGATGTACGTGAAGA
>CAZGOS010000200.1:0-5862 GCA_964527795.1 uncultured Rhodothermales bacterium | reverse complement strand
GTATGTCGGAAAATTGCGGCGAGATGTTCCACGACACTTTCCGCCTCGGCCGGGCGTTCTTCTATCAGGGAAAGAATCGTATTGAGAGCATTGAACAAGAAGTGGGGGTTGATCTGGGCCCGCAGCGCGACGAGATGCGCATTCGTGCTCTCTTTTGCAAGCTGCCGCTCTCGTTCTATGAGTGAAAGCCTTTCAACGGCAAGAGCGAGCTGACTGCTGAGAGAGCGCATCTGCTCGAGATCATCGAGATTATATACGGAACGGCGTGGCGATTTCCGGCCAAGCACCAGAAGACCGCGGGCTTGCCCTTCGCGGCTGATCGGGATGGCCAGTGCAGCGTGATGCTCTTCAAGCATCAGCGAGAGATCGGCGGGAAGAATATTTTCATTCAGCTCTGGATTACGCGCCCAAATCGCGGGATGCTCCTGGAAGTGAGGCCAGACCGTGTGAAATATTCGCTCCGTCAGATATGGGGGCTCGGGATTATATCTGCCTGTTACCCATTTGCCCTTTCCTACGGTCGATGGGAGGAAAAGTATGGCGGACTTGGCTTTAAAAACTTTGCCAATCACGTTGATTGTGCGCTGAGCAAGCACTTCGGCGTCGAGCATGTCCGTCATTTCTGCCTGAAACCGGCTGAGTTGTTGCCTTGCCCTGTGACGCTCGGTCGCAAAGAAAGAAGAAGCAAAAAGGCGAAGTCGGCGAGCGAAACGCTCGAAAAGAACGAGAAGAAACACAACATAAAGTCCTTCCACGACGACGCGGCTGTTCCCCGTTCTTGCGAGCATGGACTCCATGAGGGTCAATCCGCCGACAAACGCAAAAAATATGACGCCCAGGATGAGTACGTAAACGAACGCCCGTGTGACCAGCTCATCAACCTTGCCGTGTCGGAGCGTTCCAAGGCTGAAAAGGGTTACCGGGGCGACAGCCAGAAGCTGTGCTGCCACGATGACCCACCCGGCTGTGATGTCCGAAAGGGTAACAAGAATGGGGATGATACCGATTACAGTCAGGGCAATTACCACCGCTACAATCAGAACCGTCGCACTTCCCGTACGTCCCCATTCGCCCAGGATCTGTTCTGCCGAATCGTCACTGGTCACATAGGAGATAAAGACCAGAAGAGCCGCGGCTGCGATATAGCAGGAGGCGTAGAACAGAATGGGGATCAGAAGATCCTCGAGCTTGATCGGTCCCATGTGCCCGTATGGCGCCGTCATTAATACAGCCGCGAGCAGAATCACCGGCGTGAAATAGGCGGCGAGCCGGATTCTGCTGAGCACACCGCTACCCATCAACTTTCCTTCGACCACGACTTTGTGCAGGAGCAGGACGGGAAAGCCCACCCAGCCTACGAGTCCTACGAATGTGAGCGTCTGAAAAATGGTGTCATAGGCCGTACCGGCATCCGGTGGACCAAGCAATTCAACAGTGACCAGGCGAAGTAGATTTCCTGCGATCCAGAGAGAGGAGACGGCAATGAGAACCAGTTCAAAACGCGCTTTCCGGGTATGCGCGGCAAGCGGACCGGCAATGAAAAGACCCAGGATGTGGAAGAAGGAGCCGAGCGTAAATCCCCAGAGAGCAAAACGCCAGAGCGCAAGTGAACGAGGGTAGAGGAACGTCGGATGACGAGTGAATTCTACCTGTGCGTTTACATACTCGTCGCCGCGAACGACCAGGTAATTCCTCTTCTCACCCGGTGGCACGCCTGAAATTGCACTTCTGAGTCCGTCGGTGTCGAAATACTGCAGATAGTCCAGGCTAAAAAACTGATCGCCGGTTTCGATGCCCGCATTCGCCCCCGATCCGCGTGGAAATACGTAGCCTGCACTGATTCTTCCGTCGGTGTCTACCCATTCGATCCAGTCGAATCCCCGCGCGGATGATTCCATTCGTGCTCCAGGGAGTTCTTCGAACTGAGAGAACTGATACCAATCGTAAACGAGCTGACCGAGCGGTACCAGGGCGAGCAGGGTTGTAACGGCAACGATCGTACACGCTATGTTTGTCCTGAATCGCACCGCGGCATGACACCTGGAGTATTTTTTATGCTATTATCCTTTTTGGTACACAAACGAAAGGAAGGTTACTCAACTCTCATGTCGATCATGTTCGGATGATCCAGCCTTTTTTCATTCCATGCAAGTCATCCGTCCCGTCGGCACTAATTTTAACCCGATTGCAGGTTTTAAGAATACGCAGCTTCTTTTCCTGATGTCTGCCATGATGCACTGACAGGAGAGTCACTTGCGCGAACGTACGATGCTCATCGATACCCATGCTCATATTTATTTGCATCAATTCTCGGATGATCTGGATGATGTCATCACGAGAGCTCACGATGCGGACGTACAAACAATCGTAATGCCGGCAATCGACATCCCATCCATCCATCTCGCTCTCGAGCTGTGCGAGCGCTATACGGGAATGTATGCAATGGCTGCGCTACACCCGTCAGAGACAAAGAACGCCACAAACGACGATTTTCAACAAGTTCGAGACCTGTGTAATCATCCGAAAATCATAGCGGTCGGGGAGACTGGATTGGATTATTACTGGGATCGCTCGTTTGACGGCATTCAGCAGGACTTTCTTCGTCGGCATGCGCGACTGGCAATCGAACTGGATCTCCCGCTGGTTTTGCATAACCGCGAAGCCACGGATGATCTCATTCGCATTCTTCAGGAGGAGCGTTCGCAAACGGATCACCCGGAACGAATGCGAGGCATATTTCATTGTTTCGGTGGCCCGGATCAGGTCGTGGCGGATATTCTGGAGCTGGGTTTTTATTTCGGAATAGGAGGCACGCTCACATTCAAGAATGCCGGTGTGCCGGATGCCATACGGGATGTGCCCATGGCAGCGATCGTGCTGGAAACCGATGCACCGTTTCTGGCGCCGGTTCCGTATCGAGGCAAGAGAAACGAGCCCGCAAACGTTCGATTGGTGGCGGAGCGTCTGGCTGAAATAAGATCTCTCGAGCCGGCCGAAGTGGCCGAAGCGACTACGAACAATGCGCTCCGACTATTCGGTTTGGCTCGGTCCTAGCGCGGCTCACCGGGGAAATCAGATCATTGGGTAAATCAGACAACGAACCACTCCGGCTTGAACTCGATTCGCGTATTGCCTACAACGGCCTCGTTGGCCTTCAGAGCGACGACCGTAGCCTCGAACGACTTCTGGTAATTCATGACCGGCTCAAATGGGCCGAAGAAATAATTGTCCATAAAGGCCTTGAAGGCATGGAATAGCGGTGTTTCCGCATTTGGATCGTCGGCAGTCGCATCCTGTCCGAGGGCGTCGAGCTTTGTGGCGTTGGCCAGGAGCGCAATTCCGGTCTCCTTATAGAATTTGTCCTTACGCGCATAGACTTCCCAACCGAGCAACGGAGCGTCGACCTCCTTGAACATCCATGCTTTTCCATCGCGCAGTATGATGGTGCTGTCGCTGCCATAAAACGTATCGTACATGGCATCAAAGCTGCTTACGAGCGAAGCGTCATAAATCAAACGCACTCGCGAGGGGAATTCAATGACTGCCTGCACGGTATCGGGTACTTCACGTCCTTCCCAGTAATAAACGCCGCCGAATCCCGTAACGGAACTCGGCAGGTCGCCGAGCACCCAAACGGCCGTGTCCAGTTGCTGTATGCCGATTTCCCCGATGAGACCCGGCGAAATCTCAGGATCGAGTCGCCAGTTGAGAGCCGTGGCGCGATCCGGGTTGGGAGAGACGCGATACCACGAATCTTTCGCGTGCCACTGCGCTCGCGCCATAATGGTTTTGCCGAGCGCGCCGCTCCGGATAAATCCGTAAACGGAACGATACTGCGGTTCCGTGCGGTAAAGTAATCCTCCCTGAAAGATCTGAGCGGACGCATTCATGGCCGCCTGGGCAATTGTACGCGCATCATCGACGGAAGCGGCTATAGGTGCCTCGCAATACACGTGTTTCCCGGCCTCCAGTGTATCGAGGACGATCTGTGTATGCAGGTGCGTGGGAGTCGCTACAAAAACGGCTTCGATTTCCGGATTGTCCAGGATTTCCCGATAGTCCAGGTGGGTCGAGACGTCGGGTAGCGATCGCTCAGCCCGGCGCAGCATGATCGGATAGTTGTCGCAGATCGCAACCAGGTTGGCCTCCTCAAGGCGACCGAGTGTCGCGGCGATTTCGCGACCCCAGAGCCCAAACCCGATAACGGCGCAGGACACGGTTTCCTCGGGCCGACTGCGGTGACGTTTTTCAAACGGTTGAGCGATTGATTGGCTGGTGGCCATGACGCCGGCCAGCGTGCCAAGCGAACTCGTTTTGAGAAAATTTCTTCTGCTGATTGAACCGATACGTTTCGACATGGGCCAGGATGCTTACTGAAACCGCCGGACGCGGGTAGTCATGGCGACAAAGGTACTTTACAGTATTCTTGTAATGCTGGAAGTGTTGCCATTGCCTTCACTTCCTGTATTGGGGCAAGGTTCCGGACTTTTTGCTATCGCGCACCGGAAATGCAAGATCGGTGTTCTTGCTGAACCCGGGAAGTCCCTCTTCAAAAATCAGGGCATGCACGAGGGACTCCGACCATACGGCGACGCCCGTGCTCCCAGGCAGTACCGACGAGGCATCCGGTCCGAGTACGAGAGCCGCGGTCGAAAGGGCATCCGACACGGCTGCACTCGACGAGACAACTGCGGCGACGGACGTGCCCGAAGTCGGCCATCCGGTGCGCGGGTCAATCACGTGCCCGTATACCGTTCCCTGACTCGAGAATGCTTTGCCGGATACGGCCGAAACCGAAAGCGTGAGGTCCGTCAGTTCGACCGTACCCAGGATCAGGACCTGATCCGAAATGCCTACACGCCAGGGCAGGTCATTATACGAACGACCGATAGCGATGACGGTGCTCGTTCCGCCGTGCAGAACTGAATTCTCTACCCCGTGAGTCTTCAAAACGGCAGCCGCCTCGTCCAGCGCATATCCCTTGGCGATTCCGCCGAGATCGATCTCAACACCAGGCGCATCGAATCGAACGCTATGACTGGATTCATCGAGGTGAACATGGTGGGCACCCGTGATTTTGCGGGCGGTGGTAATGGCCTCCCGCGAAGGAAGCGAACCTTTGCCACGGTAGAAACCCCAGGTCTTCATAAGTGGACCGACGGTCGGGTCGAACGCGCCCCCCGTGGACTTCGTTAGTTCCAGCGAGAGCTCGAGCAGCGAAAAAAGATCCGGGGCCGGCACGACGGCTTCGTTCGCGGCGCGCCGGTTGACGGCTGATAACTCACTCGAGGCTGCATAAAAGCTCAGTCGCCTGTCGAGTGACTTGATTTCCCGCAACGCCTCTTCACCGGCTGCCCGAAGACGGCGATCGTCCTCTCCCAGCAACACGATTTCGAAACGCGTTGCCATGGCGTCCAGCGCGAGTCGTACGGTCTGCACGATTCAAGTATTCATGGCGTAGCAGCCGATAGTCAAGCCGATAGTCAAGCCGATAGTCAAGCCTGAGAAACTCAGGAGAGTTCCAGCGTGCCGTACGTCAGCGTCTCCAGCACACGACCACTACCGGTCGACATTGTGCGCGTTTCTTCGTCAAAATAGACCATCTCACCCAGGCGCTCGGACATTTCTGCCATGGAGACGATCGTTTGGGCGCGAATAGCCACGTCCATGTTGCCGTTCGTCTCGGTGTCGTTTCGAATCGAATCGAAAAGATTGCCTACGTGCGCCGGAATACTGGGGCCGGGCTCGATATTGTCGTGAGATTCCTGGTCGACCAGATCACCAAACGGGCGCTCCGGTCTCAGTTCAACCGAATTGCCACCGAAATAAAGCGTGCCTTCATGTCCGCGAATGATCTGGGCC
>CAZGOS010000199.1:0-5864 GCA_964527795.1 uncultured Rhodothermales bacterium | reverse complement strand
ACCGTATCCCTTGCAACCCAGTCACTTACAGGCCTTTGTTATTCTGAACTTCGGTCTAGATCTTCATCCCCCCAGGTCTCAGGCTCGAGTTAGAAGTCGTATTGAAGCTGTAAGGTGCCTCGGCGCGGGGCTCCGAGAAGAGCGGGGCGCTCCAGGTAGTAGTAGTCGGTGGCGTTGTTGACGATCAGCGAAAGGCGCAGACGGTCGAATGTGGCGCTCGCCCGCACGTCGAAAACGCGCGTATTGACAAGCAGGTCGGCGTCTTTTACGAAGCGGGAAAAATCCGTATCAAGACGTTCCGGTTTGCTGATGAAGCGAAAGTCTGCTCCCATCTCGATGGGACCGGCGATGTGGCCGTCGACGCTCATGACAAACAGATGCGCAGATCGGAAAGCAAGCGGCAAGTCCACCATCAGGTCGTCCGCGTCCAGGAATGTGTAACCGGCCCGTACTTTCAGGCGGCGAATCGGTAAGACCCACTCGAGCGTCGCCTCGGCGCCACGGATTCGCGCACGCGTCAGATTGACGAACTGAAAGGCCTGAAGAGAAGACACCAGCTTGGGTTCGATTAGATTCCAGTATTCGTTCCAAAACACCGCGACGTCGGATAGAATCAGCCCTGCGGTGCCTCGCGCGATTCTTCCTTTGAGTCCCACCTCATAGCTGCGGCTTCGTTCCGGCTCCAGTCCGAGGTTTCGGACAATCGGGAAAAAGTCGCGGTTGTCAGTAAACCTTTCCGCAAAACTGGGAACGCGGAAGCCATCGCCAAATGCTGCGCGAAGCGTCAGGGCGTCATTCAGGCTTAAGGCGGCGCTGATTTTCGGACTGAGTTTTGACTCGAATCGCTCCGCATCGATTCTATACCCGTCAAATCGCAGACCCACCACCAACTGCAGCCGGCTTGACACTTCTTCCTCCCAATGTGCAAAAAGGGCCGTTTCGGGCTGACTCCCAAAGTCATCTTCATTGGAGGTAACGAAGAAGCTACTGCGTGTGGCGAGCGCATCTCCCGTAACGCCGAACGTGAACAGCCGACCAGGGCGCTGCTCCCAGTTCACCTGGACCTCTCCTCCGTATCGAAAGCCGAGCGTGCCCTTGGAAACCGGTTTCGCTTTTCCCGTTTCGTTGTCGATGGGTTGAATGACCGTTCCAAAAAGTCTTCCTCTTATGGAATAAAAAAGGTTGTCTGAAAGAATTCGTGTATAGGCTGGAAGTAGACTGATCTGGTTATTCAGATTATCATTCGTTCCGGTTGGTGTGTCGAATGGAGCAGGTGCGCCCGCTGAGTCGCCGATATCGAGGCTACCGGGATTCAGGGCGTCTCTGGCACCGTTCCAGAAAAGAAAACTGTCTTTCTCGCGCACCATGAGACCGACAAGCACGTCCAGACGATCTCTTGGGCTCGGGTGCCACCCCAATTTCCCATATCCCTGAAATGTTTTGGTGCGATTAAAATTCATGTAGCCCTGATCGGAGTGATAGGCCAGATCTATCCAGAATCCAAACCGGTTGGAAGTTCGCCGGGCGTGCGATACAAGAAGACCTCCAAATGAACGTGCTTCGTCGGCTCCGGCCCACGCCTCGCGCCAGACTTTATAGCGTACCGATTCGTGGATGCCGGCATACGTGCGAATGGTCGTCTCCGGCCGTTCTGGAAAATCGCGAGTAATGACATTGATAACGCCACCAAGTGCTCCGGAACCATACAGTGCAGAACCGGGTCCCTTGAGCACTTCAATTCTTTCAATTTGTGCGAATGGAAGGGCATCGAACGGCACGCCGTCCGAATCGGGTGTCAGGAGGGGCATGCCGTCGAGCAGCAGGAGCACGCGGCTGCCCGTGTTGTACGCGAATCCCGACGAGCCGCGAACATTAATCTGGTTCCCTTGCAGGTGAACGCCGGATACGGTCCGAAGTACATCGTCCAGGTGCACGATATTTCGAATACGCAAGTCGCTCTGAGACAGGATAGAAACGCTTACGGGGGCGGTCATTGCCGGCTGTTCGCGCCGGGATGCCGTGACGATTACCTCACCCGATTCCAGAATGCGAACGCGCAGCAAAATTCGAATTTCTACTGTTTCTGAATTCTCGATTTGCACGGTCTTTCGTGCCGTGAGGAAACCAATCGCAGTGGCTCTGATCAGATACGTGCCGTCGTTCATGTTCGGCAGTATGAAGCGGCCTTCCGAATCGGTGGCGGTGCCGAACGTCGTTCCTTCGACCACGACATTCACGCCCGGAAGCGCCGTGTCGTTGGCGTCAACAATGACGCCTACAATGCGCCCCGACTGTGCCGACACCGTCGAAGTGCACAGCCATCCGGCCATCGCCAGTAGTAGCGACCCCCGAACCAGCGTGCAATATGTCGAGCTCAATAGCACCATCACATACCCTCTTTACAGGGGAGGCGGCGGAAAGGGTGGTGGATTCGAAAAATCGACCTCCAGCGCAAGCCGCGTTGTGTCATTAGTCATGACAAAAAAGATTCCATCGGTTTCTTCGTACAGCCCGATAGGTCGCCAGGAAAGGAGATCGTCGGTGAACTGCTGTGCGACGCCACTGTAGAGAAACGCGCCCGTCTCAACGTCCGTGAGTTCGAACGTTTCCGAGTCGACACCATAGCTGAGTCGATCGCTGATGGCCATTCTGTTCAGCTGGAGAAAGTCGGCCGTATCCCGGGGGACAAAACGCATCGCCACAAACCGCAGATCGACCACTTCGGACTCGGCAGGCCACGTTCCTACATACGTGACGGCTGCGCGAATCGTGCCCGTGGATGGTTTTTCGGGCGGCTCAAATCCGTGATCGCAACCGATGAGAACGAAGGTCAGTGTCAGGACAACCCGGATCATTGTGACGCCGCAGAAATCTTTCAGTATAGACGCAACCCGCATGCCCGGATGGTACTTCTCGGCGCCCTGGCAATCAAGACGGGTTCGCGACAGAAATGCACGTTTGGAGCCGCTCAAAAACGACATTATATTCCACGCCTTTCACGGCACGTCGAATTGATGGATCAAGCGCGCGCGGCCCACCCACTCTGGACGCGCTGGACTTGTTAATTTAATGTTTACAAACCCCCCCGGTCTGCCAGGCGGCTTATGAAGCTATCCCATTTCGAGTACGATTACCCCAAAGAATTAATTGCGAAGTACCCTGTTGAACCCCGCGACTCCTCGCGACTGATGGTGCTCAATAGAGCGGAACAGACGATCGAGCACAGAAACTTCGGCGACATCGTCGATTATTTCTCGAAGGGGGACGTTCTCGTAGCTAACGACACAAAGGTATTTCCTGCTCGCCTGTTTGGAAACAAGGAAAAAACCGGAGCCCGCATCGAGGTCTTCCTGCTTCGCGAACTCAATCCCGATACACGGCTCTGGGATGTAATCGTCGACCCGGCTCGAAAAATCAGAATCGGCAACAAACTGTATTTCGAAAACGGGTTAATTGCAGAGGTGATTGACAATACGACGTCGCGGGGACGAACTATCCGGTTCGTGTTCGAAGGATCAAACGACGAGTTATATGCAAGCATAGATGAAATCGGGCAGACTCCGATCCCGCCGTATCTCAAGCGGGAAGTGGAACCGGCGGACCGCGAGCGCTATCAGACGATTTTTGCTACCGAACGCGGCGCCGTGGCGGCACCTACTGCGGGGTTGCATTTTACGCCGGATCTGCTGGGCAGGCTGTCTGCAAACGGCGTGCACATTCAGCCCGTTACGCTTCACATTGGTCTTGGAACATTTCGTCCTGTCGAAGTAGAGGATCTTACGAAGCATCGCATGGATTCCGAGTATTTCCATATTCCTCCAGAGACTGCCGACCTAGTGAACACCGCACTCGAATCTCCGGATAATACGGTTACAGCTGTCGGCACTACCGTAGTTCGTGCGATCGAATCGAGTCTGTCAGCGTCGAACATGCTGAAGGCAAAAATTGGTTGGACGGACAAGTTCATCTGCCCGGAGTATGATTTTCAGATCACCGAGCGTCTTATTACCAACTTTCACATGCCGCATTCAACGCTTATGATGCTCGCGGCGGCGTTTGCGGGATACGAATTCACTATGGAAGCGTATCAGGAAGCGATTAAGGAAAAATACCGCTTGTTCTCGTTCGGCGATGCAATGTTGATTCTTTGAGATACGAAACGGTTTCGTATAAGCTCTGAACTATACAGCGATACTGGGGCATGGCTGATCATGGCGAAGTTGCGGTTCTGATTCCTGCAGCAGGGGAGGGTACGCGCCTGGGCGGGCGCCGCAAGCAATTCCGCGTGCTCGGTGGGAAACCTATGCTGGTTCAGACCCTGGATGTATTCGAACGTCACCCCCAGGTTGATCATATCATTGTCGCCACGCCTACTGAAGCCGTTCGACCGCTTCGTCAAGAGCTTCGCCGCATCGGGATTACGAAGCTGAGGCATGTGGTTTCCGGCGGTTTGACCCGCCAGGAGTCCGTCGCTGCCGCACTGGCTGAAACCCCGGAGTCGGTCGAAGTCGTGCTTGTTCACGACGCCGTTCGACCCTTCGTTCGCCTGTCGCAGGTATCCGCAGTCATCCAGGCGGCTCGTGAACACGGGGCCGGGGCGCTGGCCGTTCCGGTCACCGATACCATTCGAAAAGGAGAAGAAGGAATCTTTTCCGAGACGGTAACTCGCGATAAACTCTACCGCATGCAGACCCCGCAGGGTTTTCTGCGCACTTATTTTCAGGAAGCTCACCGTGAGGCGACTTTCAAAGGGTATTCTGCTACGGACGACGTTGATCTGGTTCAGCACCAGGGATTCCCTGTTCAGATCGTTGAAGGGGGCGAGTTGAATGTGAAAATTACTACTCCTGAGGACTGGGAACGGGCAACGCAATTTTGGCCGATGTGGGAGAAAATTCTGCACCTGGAGACACGGGAGCGTGAGGTGATGGCGGAGGCCGGGTAGTCATGGTTCGAGTTGGTATTGGTTATGACGTACACAAGCTCGCCCGTGGCCGGGACCTGATCATCGGAGGCGTGCGAATCAAGAGCGAGATGGGTCTCGAAGGGCATTCCGATGCCGACGTCCTCATTCACGCCGTCATAGATGCGTTGTTGGGTGCGGCAGCGTTGGGGGACATTGGCGTACACTTTCCTGACACGGACGAGACGTGGAAGGGTGCCGATAGTGCCGGGCTTCTGGCCCATGCTCGGAACCTGATCGAAGACGCCGGATTTGCAATCTGCAACATTGATGCAACCCTCGCATTGGAGAAGCCGAAACTCGAACCTCATATCATGGAGATGCGCGCGCGGCTGTCTACGATTCTGGGATTGGCCGTAGACCAGGTTTCCGTAAAAGCCACTACCTCCGAAAAGTTGGGTTTCGTAGGACGTGGGCAGGGTGCGGTGGCCTATGCGATCTGTGCCATCGAGAATCAGTGAACTTGTCCCATACTCAAAGGTCACGACGTTTATCTGAATGGGAGAGCTGCTAACGGACCTGGTCGAGTGGATGTCTGCGCTGCCTGTTATCTGGGCCTACGCTCTCATTCTCGCGATCGCCTACTCGGAAAACGTGATTCCGCCGATTCCAGGAGATATTGTCGTTGTTTTCGGTGGCTACATGGTGGGTATCGGGCAACTCGACCTTATGGCCGTTATTCTGCTTTCCACCATCGGGGGCGCGACAGGTTTTTTAACCATGTATGCGATCGGTTATCGAATTGGGCACGTGGTTCTAGTGCCAAAGCGATACCGCTGGCTTCCTGAAGCCCGCATTGCACAGGTCCGTGAGCACTTGAATAAGTGGGGATTTGGTTTGATCGCCGCGAATCGATTTCTAAGCGGACTTCGATCGGTGATCTCTCTGACGGTGGGTATGG
>CAZGOS010000198.1:0-5882 GCA_964527795.1 uncultured Rhodothermales bacterium | reverse complement strand
AGAACGCGTAGGGGGACTCGGTATTCAATCCGTTCTTTCTCCAGTTCTCGGACATACGCTTGAATTCAGGCAGTTTTTCGGCGACGAAGACATCGTATGGGACGCCGCACGCTTTTCTGCTCCCGAAAACACAGTCTTCCGGGATGAGATTGCCTTCAACGTTTGCAAACGATTGAACAGAGTCCAGGATTTCTGGTGGAAGAAGAAGACCGATTGCTCCACCCATACTGTGACCGATCAGATGCAGTGCGCCGGCAGAGTAACGGGAAAGCACATCGGCACATACACGTGCGTGGTCTTCCATCGAATACGAGAACTCCCCGGGCGCTTCAGACCGGCCGAAGCCAGGCAGGTCCAGGCACAGAATCGAATAGGCATCGAACTCGGGGCGCCGCCAGACTTCGCGAAAGGTCTCACCGGAACAGCCCAGCCCGTGAAGGAACATGAGCAGGTCGCCACCAGTGTCGCGCAAAGACGAGCGCACAGTCGCGATCACTCTAATGAGCGCCCCGCTGACTGATACGGAGAACGATTTCTGGTTCATTGTCGGCCGGGTTGATCGCGAAAAAGAACGCCGATATATATCCTAATGACAAACCTGCTACCTCTCTATTCCGAATGCGACGAGTAGTGAGCTTGCGCACGACGCATATATTAATAAATTGTCCATCGACGACGGCACAACATCGAGAGCTTTCAAGAGCCGATGCGTGATCACGAAGTGAGTATTTCCCGCGTCACCATGGTCTCCAGATGGTATTCAGATGGTCTCCTGCCGGTACCGGTCGCACGTGGTCAACATTTACCTCGATGGAGCGCAGGTGCAAAATGAAAAAGAAAGAGGCACTTCCGAAGAAAAATGAGGAGCACCTGGATCAGGACGCACCTCTGAAGAAAGAGGTATCGAAAATATCTTCGATCCTGGGTGAAAGAGGCTGGTATTCCTTCTATCGCGCTGTCGAACAGAATCCGGCCTCCATCATCATCACCGACACGGACGGGAACATCGAATATGTCAATCCGAAATTCGAGAGCCTGACCGGTTATTCCAGGGAAGAGGTTCTCGGTCAGAATCCACGTTTGCTGAAATCGGGAGAAACGTCGTCGGACGAGTACGAGAACCTGTGGAAAACGATTACGGCGGGGAAGACGTGGCGAGGAGAATTCCACAACAGGAAGAAGAATGGCGAACTGTATTGGGAGCACGCCTCAATCTCCGGTCTGCTCGACGATGAGGGTAAAGTGACCCATTATGTAGCCGTGAAGGAGGATATCACCGAGCGTAAGGCCATGGACATGGAGTTACGCATGATGTCGCAGGCCGTCGAGCAGAGTCCGGCGTCGATTGTTATTACGGATACCGCTGGAGATATTCTCTATGTTAATCAGAAATTCGCCGAGGCGACTGGTTATGCGCCGGAGGAAGTCATTGGACGCAACCCCAGGATTCTGAAATCCGGCCTGACGCCACAGCGAGAATACAGGAGACTGTGGGAGACTATCACGGCCGGCCGCGTATGGCACGGTGAGTTTCGCAATCGAAAGAAATCGGGAGAAAAGTTTTGGGAATATGCGGCGGTCTCCCCGATCATGGACGCCGAAGGCAGGATCCTGTACTATCTGGCCGTGAAGGAAGACATCACGGAGCGCAAGGAAATGGATCAGATGCTTGAAAGCGCTTACCAGACCATCCATGTGCATCAGAGCCGGATGCTCGATGAGTTGAATCAAGCCCGGGAAACGCAACTGGCCCTGCTGCCGGATGCGCTACCGACCGTTCCGGGTGCCCACATCGCCTTTAAATACGTTCCGATGGAACAGATCGGGGGCGATTATTACAACGTCTTTCAGATCGACGAGCACCGGTATGGCATCGTCATCGCGGACGTATCCGGTCACGGCGTGCCGGCGGCCCTCATTTCGATCATGCTTTCAGCCGTCGCCAATGAAAGCTGCCGGGCGGGGCATTCTCCGAAAACCATTATGGACGAAGCCAATGACCTTCTTTTCGAAAAGCTGCCCTCCGACAAATTCGTGTCCCTGATTTACAGCATCTACGATGTCGGCGACCGGTCGCTGACCTACGCGGTCGGGGGACATCCGGAGGGGCTCATTTACCGTCCGGATACAGGCGAGTTGTTCAAGCTGGAAACGGAAGGATCGCTTGTCGGAGCGATGCCGACACGTGTGGCTGAGTTCGAGGAGCGAAAAATCCAGCTCGAAACCGGCGACCGGATTTTGCTCTACACGGACGCCATCATTGAAGCCCTGAACGACGACAAGGAAGCCTTCGGACTGGATCGGCTGGTTTCGTTTTTCTGTGAGAAGTGCACCTTGCCAATCGACGAACTGATGGATATGTTATACGACGACGTCCTTGCTTTTTCCGGCAGGGACTCGTTTAATGACGACGTGACTCTGATCGGACTGGAAGTCCTCACGCCATCCGAATAATCCGATCGCTCTAAACTCGTTTTGAGGCAATCGGCTATTATGCGAATTCTGACAATGGCATGCTCAGGACTCGGCGGCCCAGCACATCGAAGCCACCAAGGCGAACATGGGCTACCTGGAAATGCGGGGTCGCAAAGATTATCTGAATTTCGGATCTTCCGCCTCGATCCAGGTACAATCCATTTGGGTCCGTGACGCGTCGCGGAGCCGGACCCAATCGTTTTCCCGTTATTTCCCCAAAACCCAGAACAATCACGGTGCTAATCCGATGCCGGACAAAAACATGAAAGTTCAGTTTCTAGCCCTCACGGTCTTTCTCGTGTCATTTTTCTCAGCGTCTTCGTCTGAAGCCCAAACCGCGCGGGATGATGTGCGAAGGGTAGTAGTCCAGTTCCATGAGGCGCTTGCCGGCGGAGACAGCGCCGCAGTGTCCAATCTTCTGGCACCGGACCTCGTCATTCTGGAGGGTGGCCGGGCTGAAACGAAGACAGAGTACATGTCTCACCACTTTCACAGCGACAAAGCCTTCCTGGCCTCAGTGGAGAAGGAGAACGAAAAAATCACGATCGAGGTTGAGAATAATGTGGCCTGGTCGACTTCCACAAGCCGGCTGTACGGTTCGTATAGAGAACGCGAAATCGACAGCAATTCGGCTGAATTGCTGGTCCTGAAGAAAACGAACGGCGGATGGAAAATCGCGGCCATTCACTGGTCTTCCGGTTCCCGCCGGTGAGGTTGCCGGCCGTTCAGGGTTCTGGACAAGACACCCGTTCCGGGCGCGATTGATTGAGGGCGCCCGTAAAGGCCGGCCGCTCTCTTAATTCCAGTGAGGCCCCTGGGTGGTCCGGACCGAGGCAGTAAAGATTCATGGCTGTCCTTCATTGCAATTGAAACTGCACCGGCAGGTCTTTGCCGACGATTTCGCCGAGTCTCCGGTTTGCCGCGTCGAGATCTCCGGCGGTGACGAGTGCCAGAATGTCGGAGTCGACGAGTGCGTACCACCGTCGGCGCCGTTCCTCGAAATCGGGGAATCGTATCACCATCGGCTCTCGGAGTTCGCTCATGACCTCCAGAAACGAGGCATACTCCTGATTGAGGATGTCTTCGAGACGTTGCCGAAGGCGGACAGCCAGCGCAGGAGCCGCACCGCCTGTTGAAATGGCAATCGCGAGCTGCCCCCGCCGAACCACGGAGCCCGCAACGACTGAGCAGTGAGAGATGTCGTCCTTGATGTTGACTAGCGCCCGTTCCTCCTGGCCTTCGCGCCAGATGGCTTCGGCCCTTTCGTGACGCGGTTCACTGACGATCACAAGGAAGGCGCCCTTGAGGTCGCCCCGGCGATAGGGCCTGCTTATCAAGTCTACGCGGCCTTCCTTCGCCAATAGGACGAGTTCTTTGCATGGATCGGGGCTTATCACCGTCACCGATGCGTCACAGTCCAGCAGATCTGCAACCTTTCGCTCAGCTTCGGAATTGCCGCCGATTACAACGCATTTACGACCCGCCAGATCGTTCAAAAAAATCGGATAGACCTTCATCGTGGATCTCCTTTTTAATGACTTGGAGCCGACGATGGATGCCGCATTCGGTCTTGGCGAATCCGGTCCATCGGCCGCTGCGCGCCCCGGCTCCATCTAATGCGGGCTGTGTGCAGGGCCTGCAACCGAGACTGGGGTAGCCCTGGTCGTGCAGGCTGTTGTAGGGTAGATCGTACAGATGGATGTACTGCCAGATCTCCTCCGACGTCCAGCCCGCGAGCGGATTGATCTTGACGAGGCCGTTCTCCGAATCCCACTCGACGACTTCTATGTCGGAGCGCGTTGATGACTGATCGCGTCGCAGAGCCGTTATCCACGCGCTCTTGTCGGCGAGAAAGCCGCGGAGGGGAAGCATTTTGCGAATGAAACAGCAGTAGTCCGGATTCCGAGCCCACAAATCCGGCCCGTGTTGCTGGGCTTGCCGCCACAGCGAGACGCCTGAATGAACCGGCATCACCTTGAGTCCCAGTCGGTCGACCAGCGTATCGCGTAGCGTGTACGTTTCCTCAAAAAGGAGATCAGTCTCCAGGTAGAAGACGGTTGGCTCGGCGACGATCTTGGAGAGGAGGTGCATGACAACGATCCCGGACGGCCCGAATCCGGTCGCGGTCACGAGTTCAGTCCCGAACGTCTCGAACCCCCAGCGAATCACCTCGGCGGCCGTGTGGTTTTCGAGTGCACGGTTCTGTTCCATCACCGCTTTCGGGTTCCAGGAGTTGGGGTTGTGCGCATCTTGGCGCCTTGATACGGCCTTCAGGTCTGGCCTGGTGCGCTCTTTGTCAGTGATGAAGCCGGACATTTCTTACTGTGTTATTGCCGGCTCAACAGGAATAGAATACGAGCGTGACGCATCGGGTCTGAACCGGTCAAGCAGAACCCGCTGCCTCACAACGTCCCCGATCACGATTACCGCCGGCGCATCCACTAAGGCGGCGCGGTGCACGATGTCAGCCAGGGTGCCCGTGACAACGTGCTGGGCTTCGACGGTTCCGCTGCCGATGACGGCAACGGCGGTTTCTTCATTGAGTCCGTGTTCTACAAGACGTCGGACAATCACGGGAAGACGGCCAAGTCCCATGAGGATCACGAGTGTATCGAGCCGCACGATGGCCGACCAGTCCGGTTCATCTTCCGGACTGTCGGTGTGTCCCGTGACAACGGCAAAGTTGCGCGCAACTCCCCGGCACACGAGGGGAATCCCGGCGAAAGCCGGAACACCGGTAGCACTGGTTACGCCGGGTACGACCTCAAATGGAATGCCGGCTTCGAACAGCGCGCGACCTTCTTCACCGCCGCGACCGAAAACGAACGGGTCTCCACCCTTAAGTCTGACCACATCAAGCCCCTGACGTGCCTTCTCGATGAGAAGTGCGTTTATCTCCTCCTGGGTAACCGTCACTCGGCCCGGGATTTTCCCGACGGAGATGAGCTCCGCGCGATCCTCGGCCTCTTCGAGCAGGCCCTGTTGGACCAGTCGGTCATGGACGATCACCGGAGCCATGCGCAGCAAGGCCAGACCTCGGACAGTGATGAGTTCCGGGTTGCCGGGTCCGGCCCCCACCAGATAGACCGTTCCTGTATCAGCGTGTCTCATCAACGTGGACTTGTGGTTCTCCGTATCGATCAGCGTGTACGGTCATTCGTTCAATCCGATCCGGGAATGTCGCTGCTTCGTGAAGACGAATCCTGACCGCCAGAGAGTGTCGGGGGTCTCGGGCCACCCAATCGGCACTCCACTTTACATTTCCGTAGACGTCCCTGATGATCTCATCCAGGTCCCGACGGATGCCATCAAGGGTTTTCTCCCGATTCGGAAATAGCAGCCTGTCATGGAAGGTTATCACGACTTTGCCTGCGCCGATGTCGATTTTCGGCTGGATCGAGCTGTCG
>CAZGOS010000197.1:0-5926 GCA_964527795.1 uncultured Rhodothermales bacterium | reverse complement strand
GACTGCAACATCATGGGACACAAAGTATTGTGACTTTATGGATGGGAACTAGCTATGAGCCAATCGTCGCTGGTCCATCCTAATCCGTTCGATGAGGTCAGTGATGAGAATGAACAAGTTTTTATGCGTTTCGACGATTGATCCGTCTGCTGGTAAACGCTTCAAACTTCCGACGTTTATCCCTCACATTGATCGGCGCCACGGCAACGTAACGTTGCGCTCGGTAGGTGCAGCGCTACTGCTGATGTCGGTTGTTGTGTTTACTCCGGAGTCCGCGACCCGCTCGCCCGCCGATGCAAGCTCGCTGGATTCGAAAACAGCATCAACAAACGGTTCCAGTGCCGGTTACCTTGTCGATGTGGATTCGTCCAGTACACGAAATCACGTCGCGGGAGTCACGTTCGTCGTGAACAGCGCAGGAGACGATTTCGACGCCCTCAATGGGGATGGGATTTGTGAAACGGTGGGAGGGATGTGCACGCTCAGGGCGGCCCTCGCAGAGTCTGATATGACGCCGGGACCGGATATTGTCAACTTCGCCATTCCGGGCGCCGGCCCACACACGATCAGCCTTACAAACGGTGTGATCTGGGTTTGGGACTCGGTCCTCATCGATGGCTATTCCCAGTCGGGATCGCAGCCCAACACAATTCCGTTCGGTCCTTTAAACACCGAGCTAAGAATTATCCTTGACGGCACAGGACTTCCTGTAGCTCGAGGGATTGAGTTCCTGGGTGATGATTGTCGCATTCAGGGCTTCGTCGTTCAGAACTTTTCGATGGCAGGCATCATTTCGAAGGGAGAAAGGAATGTTATCGCGGGCAACTTCATAGGTACGGACGTTACGGGGAGACAGGCGCGCCCGAACGGGACCGGCGTGCATATCTGGAGTGCCGATCCGACGTTGATCGCCGGCCACAATACGGTTGGCGGGACAAGTCCTGGTGATCGGAATCTGATTTCCGGCAACAACAAGTACGGAATCAAGATCGAAGAGGCGTCGGATAATATCGTGTCCGGCAACCTGATCGGCGTCGACATTACGGGCACGGCCGCGCTGGGAAACGGATCCCATGGAGTTTTGATCTCCGGAGCTGACGACGTCGCACCCACAGACAGAAACCTGGTAGGCGGTCCTTCGCCTGAATCTGAGAACATCATCTCGGGAAACAAGATGTCCGGTCTTGCGATTGGCTGGGGAGTATCCAATCGGATTTCCGGGAATATCATTGGTCTTCGCGCAGATCAGAGTCAAGCGATCGGCAATGGCCGACACGGTATCAGTCTGCTTGCCGAAACACTCGTTGATGGCAATGTCATCTCCGGAAACGTCTTGTCAGGTATTTATCTCATAACTGCGGCAGCCTCGCAGAGTAGGATCTTTGCCAACCTCATTGGAACGAATACTTCAGATGCCACAGATCTTGGCAACAGTCTGCACGGGATTGTTGTGAATCCGGGCGTTCAGTGGGTATGGATCGGTGATGGTACGATTGCCAACGGCAATGCCATCGTCTTCAACGGTGGAGACGGCGTTCGAATCGGATATAACGATAGCGCTGAATCCGGTAACCGGGTGTTGGGCAACCAGATTTATGGAAACGGTGGACTGGGCATTGACTTGAATGGGGATGGAGTTTCGAGGAACGATCCTGTTTTTGATCCAGATACCGGTCCGAACGGTCTACAGAATTTTCCGGAAATCGAATCGGTTGTTGCATCCAAGCAGGGCACGACAATTACGGGAATCCTCTCGAGCGAGCCGTCCCGGGCCTTTCGAATCGAGTTTTTCTCCAACGATGCGTGGGATTCCTCCGGATTCGGCGAAGGGCAGAACTACCTGGGTTTTCAGGATGTGACTACGAACGCCCTCGGCGTCGTGTTTTTTTCGTTCTCGGTCCTCGCGCCTGCCGAAAACGTTTCGGCAACGGCAACGAATCTTGGCACCGGTGATACGTCCGAGTTCTCCGGCAATACCCGGTTTGTCGTCAACTCAACGGACGATGATCCGGATATTCTCGTTAACGATGGAATCTGTGACACGGGAGATAAAGTATCAAATGGTGGTTCACTGGAAGCGGAATGCACGCTGCGAGCGGCGATAGAAGAAACGAATTCAACGCCCGACGACGCGATCATCAACTTCGATATACCCACGGCTGTCGACCCCGGCTGTATGGCAGGAAGTGGCTGTGTAATACGTCCGAAGCTGGCTTTGCCGCAGGTTTTCTGGCAGATCCTGATTGACGGATACACTCAGCCGGGTTCGGTAGTGAATACGGGCGTTTTCGGTGAGGGACTAACCACGGTTCTTCGCATCGCCTTGGACGGATTTAACGCAGGTTCCGGCGTGTCGGGTCTCTCTCTTTCCTCGTCCGGAAGCACGATCAGAGGGCTGAACATTCGAAATTTTTCAGCTGCCGGGATTGAACTCGTAATTCCGCAGTCGGGCGCCCAGCCGTCAAATAATGTCATTTCGGGTAATTTTATCGGTACTAACCGTGGCGGTACGGCCAAATCGCCCAATTCCGGGGACGGAATCGTGCTTCGCGGCATGAACAACAGGGTTGGGGGAGACGATCCTGCTGAAAGAAATCTGATTTCCGGAAATGGATCGACGGAATCGAGTGCCGGCGTGCGTCTGCACGCCGGCGCAACCGGTAATACAGTTTCCGAGAACCTGATCGGGACTGATATTTCGGGTACCGCGGCGGTTCACAATAAGGCGGCTGGTGTCGTCATCCAAGGCGATGGTACGGACGGGAATACCGTTTCCATGAATCTCATCTCCGGCAATGGCGATCCAAGCGCGGTCTTCGGAACGACGTGCCGAAGAAATGGCGTTCTTATATCGGACTTTGCTGCATCGAACGTGATATCCGATAACTATATCGGTACATCCGCCAACGGGGTCGCTCGTATTGCCAATCGTCAGTCGGGAATCTGCGTGCGAAATGCAGGTATGTCAAATGAGATTAAACAGAACGTAATATCCGGTAACGAAGAATCGGGTATCGAGGTCACCAGTGATCCCTCCGGGGATCCGGGAGACGAATCCGAGGACCTCATCATCAGAGACAATACCATCGGTCTCGATCACACCGGAGGCATGAACTTGGGGAATGTCAAAAGCGGAATTACGAATTTCGGAGCACCCGGTTTGCAGGTAGACGACAATCTCATTTCAGGAAACGACGAATACGGTATCGAATTAAGAGATGCAGCGGACGATAACAGTATCTCAGGAAACCAGATCGGCACAGATCTCGACGGTACAGGTTCTGTGCCGAACCTGGATTCCGGAATCTACGTACATAATGCAACGAATCTTGTCGTGGACGGAAACGTGATTTCAGGCAATGCCATGCACGGAATTCTTCTTGCTCCGAAAGCGCGAAATACGACCATTTCGAATAATTTCATTGGCACGGACGCATCCGGCGGTGCCAATCCGCCTTTAACGTCCGTACCGAACGGAGGAGCCGGCATCCGGATAGACGGTGCGGTCGGGACGATCGTAGGAGGACCGGATGCGGTCGACGAAAACGTCATTTCAGGAAACAAAACTTACGGTATACATATATCGGGCATCGCTCCCGGCGGGAATACGGCTGTCACGGTTAGCCGAAATGTTATCGGTGCTGACGAGACAGCGACCGTCGCCATACCGAATGATAGTTCCGGCATCTTCATTGATGGCGTATCGAGAGTCCGCGTAGAACGAAATACGATCGCCTACAACAAGAACGATGGCGTACGAATCGTTGGAGCGGCGGATAAGGATATCATTACGCGCAACAGCATCTTCAAAAATCAAGGGCTGGGTATTGATCTGGGTGGTGACGGCCAGACGATGAACGACAATCAGGATGCGGATGCAGGTGTCAACAAGCTGATGAATAATCCTTTCATTGGTATGACTGAGATTGATGGCATCGGCGACCTCAGATCCCGGATCACCGTGGACGCATCGGCGGCGAACGCATCGTATCCGTTGACGATCGAATTTTTCTCGGCCGATCAGGACGCGGAGGAAGGGTGGCAATATCTTGCTTCCGCTTCATACACATTGGCAGACGCCCGAATCGAGAAAATCGTGAACTTGGGGAAAGCCGCCGGACTGGGCATTTTTGGGAACGACATCATTATTTCCACGGCAACGGATTCCGAAAACAACACGTCGGAATTTTCTTTCCCCCAGATCGTCAATCCACCCGCGGGAGGTGTTGCGTTCGACTTCGGGGACGCCCCCGAGAGCGGTCCACCGCAGGGGCCAACGCCCTACGGTTATCCAACGACACTGGCAAACGACGGCGCCCGGCACGTCTTCTCGTCTTTCATTCGTCTCGGCGATAACATCGACGACGAAACCGACGGCCTGCCGACGATCGACGTGGCCGGCGACGATACCAATCAGCTCGACGATGACGACGGGATCGTTTTCGAGACCGCTACGGTCCCCAACCCGGGGTTCGACCCCATTCCGCTTCTCTTGTTTGGACCCAACGAGGTCACCGTGCTCAATTCGGTCAGCGGGATCGTGAGCGCATGGATCGATTTCAACCGCGACGGCGACTGGAGCGACGCGGGCGAGCAAGTGCTTACCGACATCACGGTTGCTTCGGGGCCGAATCATCCCAAACAGGCGTACAATATTCCACAAACGGCACAGCCTGGTTACTCGGTCGCCCGATTCCGATTCAGTACCCAGACAGGTCTGGCGCCTACTGGGCTCGCCTCTAACGGAGAGGTCGAAGACTATCTGGTGCGCCTGACCGGAGTCACGAATACGGAAGACGGTGAAGGAGCGGTACCTCAAACTTTCGCTCTCTATCAGAACTACCCGAACCCGTTCAATTCGGTGACGACGATACGTTATTCCCTTCCGACGGCTGAATTCGTCCGGCTGGTCGTATATGATTTGATCGGACGCGAGATCAGGGTGTTGACAGATGAAATGAAGACAGCCGGGCACCACGATGTCCGGTTTGACGCAGCAAGGCTACCGAGCGGCTTGTATTTCTACGATATTTCAGGAGGCGCGTATCAGGCGCGGCGAAAATTGCTCCTGATTAAATGATGTCAAATGTTTAGAGGCGTCATTAACTCTTTGTCCCAGTTGGGATTATAGAATGCATTTTAGCGCCCTAATTGTCTTGGAGCGAGTTAATCTGCATACGTGAGCTCGACGGATTCGGGAAATCACCCCGCTTCACGCACGAAACGGGTAGTGAATCAGCTACGAAACGGATCTGGCTGCCTTGAACTATCTTCCGCACTGGTCTGCCCGCTGTCATTTGCGGTTAAGCGTACCCAGTCAAACCAGGATCAACCATGCCCGAACGAAAGCAAACACGGCGTCTTAAGAAGGAATTGGGCCTTTTCGACGTGTACGCGATTGCGACTGGCGCTACGCTGAGTTCTGGTTTTTTCCTTCTTCCCGGGATCGCAGCCGTCGGGGCCGGCCCGGCGCTTCCGCTCAGTTACCTTATCGCCGCTCTTTTTCTACTCCCGGGCCTGATGAGCGCGGCCGAGTTGGCGACGGCGATGCCGCGCTCCGGCGGCGTCTACTTTTTTCTGGATCGGAGCATGGGGCCTCTGTGGGGAACCATGAGTGGATTCGGAACCTGGTTTTCGCTAATCCTGAAAACCGCATTTGCACTGCTCGGTGTCGGTGCCTATCTGGGCATATTTTTTCCTGATACGCCGATGACTCCCGTCGTAGCCGCCTTCGCCGTCGTGTTTGGGATCATCAATTTGACAGGCGCGAAGAAATCGGGTTCAGCGCAGGTTTTTCTCGTGATCGGACTCTTGTTGCTGCTGCTCTGGTTTTCGGGAGTCGGTGTTCTGCAGGTAAAGGCCGACTTCTTTCGGGGCTTCCTGAGCAAAGGGGCCTCGTCTATTATCTCAACGGCGGGTCTCGTGG
>CAZGOS010000196.1:0-5968 GCA_964527795.1 uncultured Rhodothermales bacterium | reverse complement strand
GTAATTGTCTGCGCCTATCTCGACAGATATAAATTCCTCATCTCATAGGGGCGTTGGAAGTGCTCGTCCGTGAGTTCGTCGATGAAGGCAATCGCCTCGCCCGTTGATTTCATTTCCGGACCGAGTTCCTTGGCCACTTCCGGGAATTTTTCCCATGAGAATACGGGCTCCTTGAGCGCAAATCCGATGAGGGTCGATTCCAGCTCTCCGCGCCTGCGAAAGTCGGCAATTTTCTCCCCGAGCAGTACCTTTGTAGCAATTTTCGTGACCGGCACACCTGTTGCTTTGGCCACAAACGGCACAGTCCGGGAGGCTCGTGGATTCGCCTCGATCACGTAGACGATCTCGTCCTTAACGACGAGCTGCACGTTAATCAATCCGCTTACGTTTAGTCGATCGGCTATCTCCGTGACATATCGCCGCACTGTGGTTATCACTGTTTCCGATAACGAATACGGGGGAAGTACGGCTGTCGAATCACCGGAGTGAACACCTGCAGGTTCAATGTGCTGCATGATGCCCGCGATCCACACCTCGTCTCCGTCGCGAATCGCGTCGGCTTCCAGTTCAATGCTGTCTTCGAGAAACAGGTCAAGGAGGATCGCATTGTCCGGCATCCAGTTCCAAATCTCGTTGACGTATCGTTCGACTTCCTCCTTGTTGATCGCGATACGCATGCCTTGACCGCCCAGCACATAGTTCGGGCGAATCAATATAGGATAGCCAATCCGTTCAGAAGTTTCGACGGCTTCGGCTACGGTACGCGCCATGCCATAAGGCGGATACGGAATTTCGAGCTCCTTCAGTACGGCAGAAAAGCGACCCCGGTCCTCCGCCAGATCCATGTCCTCTGCCGACGTACCGAAAATTTCGAATCCCGCCTCTTCCAACGGTCGAGCGAGCTTCAACGCCGTTTGTCCACCCAGTTGAACAATGACGCCCTTCGGATTTTCATATTCGCATATATCCAGAACCCGTTCCCAGAAAACGGGCTCGAAATAGAGCTTATCGGCCACGTCGAAATCGGTTGAAACCGTTTCCGGGTTGCAGTTGATCATGATGGCCTCGTAGCCCATTTCTTTTGCAGCCAGCACCCCGTGCACGCACGAATAGTCGAATTCGATTCCCTGACCGATCCGGTTGGGCCCGCTTCCCAGAATTACCATTTTTTCCCTGTCCGATACCTCGCTCTCCGTCTGTGATTCGTACGAGGAATAGAAATATGGCGTTCGAGCCGGAAATTCACCGGCGCACGTATCGACCAACAGGAATGAGGGCTCGACACCCATGGCTTTTCTCCTGGCGCGAACCTCGTCCTCGGTGAGGTCCTCCAGGACCAGGTACGCTATCTGTATATCCGAGAATCCGAATCGCTTGATCAGACGCATGAATTCAGGATCCATGCGTTCGAGCGACTGGGTCCGGATCTCTTCCTCGAGCTGAACCAGATCCTGAATTTGATACAGAAACCAGGGATCCGTCTTTGTAATGTCAGCGACTTCATCTACCGATGCGCCTTGTTTGAACGCGTTGCGGATCTGAAGCGTACGATCCCAGTACGGCCGCTTGAGACGATCGCGGACTTCGTAACGGGTTGTTTCATCGCGATCCGCACCAAGACCCGCGTACCCATTTTCGAGGCTCTGCCATGCTTTTTGCAGGCTCTCGGGAAAGGTTCGACCTATGGCCATCACTTCTCCAACAGCCTTCATCTGAGTCGTTAGTTCTTCATCGACGCCTTCAAACTTCTCAAAGTTGAAGCGTGGAATTTTAGTGACGACGTAGTCGATGGCAGGCTCGAAACAGGCCGACGTAGTGCCCGTCACATCGTTCGGAAGTTCATCAAGTGTATAGCCGACAGCCAACCGGGCGGCAACTTTTGCAATCGGGTAACCCGTGGCTTTGGAGGCAAGCGCGGACGAGCGCGAAACGCGCGGATTGATCTCAATCGCGATCATTCTACCCGACACAGGATCAATGGCAAACTGCACGTTACAACCCCCGGCAAACGTGCCGATCGAGCGCATCATGCGAATGGCCACATCCCGCATCGTCTGGAATTGTTTGTCGGTAAGCGTTTGCGCTGGAGCAACGGTGACGGAATCACCGGTGTGCACGCCCATGGGATCTATGTTCTCGATGGAGCAGATGATGATGACGTTGTCATTTGAGTCTCTCAGCAGCTCCAGCTCAAATTCTTTCCAGCCAAAAACACATTCCTCAATCAGAATCTCGTGCACGGGCGAGAGTTCGAGTCCTCGCATGACCTTTCGATCGAACTCCTCGGGCGACCATACGATGCCGCCGCCACTGCCGCCGAGTGTAAAGGACGGCCGAATGACGATAGGAATACCCCCCAACTCCTGGGTGATTTCTTTCGCTTCGAGTAGACTGCGCGCCACGCGGCTGTCAGCCTGATCGACCCCTATCGATTCCATGAGTTCACGGAATTGCTGGCGGTCCTCGGTGATATGGATCGCATCGATGTCAACACCGATTACGGAGATGCCCTGCTCCTCCCAAAATCCTTCCTGGTGAAGCTGATCAGCCAGGTTGAGAGCTGTCTGACCGCCCATGGTCGGAAGGACGGCGTCCGGCTTTTCTTCTTCTACGATTATCTTGATGGATTCCGGAGACAGTTCGCGCAGGTATATTTTATCCGCCGTAACCGGATCGGTCATGATGGTGGCCGGATTTGAGTTGACCAGCACGACCGTGTATCCCTCGGATCTGAGAGCCCTCGCGGCTTGACTGCCGGAGTAATCAAATTCGCAGGCCTGGCCAATTATGATCGGTCCGGAACCGATCAGCAGAATCTTGTGAATGTCCGTTCGCTTCGGCATTTCTTGCGCATTTCTAAGTCAGTCGGTGGTTTGCCGGGTCGGCCGTTCTACTTAACGGACTCGGCGCTCAGGGAATCGGAGGCGTCTACCGTCACGGTTTCTCGAATCGAGTCGATATAGCTCCGCGCAATCTTCGAGTCCCTGGTTCGCCCAGCCTCTCCGATTATGTTCAGAAATTGTTTGAACAGGTAGTGACTGTCATGAGGCCCCGGAGAAGCTTCCGGATGGAACTGGACCGAGAATGCGCGGCACTGCTTGAACGCCAATCCTTCGACCGTACCATCGTTCAAATTGACATGGGTCATTTCGGACACGTCATCCTTGATCGAATCAAGATCTACTGCAAATCCGTGATTCTGCGTAGACACCTCTACGCGTCCTGTGCTCAGGTTCTTTACAGGGTGGTTTGCGCCGCGGTGGCCGACGAACATTTTATAGACCTCAAGTCCGGATGCAAGAGCCATGAGCTGATGTCCAAGACATATTCCGAAGAGTGGAATATCCATCGACATCGCCTCTTTCGCTGTCGCGACGGCATCCGGCATGGACCGTGGATCACCCGGCCCATTCGAGAAGAAGATGCCATCCGGATTCCAGTCCAGGATGTCACTCAGGGAAGCATCAGCCGGAAATACACGGACTCTGCATTCATTGGCGCTGAACGATCGCAGGATATTGAGCTTGACTCCGAAGTCTAATACAGCGATGCGCAGTCCCGGACCCTCCGAGTAGTCATTGACTTTATCCGTCGTCACGCGAGAGGCCAGTTCGAGTCCTTCCATCGAAGGCAAGGCTCCGGCTTTTTCGATCAACGAATCCTCATCCAGGTCAACAGATGAGATCACGGCGTTCATTACGCCTTTTGCCCGGATGTGCCGGACGAGCGAGCGTGTATCAACGTCAGAGATACCTACGAGTCCGTGCGAGCGCATAAAAGCGTCGAGCGAATTGTCCGCCATCCTGTTTGAAAAGGAATGCGAAAAAGCCCGAACGACAAGTCCAGCTATCATGGGCTTTACGGCTTCCATATCCGCGTCCATCGTGCCATAATTGCCGATGTGCGGATAGGTCATCATCATGATCTGACCGTGGTAAGAGGGATCCGTCATGATCTCCTGATACCCGGTCATGCTCGTATTGAAACAAAGCTCTCCGCCGGTTTCGCCCCTTTTTCCGATCGCCACACCGCTCACGACGGTACCGTCTTCGAGAGCTAGTTTACACGTATCTTTATATTTATCAAGTACTTGACTAGGTATCATGTCAGACCTGCAATTGATAGAAGCAGCTCACTTCTTCGCAAATGTTGTTCCACGCGGGTAAAAAAAAACCTTCCCAGAAACCCTGAGAAGGTCACTAACCCTATGGCAGGCCGCAGAGGAATACAGTAGGCAAGCAGAAGTTGAGCAAGCTTTCGGACCGGCCTCTTCCGGTGCTATCTACGTGTTACAACTGGTGTGCGGTAGCATTCTGCTCAAGAATGCTCAGATTGAAAACAAAACAGGGGCCAGCGCTGATTGTTCCGTGAAAATACGGTCGGGCATGCACACAGACAAACAAACAAAAAATTCAACCGGATCGGTGCGGTCTACGGCCGTGAGTAAACCGTGCACCGTCGCTTTCGGACCATTCACACGGACTCAAGAATCCCCGGACGCGTATGATCGTTAACCGACTGTGGCTCAGATTGTCTACTCCTGTGATTGTCCTTTGGTAGCGGGTCGCGTTTCTCACCGGTAATTCCGAATGTTGGACCGAATTGCCAGAAATAACAAAAGACTCGGGGGCTACCGGCTTCGAATACTGGGAAGCCTGGCCGTCAGTCTGCTCCTGGTCTGGGCCGGATTCAGGTGGTGGCCTCTTCCAGGACCTTATGAGCCTGCGGATATCAATTATGATGTGCGCGGGCAAGAGGTAATCACGATGGAGGAGATTACGCAGACGCGGCAGGAAGTCAAGACACCCCCACCACCGGCGCCGCTGCCTCCTGTGGTCGTTCCGGACGATGTTGTTCTGGAAGACGTTGAACTGGAATTTCCTGACGATTTTCTCGCTATCGAGGACACGGGGACGGACGCAGAGGCGGAAGTAGGTGTGCCGACCGGTAACAATATGTCGTTTCGGGCTGATAGCGGGCCAAAACCGGTACTGATCGTACAGCCGCAGTACACGAGAGAAGCACGTAGGAAGAACGTTCGCGCTGAAGTCGTTTTGGAAGTACTCGTCGATGAGCGCGGCCAGGTATCCGAGATTCGCGTGATTAAGCGCTATTTGCTGAACAAGGACAAAACCGAGAGGGAAGCTGTAGCCGTAATCGGCTACGGACTGGAAGAAGCTGCGCAGAAAGCCGCTGCCGGCTGGATGTTCCGCCCGGCGAGAGAAGGCGGAAAAGCCGTGCGAAGTTATACGACCTTAACGTTCAGTTTTGGCATTTAGTGAACGCTTTCGTGCTTTTCTGCGTAGGATTCGGATGGACGCGTGCACAGACAATGCGACCGTGATCACGACGGTATTCACAACGGTATTCACAACGGTCTTTAAAATAGTTTCTTTTCTTGGCTCGCGCTGCTAATCTTAGTCTGTCCGTCTCACCAAAACCCACCTGGTTGACGTCATGACAAGCAATCGATTTTACCTCGTGTCCTTCGTCGCGTTGTCTCTTCTGGCCATTCTTCTCGTCAGTGTGGGATCGAGGTATTCCGACGACCCTGCCGCAACGCGCGAAGGGCCGGAATTTGTCGTTCGCATCGCAGATACGCTTCATCAGGAATCAATCGATGGACGCGTACTCGTATTGATTTCGGATAAGGACACGCCGGAGCCGCGTTATCAGGCTCGTCCTGGAGTGGCGGCGATTCCTGTGTTCGGCGTAACCGTCGACGGACTGAAACCCGGAGAATCGGTGACGGTGGACGCCACCGCGTTCGGATATCCGTTTGAGAGCCTGAGGGATCTTCCGGCCGGCTCCTACTACGCGCAGGTGCTCATCCACAAATACGAGACATTTAACCTTTCTACCGGGCATACGGTAAAACTTCCCATGAATCGAGGCGCGGGCCAGAACTGGCGGCGAGCCCCCGGCAATTTGTATTCCGAGCCCATACAAATCGATTTTACGGGCAATG
>CAZGOS010000195.1:0-5988 GCA_964527795.1 uncultured Rhodothermales bacterium | reverse complement strand
GGCATTGGGAGAAGGCTCTCCATTTTTTGCAACGCATGGATTTTATGTGCACGGCGTAAATATCCACGGTCTCGTTGTATTGCCCGACGGATGGAAGGACCGAACAATTCCTGTGCAGCACAAGGTCGGTACTCACGGAAATATAGGCCGGTGTTTAGAAGCACACGATCTTGCTGCCAGTAAGCTCGCCGCATTCAGGCCGAAGGACAGAGACTTTGTTCGAACACTTCTCGTTGAGGAGATGATCAATTGAAGGACAAATCCTGTCCACTCGCGTAGAAGGCCTTGATTTGGAGGATGAAAAAAAGAAGATCGTGACTGACTGGCTCCGCGTTACTATTTCCGGACTATGACAGGGGAATGAACCTTGCATTCCAGAGTCCTCCAAATCGAATCACCGCTTGGACGACGAAAATGCAAGCGGTAAAAAGCTCTCTTGATTGAACGACGTAAGGCCGTGGGGGGCTACCGCACGCGAACGCCGAGCGTGTCGTGGTGGTAGCTGAGCAGTGTGCGCAGGTACGGCCCGATCTCGCCGACGCCCTCGAAACCCGCCGCCCGCGCCGCAGCGTCCTGCTCCTCCGAGGAATGTCGACCTGCGGCGGCGGCGTATGCCTGTAGACTCTCGTAAAACCCGACGCTCATTGTGTCCCAGACCGAATCCCGCTGCCTGATCCTCTCCGGATTGTAGTACGATGCGAAATCGCCCAGCGGGTAGATGAGCATGAAATCCCACTCATCTCCCTGTGTGTGTCTGATCCAGAACGGGGCACGATCACCCGCCTCTTCATCGAGCTCGAAACTTTCTTCGAGCGCAGAAACGAGGTCCACGAAATGACCGGGAGCCGCGCGGAGCATGGTGATGTTGAACAGGTAGTCTCCCTCCGTCTGGGCAAGAGCGGTGACGGGGGCGCAAACGGCAGCCACAATGAGCAGGTTTAATCCCACAGCCGACTCAAGGCGCAGTAATGTTTTTCGTAACGATCTGGTGGAATTCGATGTCACAGTACTGTAAGAACTGGTATCTCAGCCTGGTTGCTCCAGCAAAGTTAGGGTGCGGTCCCCGGAACAGGCAATCCGCTTGCCACTACTCTTATATAGTCAACCTGACTCAGAGGACATGATCATTTTCGTATACAATGCAGACTCGGGCGCATTGAATGCCGCTTTCGATATTGCTCATAAACTGTTGAGCCCAACAACCTACAATTGCCTGCTTTGTCAAATGACACACGGAGCGCTGAAGGAGAAACAGGTTTGGAAGGAATTCCGTGAGAGCACATCCGAAGAATTCTCCTTTTTACATCGGGACGAATACGAACGACAGTTTGAGAAAAGGCTACAGTATCCAGTAATCTTGAAGAAAGCTGGAGATGATCAAGCGGTATTGATCTCGCATCGAGAGATGAAAAAGATGAGCGATGTAACCGAATTGATTGACAGATTGAAGGAGGTTTTGAATTCCTCAAAGCCGTCGTGAGGTGATCGTGCGACGTCTGCCCATGCGGGTCTACAACGTGAACTCTGTCTTCCCGCTGCTCGACGACCTATCGGGAAACAGAGCTGGATTCGATCCACCGAGCGAGAATCTCGATATCGAGATCGCCTGAAGAAAGGGCTTCGATGACAGTCACCGTTTCTACCTGGTCCGGTTCGAACGAGAAGCCATTCTGAAACAAGAATGCTCTTATCGCGAGAAGTGCGACCCTCTTGTTACCGTCGACAAATGCATGGTTTCTGGCTAAGCCGTACGCGTATTCTGAAGCCAGTTGAAAAACAGTTACATCGGCGTCATAGGCTAATCGATTTTGTGGCCGGGCCAATGCACTGCTTAGCATAGTGGCATCGCGTAGACCACTGGTACCACCAAACAACTGTAACGATTCGGCATGCAAAAGTTGTAAGTGAACCTCGCTCAGCCACTTCGGATCATCTCTTCGACTCATTTAGCCAGTTCTTTGAACGCATCTCGATGCGACTTCATAAACGAGCGAGCATCCTCCAGTGCATCGGCGAACTCGGGGTCGTACGGCGTAATGCTCAGGCCATCATCCCCTACTGAAACGAACAGCTCATCACCTTCCTCAATCGCCATCTTCTCCGCAACGCTTTTTGAGATCGTGAAACCCAGCGAACCGCCAAACTTTCTAACCTTGATCTTTTGAGTCATTATCGCATCACATAGATGTGTTTTACACAGGATACGAACAGTATCGACAAAAGTTCAATTTTTGTTAAACACTTTACCCACTCATTCACAATACAAACACCTAGTACGCCGCCATCATCTCCCCCAGCCTGGCAGTGACGTGGTCAATCTCCGCCATGCTGTTGAAGATGTGGGTAGAAAAACGAATCGCGTTGTAGTTCTCGCGATCGAGTCCGTCCTCCGTACTGTATGCGTACGTGCCCTGAGCTGCCTTAAGGATGATTCCGTGCTCATCCCTCATACGCACTACAATTTCCGAGTTCTTTCCCTTGTTAAGCATGCATGTCACGATGCCGCATGAAAGTTCGGGGCTCTCAGGAGTCATGATGGTCAGCTCGGGCATCTCTACGAGTTGAGTTCGCAGGTAACCGCTCAGTTCACGACAGCGGTCTTCGATCTTGCCCGGACCGATGCTCTCGTGAAACTCGATCGTTACGCGCTGCCCCATAATGTGAGTGGCATTTCTGGTGCCGCTCGAAGGCGAATAACTGGAGTACCCGCTGTACAGAATGGTTGGGCGTATGCGATCCTGCATTTCCTTGCGTATGTAGAGCACACCGCTTCCTTTCGGGCCCAGAAACCATTTGTGCGTGCTGTACGCGTAGGCATCCACGCCGAGAGCCGAAACGTCGACCTGAATCTGCCCCGGCGCCTGGGCTCCGTCGCCGACCAGGATGATGTCTTTTTCGCGCGTGATCTCCGAAACCTCGGCAAGCGGCATGCGGACACCCGTGATCGTATCGATGTGGCTAAGGCTGCACACCCTGGTTCTGGGCGTGATCTTTTCAGCAATCAGATCGACGAGTTGCTGTTTGCTGCGAGCGAAGCGAGGCATCTTCATATAGACAATCTCGACGCCCAGCTTTTTACGCAGATTCTGCCAGCCAACCATGCCCCCGCCGTGCTCGTGATTCGTGGTCAGAATCTGATCGCCCGCTTTCAGACCGAGGCCGTCGGCGATGGCGTTCATGCCTTCCGTCGTATTGCGGGTAAACGCAACTTCTTCCAGCTCGGCCCCGATAAAGCCCGCAGCCTTTGCCCGCACCTCTTCCATCTGGGAGCCTGCCCACCCGAACATATTGACGGCGGGATTGCCCTCCAGCTTGTACATGTAGCCTGAAACGGCGTCCAGGACCAATCGAGGGGTGGCTCCGAGCGTCGCAGAATTAAAGTGGACCACTCCTGGATTGAATTGAAACTCTTTGCGCACACGTTTCCATAGATCGTCCGACGCACGCATCGCGCCCAGTTCTTCGGCGAGTTCTGACAAACGACCCATTATTTCCGGGACCAGACCGGGGAGCAGTGCGAGCGATCCGATACCGGTTGAGATGTTTTTTAAAAACGAGCGTCGTTTCATGATCATATTGTTTCGGTAATTGTGCATCGTCTCCGGGCATAGTCGTTCCGGTGCTGAACAAGCGCCGTCGAAGAGGTTCGGGTTCTCATGATAATCGGGAGGCGGTTCTCTCACAACCGGCTGCATTCGACCGACATTCTGAAGAGTAGAATCCTTACTTGATCGGTGCGCAATTGAGATAAAAGTTGGGAATGTGCGGCTAATCCCCATTTAAGCCGACCAAAAGCGCTCTGGTCTTGTTTGGTTCGATGAATTGTATTTCCTTGCTTCGTATACGTGCTGTTCTGATTTCTGAAGCGAAATATGAACGTAGTGCTGCACAAAATTACGGAAACGCGCAGACGCGTCGAGTCATGCTATATTGGGCCAGTAAGGGCCCCGGAGGACCGGAATGCTGGAGAAGTTTGAACGCTATCCACTCACGTTCGGGCCGACGCCGATCGAGAAACTGGTCCGCCTGTCGGCGTGTCTTGGCGGCAGTGTCGAAGTGTACGCGAAACGTGAGGACTGCAACTCCGGACTGGCGTTTGGCGGCAACAAGATTCGAAAACTAGAATACATCGTTCCCGATGCCATCGCCTCGAAGGCAGACACGCTGGTAACCATCGGCGGTGTCCAGTCAAATCACACGCGCCAGGTCGCCGCTGTCGCTGCCAAACTTGGCATGAAGTGCCGCCTCGTCCAGGAAAGCTGGGTTCCATTTCAGGATGCCGTCTACGATCGGGTTGGGAACATCTTGATGAGCCGAGTGATGGGGGCGGAGATCGAGCTTGTCGATGAAGGTTTCAATATCGATATCCGTGAGAGCTGGAAACGCACGCTGGAAGACGTCAAGGCGAAAGGAGGACAACCATACGCCATTCCAGCCGGCGCTTCCGTGCATAAATATGGCGGCCTGGGCTATGTCGGCTTCGCCGAGGAAGTGCGCGAGCAGGAAGCTGAGATGCAGGTCAGGTTCGACTACATCGTCGTCTGCACTGTAACCGGTTCCACGCATGCCGGCATGCTTGTGGGATTCGCCAACGATGGCCGCGCCCGCAATGTGATCGGTATCGACGCCTCGGCTACGCCCGAACAAACCAGATCTCAGGTGCTGGAAATCGCACGAAATACGGCCGATCTCGTCGAGTTAGGCCGCGAAATCACGGCTGACGACGTTATTCTCAGGGAGGACTATGCCTATCCAGCCTATGGCATTCCATCGGAAGAGACAAATGAAGCTATTCGGCTGTGTGCTCGTAAGGAAGGCATGATGACGGACCCGGTCTATGAAGGAAAATCCATGCAGGGCCTGATCGATCTCGTCCGAAAGGGGTTTTTCCCGGATGGGTCGAACGTTCTCTATGCGCATCTCGGCGGAGTACCGGCAATCAACGGGTACAGCTATATTTATCGAAACGGCTGAATTCCGAAGACGGCGTTCAGCGGCATAACTCATCGTCGGTGCTGGGCAACCGAAGATGAGACACGGGTCGTTTTTTCCTCTCAATTGGGTCAAAATAACGGTCTAATCGCATGGCGAAGACTCTACTCGTCACGTTCCTGCTCGTCGTTCTCATTCCGTTGCGCGTGTCTGCCCAGGAAACCGAAGAAAAAACCCTGTTTGTTCAAGCTCCCGTACTTCTCGACGGATTGCTGCAAATTCCGACGCACGTAAATGCCGACAGCCCGATTCCGCTGGTGATCGGTCTTCATGGAGGAGGAAGCAATCCGGAAGCGTTCAGGGACGTATGGTCAAACGTGCCGGAGGCCGACTTCCTGTACCTGGCTCTGCGTGCGCCGTACCCGATCCCCAATGCGCCGGAGCCCAGCTATGACTGGGCATTTTGGACAAGTGCCGATACCACCGCAATGTTGCGCGCGGCGCGGCTGTTACCAGCTTATGTGGGCGCAGCCATCAAAGCCGTCGCGCTGGATTACGATGTGGGACCTGTGTATCTCGCGGGGTTCTCACAGGGCGCCATCTACGCCTATGTTGTTGCAATGCAGACTCCCGATCTGTTTGATGGACTTCTTGTTTTCGGAGGTCCTGGTCTGCTCGCCCCCCTTTCATCGCCGTTCATCCCCGAACCCGTTCTTCCCGATTGGGTCTCCGAAAAGCAGATAGAAGCCGCGTCGACGTTGCGCGTATTCATGGCCCACGGTCAATCCGATACCGCGGTGGCGTTTGAGTTGGCTGAGCGATCTCACGAGATTCTTAAGCAGCACAACTATGACGTGACCTTTCGTTCATTCGATGGCGGCCACCAGCTTCCGCCCGACGAGATTCTTCAGGAAGCGGCGCTATGGATTCGTCGGACGCAATAACGGAGACCCGCAGGTATTCGAGACGAAAAAAGTGCAACTACCGCTATACCTCTCTTTCTGCACCCTCGCATTCATGAGTTGTGGCGGTTCGGAGCAAGATGATGGTCGCATC
>CAZGOS010000194.1:0-6027 GCA_964527795.1 uncultured Rhodothermales bacterium | reverse complement strand
GCGGTGAACCAAAAAAGTCCATTGTGATGGAATCGGGAGAAATGACGGTCGCGTTGTTTTGCGAGGGACGTGTACTCGTTGGTCCTATCAGATGAACCGAATCCGGTGCTTCCGACTCCAGTAGCTGGGCTGCAACCTGTTCGAATACGAACATGGCCGTGCTTACTCTCCCGAGCGACGGAACGACGCCGTCAGATACGGAGAAGGTCAGCGCACCGGGATTATCACCCCCTTCGCGGATGATGGTGGCTTCACCATTTTCGACGGCAATAGCCCAGTCGACTGTCTCAGGCCCATCGGGATTTTCCTCAGGTGTCGACTGTTCTCCATCGATTCGAACAATGTGACCATCGTCATCGATGTTCGCTGCGTACCGTATGACGTGTGTATACGGTGTTCGTTCAACGAGAACTCCTTCGATACGGTTATTCAATCGAGTATATACTTCAACGGTTGTAGTGTCCGTGCCGAGAGTAGAAACAAATGCACGAGGTTCCGTTCGATCGGGCGTCCAGGCAGGTTCAGTATCGCCTTCACAGCCGGCTAGAACGGCAAACAGAACAAGAGTGGAGCTTATTCGGATAATGTGTCGATGCGGTCTCATAATAATCGATGCTCAGGTGGTGGGAAGAGTGATTATCGAGGTAAACGCAATAAGGCTGTGCAATGTTTGCGCCGGCGATGGAGATCGAGGCGCGCCGGCATCGGAAAGTGAATAATAATCCGAACAAACTTTCTAAGGCTGTGACGTAGATTCTCGCCTCCCTTCAAAGTCTGGTTAACGCATGGAACTTCCCATCAGTACGACGGCACTCGTTATTGCCTACGCTATCGTGATGCTGGGAGCAGCCATCCAGGGATCCATCGGTTTCGGGCTCGGCAGTTTTGGCGTACCGCTCCTGCTTCTTGTCGATCCAATTTTCGTTCCCGGACCGCTGCTTTGCGTGGCGTCCTTGTTGACAATCTTGGTCTATCGCCGGGAACACGCCTCGGTAGAATTCCGGGAAGTCAAGTGGGGAATCGTCGGCAGGCTGATGGGCACGACAGTGGCCGCCTTTCTGCTATCCTACATCCCCCAGGAATTGACGACTCCGCTGATCGCTACGCTCGTACTGATTGCCCTGGTATTCATTATCAGCGGGTTTCGATTACCGTTGACGATGCCCAATCTGGTTGGAATCGCCACCCTGTCGGGCTTCATGGGAACCATTGCGTCGATCGGCGGGCCTCCCCTTGCCCTTCTTTACTACGACCAGGAGGGATCGCGAATTCGCGGCACGCTCTCGGGGATTTTTTTCATCGGCACGCTTGCGGCACTTACGGCGCTCGCTCTGGTCGATCGTTTTGGTCTCGAAGAGATTATCGTCGCCGTGAGTCTCGCGCCCGCCGTCGTAGCCGGATTCCTCGTCTCAAAATTCAGCGCCCGTCATCTGGACAAACAATACTTGCAGTTGGCCATCCTCACGGTCTCCGGGGCCGCATCGCTGTTCATCATCATCCGTCATTTTGCATGAAACCGGGCGCGTCCGGCGGGTCGCTTTTACAGCGCTGCAATTCGGATCGGAATAATGACCCGGCTGGTAGTCCAGGCAACAACGAGATTCGCCTCGCCTCGTGTTAACTCGTCGACGGTGATTGTCAGCATTTCGACGTATTCGTCTGATTCGCCGACGCGGGCGATGGTCGAACCGATTTCACTGCTGCGAACATAGCTGCTGATCATATTGCCCCAGTGAAACGTGGAGATCGTTACAAAGACCTGCCATTCCTGTTCACCCGGTATTGCATACAACGAATAGCGACCGGGTTCGAGACGGATGTCACCAAACATGATGGTATGATCCGTGAAAATTCGCGTCGGCTCGTTTGCGCCGAGTCGCCAGAGGCGTGCATTCGGGACAAGCGCTCGCTCCGGTGCGCCGGAGGCCCTGGTCCATCTCTCCTCGCCTGGCCGCTGCTTTGAGTTTCTCGTCCGCGAAAATAGCGATCTCTAGGCGACGCCGCGAGACTACGACTTCCAAAAAAACCGGGTGTGAATTCCCAAGCTTTACAGGCGGCCCAGAACCTCGCTGACCGTATCCGGTGTGAACGGAGTGTGCCGCAGCCGCTTACCCGTCAGAGCGGCAAAGGCATTGGCGACCGCACCTCCTGCCAATGGATTCCCCAACTCACCGATGCCCCATGGATCCGCGTCCGAGTCAACAAACTGAACCTCGATTTCGGGTGATTCAGCCATCGTCATCACAGGATAGTCTCCGTAATTCGACTGCTGGACCCGGCCGTTCTTAAACGTAATCCGCTCGGAGAGCACGCTGCTGAGCCCAAATATGAACCCACCTTCCATCTGAGCCCGTGCATTATCGGGATGCACGATGATTCCGAAATCGCCGGAAAGCCAGGCTCGGTGCACCGTAATCTTTCCCGATCGCTCATCGAGAGAGATCTCCGCAATTCCCGCCGCCAATGATTCGCCCCGTTCCGCAAACGCCAGACCTCGCGCTCGTCCTTCGGGAACGCTTCCGCCGGCACGCGCCATCTCGGCGACCAGATCCACCACTTTGCGCGCTCGTGCACTGCCCGCCATGAGCTGCCGATGCAAATCCAGATTATCGATCGACTCACCTGCAGCGACTTCGTCAAGAAAGGCTTCGATGGCATATTTGTTAAACGGGTGTGCAACAGCGCGCCAGGCCGACAGCCGAACCCCGTTCTCCACGTGGCGCACATCGATGTGTTGGTTGGCGACATCGTAGTGTGGAATCTGCGCCCCTCCGGTTAAGAGTCCCGGACTATTGTCGCCGACAATAGTGTGCTTCCAGGCCACAATCTTTCCATTTGCGTCGACACCTGCGACCAATCGCTGCAAATTCATGGGTCTGAAGAAGCCGTACTGAATGTCGTCTTCCCGTGTCCACATCAGCTTCACCGGCCGCTTCACGGCTTTGGAGAGCTGGACCGCTTCCGCGATATAGTCCGGATACAATCTCCGGCCAAAACCACCGCCCGAGTAGAACCGATTCAGCTTGATACGCGACGGATCAACATCCAGTACCTGCGCTGCAGCGACACGGGCATTCCACGGCGACTGCGTTCCCGCCCATACTTCCGCGCCGTCACCCGCCTCGTTCACCGAGGCAATCGCATTGAGCGGTTCGAGCTGCGCATGGTACACATGTTCGGAATAATAGTCGGCCTGATAGCGACGAACTGCCGTTTCAAGGCCTTTCTCCACATTTCCAGTCTCATGAACCGTTCTGGAGTCTGCGCGCGCGTCTGCCGCCACATCTGCGAAGCCGGCCAGCACCTCGTCGCTGTTAAACTGGTCGGCGGTGCCCGATGACCACGTTATTTCGAGCGCATCCTTCGCCTCGAGTACGGCCTCGATAGTTTCTCCAACGATGCCTATCCCGTGATCGAGCTGTACCGTATCTGAAACACCCGCCATGGCAAGCACGTCGGCCTTATTGAATGAAAGGGGTCGGCTCTCATTGACCGGCGAGCGCGAGATGACGCCGTAGGCCATGCCCGTCACCTGGTGGTCGATGCTGAATACGGCGCTACCGTCCGTCTTTTCCGGAATGTCGACCCGCGAATTGATCTTTCCGATCAGGCGAAAGTCACGGGGGGATTTGAGATCAGCTTCCGAGACGACCGGTAAATCATCGGGCACCGTAGCCAAGGCAGCGATTTCTCCATACGAAATGCGTCTGCTTGATTTTGCGTGAATAACGAGACTTGGTTCGGTCGTCAATTCACTCACGGGCACCTGCCAGTGGGCCGCCACATTGTCCAGAAGCACACGCCGAGCCTGTGCGCCTACGAGACGCACCTTCCTGAAGTACGTGCGAATGGTTCGGCTCCCGCCGGTCATCATCGTATTGCTGGATCCGCTTCCAAATGTGGCAGGTTCCGTTGGAGAGAACTCGATACTTACCGTGGACCAATCGGCGTCCATCTCTTCAGCCAGAATGATGGGTACCGCGGTCATCGAGCCTTGCCCCATTTCGTCCGCCGGGCTACGAATCAGGATGCTGTTGTCCGGATTGATTCTGACCCACGCGGTAAATGCAGCCGTATCGTTTCGGGGCACTACGCTCCCAACGCATTTGACGCCCAAGGGAACAAATACGAATGCGAATGTGAGGCCGGCGCCCGAGGTTTTGAGGAAATCCCGCCTCGATATATTGCTGCGTACGGTCTCTTTGTGATTGATACTCATGACGGATTAACCCTCCTCAATTACGCGTTCGATTGCCCTTAATACGCGCGGATACGTTCCACAGCGACACAAAACTCCATCCATGTATTCGATGATCTCCTCGCGCGTCGGCGAAGGATTCTCCGCCAGCAATGCGGCTGCCTGCATGAGCTGACCGGGTTGACAGTATCCGCACTGCGGCACCTGTTCGTCGATCCAGGCTTTCTGCAGCTTGTGTTCTCCTGATGGAGAAAGGCCTTCGATGGTTGTTACCGATCGGTCTGCAACGGACGAGAGTCTCGTTCTACACGCTCGCCGGGCAGCTCCGTCAATATGGACCGTGCACGATCCGCATCTTCCGATCCCGCAACCGTACTTCGTACCGGTCAGCTTCAAGTGCTCGCGCAGTACCCAGATGAGCATGGTGTCCGGTGCGGCGTCCGTGGATACGGGTTCGCCGTTCAAGAGGAATTCAGTTTCCATCGCGGATTCAGGTTTTTCAGAAAGTATTCAGAAAGTACGCAGTAAACACAAAACGCCCCGGCACCATACAGTGATGGGGGGTCCGGGGCGTAAAACTTGACCGAATGGGCGGATGAGCTTTCCAAGCTCCCATTGGCGCTTACAATGTATGATTATGAAGGCGCCCGGACAAGGTTGCCGGCACCCACCCGATATTATTTCATCATTTCGTCCGCCTCAGCCTCGGTAGCAACAACTTGTCCCGTTGTCAACTCCAGCACGATACGGTCCATGTCGTAAATCTCGTCGAGTGCTTCGAGCATGCCTCGCGAATCAACGCCCACTGCTCGAGCAACCTTCGTCTGATAGATGAATGCCGACGGAAGCGACTCGATGTTGCCATCGAAGATCAGTCCTATGACTTCCAGGTCCTTGTTCAGCATGGGTGAGCCCGAGTTTCCACCGATGATGTCATTTGTTGTGACAAGATTGAGTGGTGTCGAGCGATCAAACGTAGCCGGTGCGTTCAGCCAGCGTTCGGGCAGACTCCATTCGCCCGTTCCGTCGGCGCTCTGCTCGTGGCTGTAGTGCCGATTATACAGACCGTAAAAAGTCGTATAGGCGGGTGCGAGGGATCCGTTGTACTCATAGCTACTGACGACCCCGTCAACAATGCGCAGGGAGAAAGTGGCATCCGGTGGACGCGTCGTTCCGTAGATATCGAAGCCGGCGCGACCATGCTGGGCGTTCAGTTCCGTCTCCTGTGCCGCGAGTCCGGCGAATCCACTCTGGAAATTCTGTCTTCTCTCCAGAAACGGAGCAACCACCTGAATGGCCGGATCATCCATCGTCAGCGTGTCTGCCTCAAGTGCCTCGGCCAGTTTTTCTTCGTCCGCAAGCACAGAATGATGCACAACGTGTCTGGCGCTATGCTCGATCGAATCCTTGAGCATCGCGGCCTCGACGCCGGGGTCCGTCTCGCCGAAATAGTTGACAAAATCGTGAAGACGCGCAGCAATGAACTGCTGATCAAGACCGCTGTCCTGGAACGGAAGACCCAGGATTTGCTCCTTCATTTCCTCCAGCGCCTCTGCGGGCACGCCGGCTTCCTTCTGCTTGAGGTAATTGTAGGCCAGGACGGCACGCTGCAGCGTAGAGGACGCTAAACTGGAACCGGGCTGGAACGACAGAAACGCACCGAACTCGGCGGCAAATACACGTTTTTGATCCTGAATATCTGCCAGATCCTCAATGACTGTCAGATAGGGCACCTGAACGTCCTCGGAAACAGCATTATCGTATTTCCGGGCGAGATCCTCAATGAACTGACGCTCGGTGTCGGCGCGCTTCATCATGATGACCGGATC
>CAZGOS010000193.1:0-6038 GCA_964527795.1 uncultured Rhodothermales bacterium | reverse complement strand
CACGTCCCTGCGAACCGGCCGTTGCCGTACCGCGTGACACGATCCGGCCGACTGCCGGGATACAATCCGGAAATCGATCTCTCGGTGACCTGCTCATTCTGGGCGGGTGTTCCATACGTCCGGGCGTCGAGCTCGATGCGCGTCAACAGGGATTTCGGAGCTATGGCGATCCGGAACGGTGAAATGGTATTCGATTCCGAGCTTTTCGACGCGTTCGTCTGGAAAGAAAAAAGTGGACGGGTGCGAAAAATTCGAGCGCGACACCGGCCCGATCCCCTGATCGACGCGCCCGCCACACCAGCCGCCGATATTCCGTGGCTGGCTCTCTACAATACGCAGGGACGCTACGCAATGGGCACGGTCGCTCTTACAGCATATGCGTACGACCCGGTTGGAGGCACGCCTTCCGTATATCGACCGGCTTACTTTCTGTATACCCATCCGTTCTGGGGCCGACCGCGCAATTACTTTGTCCGCGTCTGGGTGTATCCGTTTGGATATAACGATCGCATGCCCGCCGTTCCGGTGCGAAAAGGAAGCGCCTACGTCGAGGATGCAGCCTTCTTTCCGTTCCTTCTGGACGAAAACGACCCGTTCAGGCCGATCGACAATCTGGACCGCATGCTTCGCGCCCCGCTGGAAATTCAGTTCGGGCATTGAGCCATGGAGAAAGTCATGAGCGCGGAAACGAAACTCGACCACGGGAATGAATCATGTGTGCCGGAGCGAACCATAAGCAAAGAATCGCGCTATGAGCGATAAATCCCGTTCCGAGAACCCATATCTGGCTATCGCAGTGGGATTCTACCTGCTCGCACTTCCGCTCGTGATCTCGATCTTCCTGGCGGAGACCGTGCCTGGAAAGGTGACGAACAGCGTCGCTGCAGCCGTCATGATCGGACTTGGATTCGCCCTCCAGAGGAAGAAATGAACGGCGCCAACGACGCACTTGTCACGCTCGGTACGTGGGACTGGATCTTCCTCGTGTGGTTTCTGCTGGTAACAACGGGCGTTGGACTCTACTACTCCAAACGGGCCGGAAAGGACCTTGCAGAGTATTTCGTTTCGGGGCGCAATCTCACCTGGTGGGCGCTCGGCACATCCATGGTGGCCACGACCTTCGCCTCCGACACGCCGCTGGTCGTGAGCGGATTCGTCATCGACGACGGAATCGCCCGGAACTGGTTGTGGTGGAGTCTTCTCTTCGGAGGTACGCTGACCGTGTTTGTGTTTTCACGGCTCTGGCGCCGGTCGCGGGTCATGACGGAAATCGAATTAATCAGTCGGCGCTATGACGGTAAAGCCGCGCACCTGCTGCGCGGATTCAAGGCCGCCTATCTCGGACTGTTCATGAATGCGATCATTTTTGGATGGGTGACGCTCGCCATGAGCCACGTCCTTGAAGTGGTCTTCAGCATCCGGCCGGAGATCTCGATTGGCATCCTGCTCCTGATCGCCATCGCATATACGTTTCTTGCGGGTCTCTGGGGAGTCGTGGCAGCAGACGTTCTGCAGTTTTCTATGGCGATCATCGGCTCCATTCTACTGGCCGTGCTCACGGTGGCCGAAGTGGGTGGTCTGGGTGCGCTCGTTGACGGTATCAAACAGCTCGAAGCGGCGGAAGGACGAGAAATTCTCGCCCTGTTCCCGCGTGACTGGACCGTGCTCACGGGTCTTGTGCTGGTTCCACTCCTGTTCAACTGGTGGGCGGTTTATTATCCGGGCGCCGAGCCCGGGGGCGGTGGCTGGGTGGCTCAGAGGATGTTGGCCGCAAAAGACGAAAATCACGCTCGCGCCGGTACGCTCTGGTTCACCATAGCCCACTATGTCCTGCGTCCGTGGCCCTGGATTCTCGTTGCGCTCGCGGCCATGATTCTGGAGCCCCGATTCCTTTCCCACGAAGTCTATGGAGATGCATTCGTCAGCGAGAAAGCCTATCCGACGATGTTTCGTGTGCTGCCGGTTGGAATTCTGGGACTCGTCGTCGCCTCCTTTTTCGCGGCTTTCATCAGCACGATCACATCGGTCCTGAATCTGTCGGCGTCCTACCTCGTGAACGACCTCTACCTGCCTTTTCTGGCGCGTGGAAAACCGAGCAATGCGCATCAGGTTCGAGTTGCCCGGGGAGCGGTGGTCCTGGTCGGCGTGATCGGAGTGGGCGTGACGTGGATCCTCGAAAGCGCCGGTGAGGGCTGGACTCTGGTTATCGGACTTACGGCCGGAACGGGTCTGGTTCTGCTGATGCGCTGGCTCTGGTGGCGCGTCAATGCCTGGAGTGAAATATCCGCGATGCTGGCCTCGGCCGTATTCAGCCTTTTGCTGGGTACAAACCGGGGTGCGAGGTTGCTGCAGGACCTGTTTGGACCCGATCTCGGCGCGGACATGCAGGTTCCACTGGTTGTAGGGCTCACTACCCTTGTGTGGATTGTGGCCACGTACATGACCAGGCCGGTCGACACCGAGAAGCTTACGGAATTCTTCACGGACATTCGGCCGGGTGGATTCTGGGGACCGGTTGAGTCAGCCACGGGATTAAGGCCGAGTCCACTCGGGCACGATCTCTGGCTCTGGATTACGTCTTCGGCGCTTGTTTTCGGAGGACTGTTCGGAGTCGGATCCGCACTTTTACTTGATGTAACTTCTGCGACCGTATTTCTCGGGCTGGCGGCGCTCGGAGGCGTGCTCACCTGGAGCGGTATGAAAAAGGAAACGACATGAGCGAGTCTATAACATCTGAAGCGGTGCTCGCCGTCGGAGCCCACCCCGACGACATCGAGTTTCTGTGCGCCGGTACACTGGCTTTATTGAAGCAGCGCGGCTATCGAATCGCCATGGCCACGATGACGGCCGGCGGCGCAGGATCCGTCACGTTGAATCTCACGGAAACCGCAAATATCCGTAGACAGGAAGCCCGCGAATCGGCATCGATCCTGGACGCCGATTACTTCTGCCTTGAATTCACGGACTTCGGTATCGTATTCGGCGAAAATGCCGTTCGACGCGTGACTGCGTTGATCAGAGAGGTCCAGCCGCAGGTTATACTGACACACGCCCCGCACGACTACATGGCCGATCACGAAGAAACGAGTCGCATCGTTCGGCAGGCATGTTTTGCGGCGCCTGTTCCCAACTTCGATACGGCGGGGCTTCCGGGTAGCGCGGAGCCGACACGCGGAATTCCATATTTGTACTACGCCGACCCGATCGAAGGCACCGATATCTACGGTCGCCCCGTCGAGACTTCGCTTATCGTTGATATCACGGAGACGATGGAGACGAAAGAAGAAATGCTTGCCCGGCACGAGAGCCAGCGTGAATGGCTTCGATCCCATCACGGTATCGACCAGTATGTCGAGCAGATGCGTCTCTGGAGCGCTAGTCGGGGGGAGCAGATAGGATGCGCCTTTGGGGAAGGATTCCGTCAACATCTGGGACACGCCTACCCCCACGACAATCTACTCCGTACGATCCTTGGGTCGATCGTGCACGAAACAGAATTATAAGCCGGTAGAGGATTTTACCATGGATTTTCGATACGACCTCGCTGATTTTATTCCCTTCCGTGATGCAGAAGCGTGCCGGCGTGCGCGCGCGATTCCGCGTGAAAGGCTTTGCGATCACCCGAACGGCGATTTCAAGATCCGCATCATCGACGACCGCACCGAGTTCTACACTGCCTTCGCCCTCGATCTGGTCGGACGCATACGCGATGCGCTCGACGAGACCCGGAGCTTTGTCGCCATTCTTCCGGTAGGGCCGATGCCCCAGTATGCGATCGCGGCGACGACGATCAACCGGCTTCGCATTCCGATGCATCACGTGCATACGTTCAATATGGATGAATACGCGGACGAGGACGGGAATACGGCCCCCCTCGATTGGCCGGGATCCTTCCGGCGCGCAATGTTGGAGGCGTTCTTCAACGAGATTGACAGCGACCTGCGTCCTCCCGAAAACCAGATCCACTTTCCCACTAAAGATGCCGTGGCCGACTACTCGCAGCGGATCCGCGACCTCGGTGGAGCCGACGTTTGTTACGGCGGCATCGGCTGGTGCGGTCATATCGCATTCTGGGAGGCCCATCTGGGGATCGATATCTCCGACCTGGAAGAGTACAAAAAGTGCGGCGCCCGGCTTGTCGACCTGCATCCTATGACCATCATGCAGAACGCGCTGCACAGCTTCGGCGGAGACTGGAGCTGGGTTCCTCCAAAAGCCAATACGATCGGTCCTGCAGACATTCTTGGTGCGAAGGATCGTTCATTCTGGCTCGACGGTGATCTGGGCGGTGGAATCTCCTGGCAACGATTCATTGCACGTCTCGTGGCTCACGGCCCGGTCAATACGCTGGTTCCGGGTTCTATTCTCCAGGAAGAAAAAGGCACGTACACCATACTCGGCAACGTGGCGTCCGACGTGCGCATCTCGATGCGGTGAGCGAGACCGAATATCACCGGATTCGCAAAGGGTTTTCTTCAGCATGCACGCCCCCGCCGGAAACGCCCTCCGACCCCCATTTTAGTTCTTTCAACTTATCGGGTTAGTTGTTTCAACCTATCATTTTAGTTGTTTGACCTTATTCAGCTTGAAATACCCGTCCGTAACTTTCAGTTGCGGATAGCCTGACGAAAACGGACAGGGATTCCCCCTTCTACCAAACGGCGCATTGAATCGGGTTCTCCTGTTCAGGAGATAAAGAAGACCCTGCCGCACGTGCATCCTTTCCGCGATATCCATCACAGCGAGGCGTGAGATATGGGTGTGCACGAGTTCATACCGTCCGAACGGCCGCCGGCAACGCCATTTGTGACGGCGGAATTTCTCTACCGCTCCGGAGCGCACGAGCAGTATCCATGGAAATCGCTCCCGTGGCAGGGAATTTCGAAGAAAGTGCTCTTCTTCGACCCTTTTTCAGGAGTCACCTTCGATCTGGTTAAAATGGAGCAGGGGGCGACCTTCCCTGAGCACTACCTCACTACAACCCAGGTGACGTATCTGCTCGAGGGCTGTCTTCGCCGGGACGACGGCACGATCATCCCGGATGAATCCTTCCATTTCGTGCCGGCCGGAGAAGTCCAGGTTCCGATCAAAGCCGAAACCGGGACCATCCAGCTCAGGTACTTTGCAAGCGTTCCGGTGTACGTTTTTTCGGACGGATCCACGTTTGTGACGAAGAGCGACGGCACGGTCGTCGCCGCCGGGCGCCTGAATTTTGTGGGCGGTGCCAAACCGCGCAACATAATTTCACCTTAGCAGCCTATCCATCGCGGGTCTACTCGGCGCTGCAGCAAGAGCTGCAACGCCGAATAGAGGCCGCCCGCCGTGGAGCTGACAATAGGAATTACCAACCCCGCAATCGCGCACCGGAAATCTCGTCACTCCGTTCCCGTCGTATCTCCGTCAGCCTCGTAGAATACGGTCGAGTCGGGTGCGAGCGGGAATACGACTAAGGACGGCGAAGACGAACTGTACAGCGGAGCGCCACCCAGGTCGATTTCGGCGGAGGAAGCGCCGTTCGTACCGACTGCGTCGCAGCCGCCGATGAGCATTATCGCGAGCCCGATCAAGAGGCTCGCAGCTTGTTTGGTTTTCATGGTCGTCTCAGATGGGATTGTTGAACATTACAACGTTGTAGTGGCCGCCGGTTGAAGGGCAGAGACGAACCGTCTATGGACAGCGACCATCAGATGAATCAAACAAAAGACGACGAACCATGCATAGTCTTTTGACACTAAACTGCCACGCCGGTTATCTCAAAATGGGTAGTCCGGACAACTAACGGGTGGCGATTTAATACTAAACCGGGGGCAGTTACGCACTAACGGTCGGTTCCGGAAACCGTGCTGCGGAGCAAGTTCCCTTCTCACCGACCGGGTCACGAACGCGTCGGTCACGCGCCGGAGATACGCGGTTCCTCGATGAGAGATGACCTGGCGTCGATCCCGTCGTCCTCGGTCGGCAGTTGCATGACACCGCTTTTCCACGACCAGGCGACCAGCGCCGGCCGCCAACGCGCTTCGGTGAGATCCTTCAGCTTA
>CAZGOS010000192.1:0-6047 GCA_964527795.1 uncultured Rhodothermales bacterium | reverse complement strand
GTATTTTCGCGCCTCGGGTGCGTGGCGTATCAGTGAAGAGAGCTTCTATCCGTTCCGTGACTGGATGGAGGAGCTTAAGCTGCGTTTCTCCCATGGTACAGCCGGTGGCCGGCCATCTTTCGAAGCCCAGTATGAGACCTTTACACTATCGAACGGACTAATCAACAAGGGTACGCTCGGCAACCGGTTCCTCAAGCCCTCCCTGGCGACCGAGAATGAGTTCGGCATCGAGGTAGGCCTGTTCAACCGGGTTTCGGCATCCTTCGTATATGCGAATTCTTCCGTGGATGACCAGTTGCTTCGAGTTCCTCTTGCAGGGTATTTCGGCTTTGGTGCCCAGTGGCAGAATGCGGGCACCCTCGAGTCGAATACGGTCGAGGCAACACTGGACGTAAACGCCCTTCGTACCCGCGACATGTCGCTTGATTTCGGCGTGATCTTTGACCGCACGACGCAGAAGATTACGAAGTTCGACACCAACCCGTACAAAACCGGACCAATCGGCGCTTTTTACTTCCGCGATGGTGAGGACATCGGAGCGATGTACGGTATCCATTTCATAAACGACGTGTCCGAACTCTCGGCACAGACGTTTCAGGATGGATCGACGGGCACGACGGCCGCCGGAGTACCCGAGGGCTTCGACCCGAGTGCGTTCCAGACGAATGACGACGGTCTCCTGGTTCCTGTCGGTATCGGTAATACGTGGCAGGACGGTGTCTCCAAGGAACTGTGGGGCACGGATGTGGACGTTGACGGCGACGGAGAAGGCGACATGAAATTCGGATATCCGATCAAGGCGCTCAACGATGAATCGCAGTCGTTCACGCAGATCGGAGACGTGCTTGCCGATTTCAACCTTGGATTCACGTTCAATTTCCGCTACAAGGGTTTCAGTACGTACATGCTCTGGAATGCTCAGATCGGCGGCGATGTCTACAACTTCACGAAGCAATGGGGTTATCGCGACGGTCGCCACAGCGATCAGGATCAACTCGGCAAGAGTGACGGCACGAAGAAACCGGCGCAGTACTACGAGACGCTCTACGACGCGACGGATGTCAACGACTGGTTTATCGAGGATGGTACGTACTTGAAGTTGCGCGAATTATCGGTCGGCTACTCGCTGCCGCGGAGCCTGCTCACGAAACTCTTCGGGGAATCGATATATGGACTGTCGTTCAACATTATCGGGCGCAATCTGTTGACCTTCACCAAGTACTCCGGCTGGGATCCGGATGTCGGCTCAGGCTCGGACGCTACGCTCTTCCGTGTAGATAACTTCAGCTATCCGAAGTACCGCTCGTTTACGGGTCGTATCGAATTCCAGTTTTAGGCACGTGCGCTTCACGGACCGACGCAATCCGTCGGTTCGATTCGTCGCAATGCCCCGAAATAAAAACATTCACTACGATGAAATTTCGATATCTGCTTTTCCTGACAACGGCCTTCTCCTTTATCTGGGTGGGCTGCCAGGATCTTACTGTCGACAACGAAAACAATCCGGATCGGACAAGAGCACTCGCTTCGCCCCAGGACGTGGAGAAACTCGTGTCCGATACGTTCACGCGCTACTGGTCCGCCAACCAATATTCCAGTACTTCGATGCCCTGGTCTACGATAGCCGACGAGATATCCTCGTCCTGGGCTAACTGGGGAATGAGAGACATGTCGGAAGAGCCGCGGCGTTCCTGGAACAACGATCCGTCTTACAGCCGTCAGGAGATGACCGAAGACCCGTGGTTTCGGTCCTACACCTGTATATCGGATGCCGCGGACGGTATAAACTCCGTGACCGGAAATGAAGCCCGATTCACCGATGAAGGGATTGACCCGATACGTCTCGTTGCCTTCGCCAAGTTCAACATGGGCCTGTGCCTGGGGAATCTTGCGCTGCGGTTCGACAAGGCGTTTATCGTCGACGAAAATACCGATCTTGAAGCGGTTGCTCTCGGACAGGTTGAGCTCACGCTTGAATCTTACGATCTCGTGGCGGAGGCAGCCATTGCAAAACTGGAAGAGGCGATCGATGTCTCCCGTTCTGCAAGCTTCACGATCACGGCCGAAGACGACTGGATCTACGGAAATGTTGTAACCAGCGCACGCCTGATCCGGCTCGCCAATTCATTTATTGCCCGGATTATGGCCTCTGTCCCCCGTTCTCCCGAAGAACGCGCTGCGGCGAATTGGTCAGGAATCATGAGTAAGGTAGACAATGGTATAACGGAGGACTTCATTCCGATCGGCGACGACAATGGCGACGTGCGCGAGTGGGACTCCATGAAGTTCTACGGTCAGAATTACACGACATGGGCCCGGGCGGATTATCGGACCATTGGCCCCGCCGATGAAGGGAGCGGCTACCAGAACTGGCTCAATACGCCGGTCGCAGACAGGAATATTTTCGATATCGAGACCTCTGATCGGCGCATCTCGGGCCCGGACGGACCGCAGTCGAATGGTAAGTATTTCCGCTATGTCGGCAAGGCGGGACCGTTCCCGTCCGCTCGTGGCACGTACCATTACTCGTCGCACACGCCTATGCGGTACGTTGATTACCTGAACGATAACGCGAACGGAGAAATGACGCACATGGTCCTGGCCGAGATGGATCTTTTCAAAGCTGAAGGCCTGTTGCGGACCGGTGGCTCGACACAGATGGTCGCCGATCTGATCAACAAGACGCGTGTCGCAAATGGAGAACTTCCGCCCGCCACGGGATCGGATGCTGTGGGCTCCCCGAATGACGGCAGTTGGAAGAACACGGGTATCCATCTTGCGGGCGCAAGCCTCTGGGCAAAACTGCAGCATGAATTCCGCATCGAAACATTCGCAACGACCGGTGGGCTCGCATGGGAGACCGACCGCGGTTGGGGAGCACTGGTCCAGGGCACGCCCGTTCATTTCCCGGTACCCGGGAAAGAACTTGAGACGCTCGCGCTGCAGCAGTACACGTTCGGTGGTGTCGGGGGCACCGGTGCTGCACCGAAGCGTGGCCCGAACGGACGAACATCAGAGGTATATGCCATCGACGATCGCGACGTGCGTCCCCGCTAACGGAGATCTCGCAGACGAAACGGAAATGAGGGCCGCCGCGTATATCGCAGCGGCCCTCTATCGCTATATATAAGGGTGACCGTATGAATACATTCAGATTGTGCCTGTTCGCAGTATCGATTGCATTGGTCGGCGGGTGTGCCTCATCGGGATCGGTGCGCGACACCGCCGGATTTGTAAACGCGAGGCTCGGACAGGCAGACTTCAATACGCTTTTGACGATTACGCCCAACGCGTTGACTACGAGGTTCGGCTATCGGATCATCCAGTCCGTCGAGGACAGTGAAGACGTGCGATACGAGACCGACTGGAAACTCGAATCCACGTTACCGGATGAGCGTGAGGAAGGCTATACGTACACCCGGACCCGCATTTTCATGACCGCCCGTCCACGTAATCGATCTTCCAGTATTGCCGCTACGTATTCGGTCAGATTCGAAGCGCAAGTAGAGAGGCAGGCGCTCGGTTTGGACGTCTGGGAGAAATTGCCCCTGACGGAGTTACGCCAGGAGGAATTTGACCGAATCGTGGATTATTTCCTGCAGGCCTACCGGAATGCGCTTCGGTAACGGTGATGAACCGAGTCTGGTGTCCCGGATGTTTGAGGCAGTGGAGTGGATCCGTCGACATTGTTGTCCGTCAGAGAATGTCTCGCGCCTGGTTTCTATCGGCGCATTGATCGCGGTTGTGGGCTGCGGCTCGGATGGTCGTGATGCGCCACTTCCCGATGATCCGGACGGCTCAACGGTGACCCCTTCCGAGCCCATCGTCTCGCAGTTGAGGAGAACGATTGAGTTCGCAGCATCGGATCTGCAGGTAAGCAATGAGTTCGCCGCCGCGCGGCTGAACGAATTCAGTCGTGTCAACGACACGCTGTACGAGGCACTGATTCGACCGGAAACCGCGCCGATCAACAGCAGCGCCTGGTACGGATTCAAGATGTGGGCCCCGGATTCGTTGACTGTGTGGGTTCGACTAACCTACGAAGACGGTAGCCACCGGTACATTCCCAAACTGTCCCGCGACAAAACGACGTGGCGTGCGGTAGACGTCAATGCCTACCGCGCGGATACCTCGGCGGGTACGGCGCTGATGCGGCTGGACGTCTCCAGGGATACGCTGTGGGTGTTTGCGCAGGAGCGATCGACGTCCGAGCAGTTTTATTCGTGGATGAATGCCTACGCATCGAACCCTGCTGTTCTTCCTTCGATGATCGCACGCTCCGTCGAGGACCGGCCGATAGTCATGTTGGATATCACGTCTAATCGTGAAGCAAACCGGTTCGTGCTTGTCATCGGGCGCCAGCATCCGCCCGAGTTCAGCGGGAGTCTCGCACTTTTGACGTTCTTGAATCGAATCGTCGAGAGCGATTCTCTCGCTCACGCCTTCCGCTCGAAATACCGCGTTCTGGCCGTACCGCTCGTCAATCCCGACGGAGTCGACGGTGGACACTGGTGGCATAATGCAAACGGTGTGGATTTGAATCGCGACTGGGCTCGGTTCACCCAACCCGAAACAAGCGCCGTGCGAGATGCATTCGTCACTGCGACCCGTTCGGCCCCGAACGGGCAAGTCTTATTTGCACTTGATTTTCACAGCACGCGAGATGCTCAGTTCATCACGCTCGACCGATCGCTCAAGACCGTTCCGGAAGGGTTCATCGATTTCTGGCTGGAGGGGATAAAGGGCGCCGCGCCCGGATTTGAGGTTCGCGACGTGCCCTCCGGACCGGAATCACCTGTTTCCCTGAACTGGTTTTACAGGCAATTTGGTACATCGGCGATCGCGCTCAATTTCGGTGACGAACAGGATCGCGAACAAATTGCCGTTGTAGCGCGTGCGAGCGCAAATGAGATGATGCGTCTGCTGCTGAAGGTCGAACACCCATGAGCGCGAGAGATTCCAGAGACACCCGGGCGTACAGGCGCCCCGGCGCAGTATGGTTACGCTTCGCGGTCGTCGTGGCCATGCTGGCCTCGCTTGCCGCGTGCGGGGGCCGTCAGTCGGTCGAACAGACGGACACCTGGATCGATGGCCCACTTTACCGGTGGCGTACACTCAGCGTGCAGGGCCGCTCCGAGGGCGGATTCACCGGCCTGAAATCGAAGAAAACGGGAGTTGATTTTGCAAACCTGCTTCCGGACTCCCTTTTTCTACAGAACCGCCACACGGTAAACGGCTCGGGCATCGCGGTCGGCGACGTGGACGGCGATGGAATGTCCGACTTTTTTGCAGCCGGTATTGCCGGGCGTAGCGCACTGTACAGGAACCGGGGTCGATTCGTATTTCTGGACAGGACGACGGATCTCAACGGAGCGCTTACCGACGTACCGGCCACGGGTGCAGCTTTCGTCGACGTGGACGGCGATAGCGATCTCGATCTGCTCGTCACCTCGCTCGGGGGCCCGCATCTCCTGCTGATGAATGACGGGGCCGGCCGGTTCCGCCGGGCCCCGCATGGAGGCGGACTCGAGGGCCGTATCGGGGGCACGACAATGGCCTTCGCCGACACCGACGGCGACGGAGACCTCGATCTTTACACGACGACCTACAAGGTCTTCACAGCGAAAGACCTTTTTACACCAGGCGAGCTGACCTTTGAGCGAGTCGTAGAACGCGTCAGAAGTGATTTCCGTATCCGGCCCGAGTTCACGGAGCACTATCGGCTTGCCCGTCGTGGAAACCGGATCATGCGCTTCGAAATCGCCGAGCCGGACCGCTACTACGAAAATGACGGTACGGGAAATTTCGAACGTATTCCGCTGACCGGAGGACGGTTTTTGCTTCCCGACGGTTCGCCTCTCACGGAGCCGCCTCTCGAGTGGGGCCTCGCGGCGCAGTTCCGTGACTTCAACGACGACGGCGCGCCCGACCTGTATGTTTGCAACGACTTCGAGAGCCCGGACGAGCTATGGTTCGGAGACGGCCGGGGCAACTTCAGGCTGGCCGGTCCGCGCGAATTGCGGCACATAAGTCAAGCGTCAATGGCC
>CAZGOS010000191.1:3199-6093 GCA_964527795.1 uncultured Rhodothermales bacterium | reverse complement strand
CTTCTACCAGAATTTGGAATTACGCACGCAGCTTATCAGATATTCCTCCCTACTCGCAGTCGATTCAGCCGGCGTGCTTGCCTTCGTAGACAATGGTCGAGTCTGGACAGATGGCGAAAAGTCGTCTGTCTGGCATCAGGGTTTTGGCGCCGGATTCTGGCTCAACCTTTTTGACGTGTCCGTTGTTACGGGCACGGTCGGATTTTCGAAGGAAGAAACAACAATCACGGTTGGAGTCGGCTTCTTCTACTGAGTCTGCATTCTCGACCGCTCATAGCGATACGTCGCTTCGGCGTAATCGCACGGACCGCCGACAGGAGGATTTGCCTTTCGCACCGACACCTCAACATTTCTAACGATTTCACTGCTCGTCAAAATATTGCGAGCGATCAGATAGGCCAGGCGCTCAATCAGGTAGAAGTTGTTGCTCGTGACGATATCCCGGATCAGGCTGTAGATCTTCTCATAATCGACCGTTTTGGAGAGATCGTCTTTGGAGGCTGCGGCCTCAAAATCAAGTTCCATCGCCACGTCAACTTCGTATCGACCACCGATACGATGTTCTTCCTTTTTTACGCCGTGATGCGCGTAAAAGACAGCATTTTGAATACGAACCGTTCCGAACGGCATTCTATCAGGAGGTTTCGTTTGGGACCGGCGGAAAGTACGAACGCGCCCGCGTAAAAAAGCGCATGGGGTTCGTGGAGATACGACTAAAAGCCCGCGGCGACAAGTAAACGATCGACCTCAGGATCAATCGTGCCTTCAGCACGCCTGGCATTCATCCGGCTTATATAGAGTGTGGCGTAGAGACCCAGGATCGTATCGCTCCTTTTCCTGTGCTCATCGATGGATCGTACAACACGGAGATTCCTCATGTCGCCCGTGACGTAGAGTTTTCTGGGCCCGTCCGGACCGGGCGCGGGATCGACGGGGAAACTCCTTTCGGGTTCAAATAATCGATTTCCGAAATGGCAGCCGACGCATCGTGTAGGTATGATCAGATCCGACGGCGATCGTTCAATTCGTGAGATCTGATTACCGTCCCGGCCATATGCGTAGAAATCCCAGAAGCCGTCGGATCTTTTCGTCATCGCGCTGAGCTCCACACTCTGCCCGTCTTCCTTGTGCTCAGAGATGAATGTCGTTCCCGCATCATAGATCAGTCGACCTTCATTGCTTCTGTAATTCGAAATGGCCGTCAGCAGCCGCTCGCGTGATACGTGAATGTTTCTGACATGCGGAGACATGACGCCCTTCACTTCAAAGCTGAACCAGGTGTCGGCGTCCGAGTAGTCACCTCGCCGTTCTTTCAAGTCTGCTACTGTGGCCGGAATGGGGCGATAGGAGTAATAGTGTTTCTGGATCAACGATTCGAATTCATCCCATACGATTTTTCCGTCCGCGCCCGCGGTTCTGAAATCGGACGCCAACCCTGGAACAAGCTCAGACAGTCGGGCAGTATCCAGGAAGTAGCTGCCGTTTCGCTCCAGTACGAATCCGGATTCGAAGGGATTGCTTCCAGCATCTGAAACCATGCCTCCGATATAGAAGGCGAGAAGTCTTCGTTCATCACTCTTTTCAAGGTCGACTCGGATCTCGGATTGCGTCACGGATGGCGTACCGGCGTCCGGTTGGCCGCACGATGCAACGATGCAAGAAATCAGAAATAGAATGATGATAACGTTTATCCGTGGCACACGAATGCACGTGTTTTGCCGGACAGGGCAAACAGAGGCGCCACCGATAGCAGAGATTCTGTACCGCATTCTGAAAGCATTAAGAACACATTTTGCACGTATCGTGATTAGAAAGGTGATCGTGACGTATTTTCCGTCACCCGAAAACGACAGTGGCCACCAGGTCGGGATGGCTGATCCACCGTCGACAAATCGAGACCTGATTCATCAGCCAAACGCGCTACCGACTGGGATAGTTCTGAGATGTACCCTTCCATTTTGATTGTCGCCATATCTGTCGCCACGTCTGTCGCCACGTCTGTCGCCATGTCTGTCGTCGTGAAGGCCGTCTTGCTCATCGTGCTCATCATGGCATGTCTGGCAGGCGGCTTTTTTGGCGGGTTTTTTCTATTCCGCATGCGGTTTAAAAAAGGACTGGGATTGTACGAGGCCCGGGTTACTGCTCTCAAGGCCCGGGAAGAAGAAATGGAGCGCATGCGAGCGTCGCCGAGATCGAGCCGGATGACCGAGAGCACTTCAGCCTCCGAAGCCACGATCAAGATGCTGCGAGAGGATCTTGAACAGGGATCGATCGATCTCAGCATCGCCAGACAGGAATTCGATCTCGAACTCAGCGTGCTCCGGGAGGAAATTGAATCGCTCAGAAGCGGAGACAACAACTCCGGGCGCTATCCGGTGGAAATAGTCGATGTCGAATTCGAGTCGACCGACCTCCCTGAAAAACAGGGCGAAGTTCAAGATGACGAAGTGCTCGAAGCAACCTCCGACAGCGCCCGGCAGCAAAAAGAACAGGTCGGCTCGGAAGAAGAAGTGGAGGAAGAAACAGAAGAAGTATCGCAAGAAGAACAGGAGGAGAAACAACCACGTCGAGCAACAGAGCCCGTTGAGGAAACGAAGAGCCCGGGCGATTGGGCTGAAAGCGTCATCAGTTATCTGTTAGGCGATTTATTTTCAACGCCGACCGGCGAGAATGAAAAATCCCTTGTTCCTGAAGAGTCGGAGACATCTGAGAAAGAACTGCGTGCAGAAACGGTCACTGAAACGTCGAGTGAGTTCGCACTGGAGACATCTTCGTATCCCCGGTTTCGCTCGCTGGTGGAATTCGTTTCATTCGAGGATTTGACGAATGGCAACGGAAATGGCAACGGTTTTGGCAACGCCGTCGTAAGCGCCCCGGAATCAATCAATTCGAAG
>CAZGOS010000191.1:0-3099 GCA_964527795.1 uncultured Rhodothermales bacterium | reverse complement strand
TGGCAACGGTTTTGGCAACGCCGTCGTAAGCGCCCCGGAATCAATCAATTCGAAGGCTGAAGAGGCCGGTCTTCAGGTTCTTCTGGACCTGACGGATCCGCAGTTTCGCAGGCTGAGTGCAATGGGATTCGCCTCGTATGAAAAGATTGCGGAACTCTCCTCTCCCGAAATTCGCAGCCTGGCGGAAGAGTTTCAGATATCCTCCGAGCGCATTGAACAGATCTGGATTTCAGGCGCACAGCTTAGACTCTACGAAGGGAATTGATCCGGCGACATTCGTAAGCACGGGATACCATTCAAACTACAACAATCTCCGCGGCCGGTATCGTCGTCAGGTCTCGAAATGCCTGAAGTCTATCCCGAATCGCAGGTGTATCAAGACTGAACAATCGGTCGGGACCGAACGCTTCCACCGCAAACGACCCGATGGCGCTCCCGTAAACAACGGCCTGCTTCAATACATCCAGCGTGACGTGCTTCTGTGAGGCCAGGTACCCGGCAAATCCTCCCATGAATGCATCGCCTGCACCCGTCGGATCCTGAATGTCCTCGAGTGGATAGGCGGGCACGCTGAAGATATTTCCATCGGTAAACAACAGGGCACCGTGCTCACCTTTCTTGACTACAAGAATCTCGGGTCCCCGTTTTCGAATGAGGCGAGCGGCACGGATCAGATTGGGCTCGTCCGCCAGTTCACGACACTCCGAGTCGTTTACGACGAGGCAGTCTATTTTTCCAAGCGTTTCGTCGAGTTTGTCCGGCGTGTTCTCGATCCAATAATTCATCGTATCGCATACGACGAATTCAGGTTCGATCATATGGTCGAGTACGGCGCACTGGATATGGGGATCCAGATTCCCGAGGCAGACGATTCTTGCATTACGAAGATGCGCGGGTATTACCGGTCGAAACGTCTTCAGAGCGTTAAGGTGCGTTGCAATCGTACTGCGCTGATTCAAATCGTATTCGTATCGGCCTTCCCATGCAAACGTGCGTGCCGTCTCGTCTCGCGTCAGCCCGGACAGATCTATGTCTGCATCACGGAGCTGTTCAATGAAATGAGAGGGGAAGTCGTATCCCACGACGGCAATCAGACAAACCGACGGCGTAAAGTACCTGGCCGCTTTCGTGATGTAAACGGCGCTTCCGCCGAGAACATTTTCGGCTTTCCCAAAAGGTGTTTCGATGGAGTCGAGCGCTACGGTCCCTACGGCAAGTACATCCATTGCGAATCTTGTAGGACAACCCTGATTGACAAAACCCGCTGAAGATACGGCGTACGGCCGGAATTGCGACCCCGGGCGCCTATCCTTTACTTTTAAGAGCCTTATATCCGTCGAGCGCAATAATCCAGCTACCTGCATCGTCCTACGATCGTCAGGGACGCGGTTTATAAGGTCACGTGGATTTCAATGCATGGGCGGAAACGTCCCAACTCAAGAGCCGTATGAAACGTACCTTTCATATACCCAGTGTCTTCTTTGGACTCGGCGCGCTAGACTGATATCTGAATGAGTTTTCTGTTCTCGAGGCGTACGGACATATCGATCGCCTTCTCTCCGTCCGTCATTGCTTCGCTCGCAAGCCTGCTTCTCACATTATCACTTGAAACGACAAGCAGTTTTGCCCAACCGGTCGATCGCCAGGCAGACAACATGCTCGTGGCCGCGATCGATCATTTCCAGTCCGGGCTCTATACCGTCTCCGCGGATGAGTTCTCGCGCTTCAGGGACAGCTATCCCGATCATTCCCGGTATCCGGATGCGCTTTATTACGAAGCCGAGTCTCGACTGGCGATCGGACAGAAGGGCGATGCAGTGCAACTGCTGGAGGATTTTGAACGCCGCTTTCCCTTTCATCCTTTTTCCTTCCAGGCTCGGCTCACCCTGGGGCAACACTTTTTTGAAGAAGGAGATTATGACAATGCCCTGCGCACGCTTTCACTTGTTCTAGAGAAGAGCCCGACCGACGAACAGGCGGCGAAAGCCCTGTATTGGATGGGCGAGGCTTCCGTTCAACTCGGTCATGAAGATGAAGCGCTGGCTCATTTCAGGCGCGCGTCGAACGAATACCGGGATACGGTAACGGCTCCACGGGCAGCCTATGCGCTTGCTTTCAACCAGGTTCGAATCGGCCGATACGAAGACGCTTCACGATCGTTCGAGGAGCTCGGATCGCGGTACCCTGATTCATCTTTCTCACGAAACGTCGGCCTTGCTCTGGCCGAGGTGTACTACGAGATAGACGACTTCGAACGAACGGTCACGGAGATTGAGAAACGGCTGCCGAATTTAACCGGAAACGCCGAAGATCGAGCTGTCTTTTTACTTGCCGAATCCTACAATCAGTTGCGCGACAGCGGTAAGGCCATACTTCGCTACAGGCGATTTACGGAAGGCGATCCCGAAAATCCCTACTACAGGAGAGCGCTCTATGGGCTGGCATGGAATTACTATCACGAAGGCAGTTTTGAATGGGCGGGAGACAATTTTCGCCTCGTGCACGAGACCGGCAGTGACGATCTCGCTGCACAGGCGATGTATTACGAGGCAGTTAATAGAAAACTCGAACAAAAAAAGGACGAAGCCGCAGAAATTTTCCAAACCTTTGTTACGGGTTGGCCGGACCACGCCCTCGCCGACAACGCATGGTTTGAACTGGGCGTTCTAAGTTATGAACTGAACTACTGGCAGCGCGCCAATCGCGCTTTCGGCGAACTCATCGACTCCTATCCGGAGTCGGAACTGATCGGAGAAGCGCTGCTGCATCAAGGCAACACCTTCATCGCACTGGGTGATTTTGATCAGGCGCTTTCGGTTTTTGATGATGCCATCCAGGCTCAGGCGGCTCCTGAATCTTTAAAAGAAGAAATCATTTTTCAAAAAGCATGGTTGCTCTATCGAAGCCGCCAGTACCGGAAATCAGCCCCGGAATTCCTCAATCTGTACGAGCAACATCAAGGCTCTCCACAGGCCGGGGAGTCGTTGTTCTGGGCGGCCGAAAGTTATTTCCAACTCGATAATTTCAGTCGTGCAGACACGTACTTCAGGCGGTATTTGAGAGAGTTTCCCGGCGCACGACATGAAGAGGCGGCACATT
>CAZGOS010000190.1:0-6105 GCA_964527795.1 uncultured Rhodothermales bacterium | reverse complement strand
GTCCGTCGATTCTCACCGTTCCAGGTGGGCAGAGATTGAAAGCTCGAAGGTGAAGGTCACGGCTAAAGAGCGTCGGATCGCAGTGTTGGTGGCTGAAGAGTCGACTGCGAAGGAAAGGGCTATTGAAATGGCCAAGAAACGTGCGGAGGTGGAAGCAAAAGCGCAAGCCGAGTCGGAAAAGGCGAGGGAGCGGGCAGCCCAGGAAAGAGAGCAGGCAGCCGAAGAAGCGCGAATTGAACAGGCTGAGGCAAACGTTGAACAGGAAAAGGCCGAAGTAGCCGCTGAACCTGAAGCTGCCGCCGAGGAAGAAGCAGCCGTTGAACCTGAAGCTGCCGCCGAGGAAGCAGCAGCCACGGAACCTGAAGCAGCCGTTGAAGCTGAAGCTGCCGTCGAGGAAGCAGCAGCCACGGAACCTGAAGCTGCCGCGAAGGAAGAAGCAGCCGTTGAACCTGAAGCTGCCGCCGAGGAAGAAGCAGCCGCTGGACCTGAAGCAGCCGCCGAGGAAGAAGCAGCCACGGAACCTGAAGCAGCCGCCGACGCCATGAAAGAAGACGACGTCGAGGCCGACGGGGACGATACCAAGTCCTAGTCTTTATCAGTCACTTGATGCAGTCATGACCACCGATCCGGTCGATTTTCGTGAGATGGGGCGAATAGTCGCAACCCACGGAGTTCAGGGAGAGATGAAGGTGGCCCTGGAAACCGACGATCCGGAACGACTGCTTCGACTGAAGTCAGTACTGATAGGGGAGGACGAGAGATCGGTATCGGTCTTTGACATTCTGTCTGCTGGAACGCAAACGAGTAAACACGGCGTCACAATTATTCTGCGCGTCAGCGGTGTTTCTGATCAAGATCAAGCAAATAAGATGCGCGGGAAACGCATTTTTGTTCCCCAAAAGGATCTGCCGCCGTTGGAGCCGGATGAATATTACCTGAGTGACCTGATCGGGCTCGAGGCCATTTCGGAAGATGGTGCGAGGCTCGGGCGGGTGAAGGATGTGTTGGAATTGCCGGCCCAGAATGTGATCGTGTTGGATATGGAAGACGGGCGTGAAGTAATGGTTCCGGCCATTCCTGAGTTCTTGACAGAAATTGATTTTGACAACAGCGTTGTTAGCATTGCTGTTATCGAAGGTTTGCTTTGATTGATCCACTGAGGATCAATCGGACTTTGAAGATGTGTGCAGCGTGCAACCAATGTTAATTGACATAATCACCGCTCTACCGGGTATCGTGAGCGAGCCGCTGAATCAGAGCATTCTGAAGAGAGCCGCCGGGGCAAACCTGGCCCGCTACAGGATATTTGACCTTCGGGAATTCACTTCCGATCCGCACCGGCAGATCGACGATTATCTTTTCGGCGGAGGAGCTGGAATGGTTCTCAAGCCGGAACCGATCTTTGCATGTATTGAATCACTCCAGAAAGAAGCGCAAGAGTCAGGTTCTTCCATCGATGAGATTATTTATCTCTCACCGGATGGCGAAAAATTCGACCAGAAACTGGCGAATGAACTCTCTTTAAAACATCATCTGGTTCTGCTCGCCGGTCATTATAAAGGAGTCGACCAGCGAGTGCGGGATCAGCTCGTTAGCAGAGAGATTTCCATTGGAGACTATGTGCTAAGTGGAGGGGAACTACCCGCCCTGGTGCTTGTTGACGCGGTTGTTCGCCTGTTGCCGGGCGTACTCGGCGATGCGAGTTCGGCGCTATCAGACTCTTTTCAGGACAATCTGTTAGATGCTCCCGCCTACACGAGGCCGGCCGTTTTTCGCGATCTGGAAGTGCCGCCCGTGCTTCGTTCAGGAGATCATCATAAGATCTCTTCCTGGCGCGAAGCCGAGCGGTTGAAGAAGACGTGCAAACGTCGTCCGGATCTGCTGGACGATTGAATCGGCAAGCGGAGCGAGACAGAGACAATCACATAACCAGACCATTAGACTTGCTGTTAAAGGAGGACCGCCATGGCGACTGATATGATGAAACTTGTCGAGGCGACCCAGACCCGGGACGATATTCCTGATTTCAAATCGGGGGATACCGTTACCGTTCACGTTCGAGTAATAGAGGGTGAAAAAGAGCGAATCCAGCAGTACCAGGGCGTCGTCATTGCACGTAAGGGATCCGGTTCCAGGCGGACGTTTACCGTTAGAAAAGTCTCCAACGGTGTCGGCGTCGAGCGGATCTTCCCCCTCTTCTCACCTCGAATCGCCAGGATCGAAGTAGTGCGACAGGGACGCGTCCGACGTGCGAAGTTATACTATTTACGCGAAAGGAAAGGGAAATCAGCCAGAATCAAAGAAGCTCGACGCTAACAGGAAGCGCTTCGTACGGTGTCGCTTCAGACGGATATGGGCCGTCGGTGAGATTTCACCGGCGGCTTTTTCTAGGTGTACCGATTTATATTCAGATACAAGGGATCGTGCCGAGAGATTCGTTTCATTGAGCCGATTGTGATGTCAGATACAAACATCCATATAGCTGTCTGGGACGACCCGGTCACACGCGTATTGGTGGATATGCTGGACGAATCTGATTTCGAGGGTGTCGGGGGAATCTCCATTCATGATCCTGAAGCAGTTCTGGCCGAGTTACGGGAGGGCGTTGCAGACGTGGCTCTCCTTCCCTCGTATACAGTTCTAAAAGAGATCAGGTCACTCGATATTCTTCCGGCCGTTGCACTGAGTTCATCTACGAATCCGTACGCCACCGTTGCTATCGCGAACATTGAGTCACGGGAAGCTGTGGTAATTTCAGTCGAGCGCGGTCAGGAACTATCCGGCCTGGTGGCTGAAATCATTCTCAAAGAGCACTACAGCCGTGTTTCAAAGCGTGTGATTTCCGGCGAGACAAGCGCCGAGGAAACGGTCCTCACCATCCGAAATTCCGAGAATCTGGACGACGGCGGGTTTCATCTGGATCTCGCGAGAGAGTGGTTTGAACTCGCCAACTATCCTCTCGTATGGGCTGTCTTTGTCACGAGAAGAGGAGAAGCCACCCCCGATCTCATCCGGATTGTGAGGGATGCAGTAGTGCAGATCGACATCAAGCGCGGCACCTGGGCAGCTCATAAAGAGTTGTCGGAACGGCAACGCCTGTTCTACGAAGTGGATCTTCGATACCGTCTGGATGATGTCGCCGCCGCAAGCCTGTCGGAATTATGCGAGTACCTGTATTATTATTGCGATACGGAAGAAATTCCAACGTTTTCTCTGGCGTCAATTACCACTCAGGACGAAGAGTGATCGTTCCGGCTGTTTTTCCGCGTGTCCTGATACTGTAAACGCTTCAAGCTGTATGGGTACTGGAGAAAAAATCGTAGTTACGAATCGAAAAGCACGCCATTCGTATCGCATTGAAGACCGTTTGGAAGCAGGGCTGGTTTTGACGGGAACCGAAGTAAAAGCGCTTCGAGCGGGACGGGCAAGTCTGCAGGACGCTTATTGCACGGCCGAAAACGGCGAGATGATTCTAAAACAGTGCCATATCGGGCCGTATGATTTCGGGAATCGCGAAAACCACGATCCACTGCGGCCCCGTAAGCTTCTGATGCACCGGAGAGAAATAGACCGATGGTCTAAAGCGTTGCAGCAGAAGGGATATACGATCGTACCTCTCAGATTATACTTTAAGGGAGGATACGTAAAAATTGAGATAGGACTGGGGCGCGGAAAGAAACTATATGACAAGCGCGTTGATATCGCAGAACGGGAGACGAAAGTCCGGCTCGATCGCATGTCCAGGCGTTAAGGGAGAGTGGGTCGTGAGATGACAGACTATTGCCGCCTGTTTCATCGTTTTGTTAACGTAGCATTGGTAAATCGAACGAATGGGCAATTATTTGTCCCTTCCATTTCAGGAAAGAACCCTACCTATAGAGTATCGTAGAAACGTTTGTTCCTGCCACGGGTCCGTTCAGTATTGGCGAAATAAATGAGTGGCCAATAAACCTCAGACCGCACCTAACGAGACCAGCACCATGCGACGCACAGTTTCACTCATATCGTTTCTGTTGATCGGTTTCGGACCGATCGTACTGTATGCCCAGGAGGCCGGTGATGATATGACGCAAGGCATTCTTGCCTTCCGAGAAGGACGGTACGAGCAGGCCGTACAGGCATTCGAAAATGTCATTGATCAAGATCAGGCAAATGCTGCGGAAGCTCATTTTCTCCTGGCACGCGTCTTCTTTGAAACATTGTTGGACGATCGGAAGCGCGCAGAAAATGAACTGAATGCCGCTCTTGAAATCGAACCCGAGAACGTGAAGTACATGGTTGCCTTGATGCAGTCACTTCGCGTTGATTCGTGGAGTTTTTTCCAGAAGCGGGCCAGGGAACTCAAACGCGGTGAATTAGCCGTCAAAATTCTACGCCTCGATTCGTTAAATGCTTTTGCCCATCACGAGCTGGGGAAATCATATATCAGGGATTTCTGGCGGTATCGCAATGCCGTGATATATCCGTACCTGTTATTTTCGAGGGATAAGTATTTGGCTCCTACCGTCATCGACCCTCTCGATAACGTTGTTCAGCGTCAAGACGAACTGTACGAGATATTGTACCCCGAAGAGGGTCAACTTTCTTTCGGCGAAGAGGAGGCACAACTTCTTGGAGTAGCCGGCCTCCTGGACCCACAGAGCATTCTGATAGCAGATCATTTCGATCTGGAAACGCTCGAGGCCCAGGGTATCAATGTCCAGGATCTGTCGGAACGGGCAGATGTGGCCTACAACAGGGCCATTGGTCACCTTTACCAGTCGATAGAGTCGGATCCGCGACAGAGAACGGCCTACACGGACCTCATGAAAATATTTGTGCTCAAAGGTGAGTTCCAGGAAGCACTGACAATGCTGGAACAGATGTATCTATTCTTTCCGGAAGATCCTGAACTGTGGACCTTTCTGGGATACGCTCATCACTTAAGCGGTAACCTGGAGGCGGCGGCCAAAGTTTTTGAAACGGCTTTTCAATTTATGGACGAAGAGACCCGCTTTGCTTATGATAATCTGGATCTCATTTTATCAGAGGATGAAAAACGCCTCTATCAGGAGGACGCGATCGCTTTTGCAGCGCGGTACTGGACAAGCAAGGATCCTCGGTATCTGACTCCTTACAACGAACGGAAACTGGAGCATTATGCCCGATTGACCTATGCTGACCTGCTGTATAGCGCACCCGAATTGGGACTACACGGGTGGAATACAGAACGGGGTCAGATTATTGTTCGTTACGGCCCTCCGATTGGCGATGTGGTCATCATTCCCAAGAGCACGTCGGGAGCTTCGCAGAGTATTCGTGCAACTCCCAATGAAGGTCCTCCATCTGACGAAGGAGTTACCCCGACCACGAGCAATATGCTTAAGATAGCCAGGGACGGATTCGGCTTTGATATGTTTGAGGAGGCCAATACGTACAATATCTGGAGTTACGAAGACAAGAAGTTCGTTTTTGAAGATCCTTTTCGAAACGGCGAATACCGTCTCTACAGTCCGTCGGCTTATGAAATTTCACAGGGCGCATTACCCTGGGCAAATGATTATGCCATCAAGGCCAGAGAAACCTTCCGACGGGAACCCGAAAGTTACGAGTACATAGCGCCTGGTCGGCAGATCGACGTGCCCTTTCTGGTCGCGTCTTTCAAGAACTTCAACAGCGACTTGACGGATGTTTACGTCAACTTTGGAATCCCGGTAAACGACTTTGACCGATCCGATAACCTGCTGAACGTCACGGCCAACGCTGGTTTGTTCGTTGTGGGCGAGAACAGGGATATGCTCGTGGAACAGCGGCGGACTATTTATGGCCTGCGTACCGATCAGGTAATTCAATTTGAGGAATCCAACCTATGGGTCGATTCAGACCGGATACGGGTTCCTCCCGGTCGTCAGGAAGTTTCCGTTGAATTCGAAACTACGGGGGCGGGTACAGTGGCTGTTCAGCGGCGCGAGGTTGAAATCATCGATTTCTCCGGTGATGGCTTTGCGCTCAGTGATCTTCTGCTGGCATATCGCGTGGATGAGAATCCGGACGGTGCTGCGACGCTATCGACGGATATCCTTCGCAACGGGCTTTCGATCATGCCGGCTCCATGGTCGGTATTTT
>CAZGOS010000189.1:0-6119 GCA_964527795.1 uncultured Rhodothermales bacterium | reverse complement strand
TACCGGTTCGAGGCCGGCAATTATGTCAAGACGAAATCGATGGTAGTGGCACGATAGTAAGCGATTGATGCGAAGTTATCATCTCTGTCTTCAGTTCGAAAAAGAATCGTGTTCGTCTGCACCGGAATAACGACAGGACGTTATCAATCGACTCTTCTGGCGTCTCAACCTGGCACATCATTCTTATTTGGGATTAGGCAAAACGTAGTGTATAATATGCCATATGCCGATTCGCGGACTCGTCGTTCAACCACGCGGCAGATGAAGAATCAAAGCACAAAAGGATCCCAGAAAACGAAGAAAGACCGGTCGAGACACCCTCGGACGGGTCAGACCTCTGCCGGCAAAGACCGTCAACACCTCTGTTACGCAGATTGGGATCTGTCGTACGCTGACGAGCGGATTCGAGAGGGTTTGCCGTATCTGGCGGTCGAATTGCTGCAAGAAAAACTGAGTATTGCAAGAAGCCGCCTTGCAGCCGTGCTCATTATGTCGCCGCGCACGCTCGCGCGTCGGGAATCTGAGAGGCGGTTAACGACGGACGAATCCGATCGACTCTATCGTGTTGCAAGGTTGTTCGACGCTGCCGAATCGACTCTGGGTGGCACAGAAAACGCCGAGCAGTGGATGAAGGAGGAAAACATCTCTCTCGGTGGAGCGCTTCCGCTCGAGATGGTGAAAACAGAACCGGGCGCGCGCCTGGTCGAACAGATTCTTGGGCGAATTGAATATGGCATTCCGGTATAGTGGTAGCGGAATTGTCAGATACTGGCTGGGATGCTGAGTGAAAGCCTACCGGATCACCAAACGTGTTCACACCGCCCGTGCTTTTTCAGGTGTGGGTGCTGAAAAATACGGCGGAAGATTCAACTCGCCCGGTTTAAATGCGGTCTATGTTTCTGAGAGCATTTCCCTGGCGATGCTGGAGTTGCTGACGCATGCGGGGCGTCACGATCGCCTGCAGGACTTCGTGCTATTTAACGTGAATATCCCGGACGAGTGCATCGAAGACGCCACGGTGACCGACCTGCCTGATTCCTGGGAGCGTTTACCCGTCGGATTCGTGTCTCAGACATTCGGCGATCGCTGGATCGAAGAAGCGCGCTCAGCCGCACTCAGGGTTCCGAGTATTCTTGTGCCCGGAGAACGCAACTTCATTCTTAATCTGGTTCACGACGATTTCTGCAGAATCGGTTGGTCGGAGCCCGAACCACTCGTCTTTGATCCAAGATTAATAGGTTCTCCGGACTGATCTGAGCCCATTTTTTGTTCGCTGATCGCCGAAACGATGGAACGACGAACGAAATCTCATTTTTACATAAACGTTATTGCGTTATCACGACTTTACATATTAACGCTATTCAGATGTCAGCAACGAAATCCGAGAGTGCAACCATCTACTTTGATCCGGCGCTTCACAAAGCGGTTCGTCTCAAGGCTGCAGAGACGGTTCAGTCCATCTCCGATATTGTAGATGAAGCGATCCGTACGCTACTCAGCGAAGATGCCGAGGACCTGGCCGATCTGAGCGCACGCGTAAATGAACCGAGCGTTTCGTTCGAGTCTTTTGTTCAGGAATTGAAAGCCGCTGGAGATATTTAGTGACCTCTCGATCACAGGTGCGCTATTCAATATTAATCAAGAAAAGCGCGGCAAAAGAAATCAGAGCCATCACTCGAAAGGCCGACCGCCGGCGTATAATTGGCTCGTATCGTTGCGTTGGCTTATGATCTTCGCCAACCCGGAAGCAAGAAACTATCAGGTGGTGATGCGTATCGCGTTCGACAAGGTAGATTTCGAGTTGCTTATACGATTGAAGATGCCGTCTTGGCCATTCAGATCGTAAAAGTTGGAAATCGACCACAGGTCTATCGATTAGTGCGTGGCGTAACCAAGGCCTCGTCCATCCAGCAAACAATCTCCCTTTCCTTTACAAAAAGGCGGACACCTTCGGCGCAATCGATCGTTCTATTTTAAACTTCCATATCCAATAACAATACCACGGATGCAGATGCTCAGGACGTATGGGCTTGTTCTGTCGTTGGTATTAGCCGGATCGATCGTCGCGCACGAGGCCCGTAGTCAGGATATCGACCACTGGGAAACGGTCGTCTTTGACTGGGATGTCTGGCGGTACCTCGTCCCCGTCACGGAACCGGATGCTGCGTGGCGCACATTGTCGTTCGATGATACAAACTGGCTGTCGGGACCCGGCGGATTCGGCTACGGCGATGACGACGACCGTACGATCGTCGGCCCTGCGCGCTCGGTGTACCAGCGCATCACCTTTACGATCAGCGACACGAGCAAAATCGGCTTTGCCGTACTGCACGTCGATTACGACGACGCCTTCGTGGCGTACCTGAACGGGATTGAGATCTTTCGAAGAAACATCGGAGCACCCGGCGTCCCCCCTCCCTTCGACATGTTCGCCGACGGCAACCACGAAGCCGTGCTGTACCAGAACGGCACGCCCGAAAGCATCGGACTGGCGAAAAACCTGCTCACGTCGAGGTTGAGACAGGGCGACAACGTGCTCGCCGTACAAACACATAACGTGGACGCGACGTCCTCCGACTTGACGTCCCGCGTATTCTTTTCGGTCGGTCTGACGGACGGCACCACCGGATACGGTATACCTCCGGCCTGGTTTGCGCCGGCCTATATGTTGTCGTCCAACCTGCCGCTGATCGTCATCGATACGCAGGGGAAATCGATCCCGGATGAACCGAAGATCACGGCGCGCATGGGCGTCATCGATAACGGCCCCGGGGCGAGTAACAACGTTTCGGACTCCTATAACGACTACGACGGTTTCATCGGCGTCGAACTTCGGGGTTCCAGCTCGCAGATGTTTCCCAAGAAATCATACGGCGTTGAAACTCGCGACGCTGCAGGCGAGGGCCTGGACGTCGAACTGCTCGGGTTTCCCGAAGAAGAGGACTGGGTTCTGCACGGACCCTACAGCGACAAGTCGCTGATGCGTAACAGGCTCATCTTCCACATGGCCGCCCGGACGGGTCGCTACGCCAGTCGCACCCGCTTCGTCGAACTCATCCTGAACGGCGACTACCGCGGCGTGTACGTGCTGATGGAGAAGCTCAAGCGAGATAAAAACCGCGTGGACATCAACAAGCTGAAATCGGACGAAATCGACGGAGACGACCTCACGGGCGGCTACATTTTTAAGATCGACAAGACAGCAGGCAGCGAGCTGGGGGGCTGGTTCGCCCCCTCTCTTCCGGGCCTGGGCCAGGGCACCTTCTATCAGTACCATTATCCCAAAGGTTCAAAAATCGTACCCGAGCAGGAAGCCTATATCCAGGGTTATGTCGCCGCGTTCGAGGAGATGATGGCCGGCGACCAGTTTGCCGACCCGGACAGCGGCTACCCCCGGTATATCGACGTGGACTCGGCCGTTGACTTCTACATCCTGAACGAAATCCCCCGCAACGTAGACGCCTACCGGCTGAGCACCTTTTTCTACAAAGACAAAGACAGCATCGGAGACGGCAAGCTCGTATTCGGCCCGATCTGGGACTTCAACCTGGGCTTCGGCAACGCCGATTACTATGACGGAGGCAACAATATCGGCTTTCAGGTGCAGGTAGGCGTCCCGGAGACCGACAGCTTCCAGCCGCCGTTCTGGTGGGAGAAGCTCTGGAAGGACCCCGCCTTTAACGACCGGGTGCAAGAGCGCTGGGCCTCCTTGCGCCAGGGGCCGTTTCGCACGGACTCGCTGATGCAGTTCATCGATGCGACGACGGCTACGCTGCAGGATGCTTCCGAGCGCAACTTCGATCGGTGGCCGGTGCTCGACACCTACGTCTGGCCCAACCTGTTCATCGGGGGCACGTATCCGGCGGAGATCAATTACCTGAAGACGTGGCTTTTCGACCGGCTCGAGTGGATTGATTTCAACCTGCCACGGGTCGCCTCCCCGCCGGGTCCAAACCTGCCGGTCACCGCCATCAGCCTATCGCCACCCTATCCCAACCCCTTCCACGACCAGGCCCGGATGACGCTTTCCGTCGGCCGGGATCAGAATGTGCGCGTTGAGGTCTACGATGCGCTGGGTCGACGCGTCACCGTCCTGTTCGACGGCCGTATCGAAAAGAATGCACTACAGCCTCTTACTGTTTCTGGCTCGGCCCTGGCCGGCGGCGTCTACCTGCTCCGGGCAATTGGAGAGACGGGTAACGAGACACGCCGGGTCGCGGTCGTGCGGTAGATATCCATCGCGTCTTCGCTTCGGTATAATTCCTGATCGATTCAGGTTATACCGCTTTTCCCTCGCTCTGGTCATTCTGAGGATCAGTACCAATCAATTCGAGACCGTGCTGCTTTCGTTTTCGACTCCAAACCACATACTGTCGCCATGTCCCGGTCAGTCCAATAAGGGTAAGGAAAAGCGAAAAATACTTCTGCTCCGGTTCGATGATCGCGTAGGCGGTGAAAAACAACGTCAGTACCACGCCGAGTAGCACCATGAAACCGCTACCCTTCTGAAATTGCCTATCGATGATGTTCATGCTGGTCTTCATGCCGGACGGATTCGACTTTGTTGTCTTTTAAGATACATAACGGTCAGCGCCTGAGCTGCGCGCCAACCCGGGTCGTGTTCTCACTTCCGTACAACGCGCCAATTCCAGGCGCGTGATAGATGTTGGTTGGAGTTACAAGAACGGTCACCAATCGCACACTCGGAGCCGCCGCGCCTAATACTTGATATCCGAACGTCCGATAGTCATTCCAATGTTGCCAACTCACTCCCCCATGGTGTGTGCTCGCCGCTACCGGCGGTCATTCCGAAGAAGGGTACTTTGGGGACAATCAGTCGACCGGCCGCGTCCACGCGCGATGATTGTAGAAATATAGATACTATAACAACTTTAAACAATTTATAGTATCTTATTAGATATATTAGTAATTATATCGCAACAATTACTCCCAATGAGACCTGTTTCGAAAATCCAGAATCCGCTCGAATTCCCTTTGAATCACGTTCTTGGGCGAGAAAGTCATGTAAGGATTCTCAGATTGATGACAGACCAAATCGAACCGATAGGGGTAACGCTTATAGCCGACACGGTTGGTCTTACGAAAGCCGGTGCTCGCAAGGCAGTCGGTTCTTTACTGAAAAGTGGAATTATACAGGAGTATGGGTCTGAGCGCCAGCGTCAATATTCTCTGCGCTCCGGCGATGGTTTGCCCGTAGCGATCATCTCCCTCTTCGAAGCTGAACGAAAACAGTTTTCCCGTCTCGGGACGAGAATTAGAGCCAGTGTTGATGCGTTGACCGTATTTCCACGATCGGTATGGATGGAGAATAGAATCCATGATAATCCAATGGTTCTGGAAATTGGATTCTGGAGTGCTGTTCGAGATGTGGCCACGATCAAAAGCAGTTTGAGAAAGGCTCTGTATGCCGTCGAAGCGGAATTCAACCTCACTATCGAATTGGAGGGATACACGGATGCGGAACTACCGGTCATGCATGCGGATAACGTATCATTGGTTTTCGGTCATTTACCTGAAAATGAAAGTGAAAGACAACAATCGACGCTTTCCCACCGTGACGTCGACCAGCGTGCCGACGTGTGGGCGCGGCAATTGACCAGACTTGTCAGAAATGATCCAACCCTCGTCACCAGAGCCACTCGATGGTTGGAAAATCGACTTGCCGAGGGAGTCGGCACCGCCACTCAAGATCTGGACGAATGGCTCAATATTTTAAAAACATATTCCAAGCAGCAGCTTCTGCAGTTTCTGGTATCAGAATCTTCAAGATCTCATCGGTTACGACAAAGTTCACCTTTCCCGGCCGTGCTTGATCGTGAGCAAATAGCTCTCTTGAATAAATCAGGGGAGGATGGATGACTTATTATCAATTGGAGCATGCCATCCGGGCAGCATGCACAGTGGCCGATGATGACGAAATCTGGGTCTTCGGATCACAGGCGATCCTGGCGTCATACCCTAATCCACCCAGCGCACTCACTGCATCGATCGAGGTGGATGTGGAGCCGATTAACAAACCAAAAGCCGTTCACAGCATCGATGGGGCATTGGGAGAAGGCTCTCCATTTTTTGCAACGCATGGATTTTATGTGCACGGC
>CAZGOS010000188.1:0-6125 GCA_964527795.1 uncultured Rhodothermales bacterium | reverse complement strand
AAGTCTTGAAGTTTCCCTCTGAAATAGCTGTCGAGCTCTTCAGATACGAATCGCAGTACATCATTGTCACCAGGAACCAGTATGGCTCCCATGGATTTCCGGGTTTGCTTCAGCTGGGTTTCAAGCATGCGCCGGTCCACAAATTCAAGAAGGCAAAGGGTGTCTTCGGATGCGCATGCGAGCATCGGTCCCAGAGGTGTTGGCAGACGCGTAGTAGAGAGCCTGCGCGCATCCCTCAGATTGGAAGGCGTCATTCCGTGCACACGCCTGACGGCATCATTGAATCCGCTAAGCGATTCGAATCCGGTCTCAAAGGCCGCTGTCGTGACTTCGGAGCCCAACCGAAGTTGCCCCATGGCCGTTCCAAGTCTGCGAGCCCGGTTGTATGCCTGAAAAGTCATATCGTGATGTTGCTTGAACCATCTGCGTACGCGGTCCGGCTGGAGACCGAGTTGTCGAAGATCTCGATCCTGCCATCGCCGAGTAGGGTCCTGTTCCACTTCCGCCAACAAGGGTTTCAGCCAGTCCGGTGGATGGTCTCTCGACTGTAAGGGTCGGCACCTTTTGCACGGGCGATAGCCGGCAAACAGAGCCTCCTGAGGCGACGCGTAGAATTCGATATTCTCCACTCGCGGCTTTTTGGCAGGGCACGTAGGGCGACAGAATATGCCTGTCGTTTTCACACCCGTGAAAAAAATTCCATCATAAGATGGATCGCGTGCCTCGAATGCCCTTATCATTTCTATCCTGGGTGGCAGTTCGATCGTTTTCATGGATCTGAATCTACGATCTTATGTCGAGCGTCTGCCACCGAAAACTTCGCATCGAATTTTCTTGAATTAAACATTCCGCATTGAATTTTTCGCGTTGAATTCTGAATGACATGATATGACTGTTCGCATTGGAATAATGGGTCCAGGAGGAATTACAGACGATCAGCACGGACCGGCTCTCTCGCGGATTGAAGGTGCGGTCTTGTGGAGTGTACTGAGCCGAGACGTGGCACGCGCGCAGCAATTTGCCGATCAACACGGCGCTCAATCTGCGTCTCCTGCTCATTCGGATCTGGATTCGATGCTCGCCGATCCGGATCTGGACGCCGTAATCGTCGCAACGCCGGATCGATTGCATGCCTCGCAGACAGTGGCAGCCGCGCGCGCCGGCAAACACGTGCTTGTGGAAAAACCGATGGCCACGTCCGTTGAAGAGGCACGGGCCATGATTGATGCCAGCGTCGAGGCGGATCGACGCCTGGGCATCGCGTACCACTTGCGCTGGCATGCGGGGCACCGGGAAATGCGAAGGCGTCTGCACAACGGAGAACTCGGCGAATTGCGTCACATGCGCATGCATTGGACCTTCAAAGCCACCGACGGAGCGAACTGGCGAGCTTTTCCGAGAACGGGTCGCTGGTGGAGCCTGGCTGCAAACGGAACACACTGTATCGATCTGATTCGATGGATCTTCGTACCAATAGTGGGTGAAATCGTCGATATCAAGGCCCTTTCCAGCCATTCGGTGTGGGACACACAGCATGATGAATCGGCGATCGTATGCATTCGATTCGAGTCGGGTGCAACAGCCGAATTCTTCACGTCTGTGCTTTTCGATTCCCCGTCACGAATAGAGATTTACGGCTCGGTCGGAAACGCTGTCTGCGACGGTACGCTGGGAAGGCATGGAGCAGGAGACATCACACTCGGAGATGAACCTGTCGCTTTTTCGGTTACCAATCCCTTCGAAGGGGAGATTCGCGATTTTGTTAACGCAATCAACGATGCCCGCGAGCCGGAGGTGGACGGAGTAGAGGGGATGAAAAATGTAGAACTGCTGGCGAGAGCGACTACTTTCGCAAATACGATGGAAGCGGTTGACACATCTTAGCAAAAGGTCGATTCCTCCTGATTATTGTCTTCATCCCTGTCGCGCAGTAGCTTGATTGCGACGAAGGCCCTTTTGAGAAAAAACCACTCTAAGCCGCCACGTTTTTCTCCATGAAGATCCTCACACGTTTCGCCGTGCTCGTCGTCGTCATTGTGGTACTCGGGGCACTCGTTATATTCATGATGTACGAGACCAAGAACTGGGAAACACTGGTTATAACGGAAGATGTTCGAGCCTCTACGGGTGAATCGTATATCGGACTCTCGGATGGAATAACTGAATATGAGCTGGCCGGCCCGGATTCAGGTCAGGTCGTCGTGCTTCTTGCCGGTGCTACGGTACCCTTTTACATCTGGGATGGTACGTTTGAATCCCTGGTCGCTTCAGGCTTTCGGGTCTTGAGGTATAATTATTACGGGCGGGGCTTCTCGGATCGTCCGAACGTGCTCTATGATCGTGCCCTTTTTGAGCGACAGCTCCAGGATATTCTGGAATCTCTCAATCTGGAGACGCCCGTGGACCTGGTGGCACTCTCCATGGGTGGACTGGTCGCCGCCGCTTACGCCGCGACCTACCCCGAACACATCAGAAGAATCGTTTTTATCGATCCTGCATATCGCTCCTATCCCCCGCCCGGAGTTCCGGAATGGTTGGCGGGGCTGCTGTTCGTACTCTCAGGTCAGGATGCTGCGGCAGACGGCCAGCTTGTTGATTTCCACGAGCCGGAGAAATTTCCGGATTGGGTCGCGCGATACAAGGTCCAGATGCAGTACGAGGGGTTTCGGCGCGCACGAATTTCCAGCTTCTTCCACTTTTTGCCGATGGATCACATGGCCAACTTTCGGGCGCTCGGCCTTACTGAGATTCCAATGTTTCTCGTCTGGGGAAAACATGACGTCACCATTCCTTTCGCTGAAAGCCGAGTCGTACGAGACGCCACCAAGGCAGACTTTCTCGTCGTGGATTCGGCCGCACACCTGCCCCATCTCGAACAGCCGGACATCGTAAATCCGGCGATTATCGAGTTTCTGTCTGGTTCCGACGGTTCCACGGAATAACAATCCGGGCATGGGGCGCACATTCTAGCGGTAGCCGTAGTTATTCTTGATCTTTCGTTCTATTATTCGTATTTCGAGTCCGGATTTACGGATACACAGGCACATCCATAGCTAAAACGATATGTCCAGACCAAGAGAATTCGATACGCATCAGGCACTACGCCACGCCATGCTCCTTTTCTGGCATCGAGGCTTTCATGCGACGACCACGCGGGATCTGGTAGGCAAGATGGGACTCGGGCAGCAAAGTATCTATAATGCCTTTGGGGACAAGAGGGCTCTTTACCACAAAGTTTTGGTTCATTATGAAGAAAATGTCCTGAATTCTCGGTTTTCCGATCTGGAAAAGCCCGGGGCGGCGAAGCAGGAAGTCGTCAGATTCCTCGCCCAGACGGTTGAATTTCTTGACCAACAGGATCCGAGAAAAGGATGCTTTGTGTGCAACGCGGCGGTCGACACGTGTTTTATGGACGATCCGGCAGTGGAAAAGGTTCAGGCGATTCTGTCGCGCATGGAGGCAGCGTTTCGCAGCGCTGTTGAAAACGCTTCTGAACGCCGAGAGCTTTCGCAGCAGTTGGATGCGCGTGCCATTGCGCAATCGCTCATCTGCACCGTCTTCGGAATGTCGGTCGCCTCGCGCGTCGGAGCGCGTCGAGAGCAACTGGTGGATATGGCTTCGGCAGCTCTTCGACCGCTTTACTGAACACATCGTTATGGTTTTTATAGATCGAATGATCAAATAAAATCAAAGTACTCGAACCGCGATTGGCAAAACACCGCCCTGCCCGAAGTCGTTGTTCGAGCAGGGCGAGATGTCGAAGAAGAGATGCCTTGGAAAAAGACTTGAGTAACTATTCCGCGATTTTGGCAGAAATGGACAGATCCATGGACATCGGCAGGCTGGCCGCCGGCATATCGATCACACCTGCCATGCTTCCTGACTGTTCAGAGGAAAGCAACGCACCCGTAATCGCATCGAGATAGACGGTGCCCTGAAAGGTACCATTCAATGTGAGTTCCATCTCCTGCCCACCCTGGCTGCCGGTACCGAAAATTTCTACTTCACTCGTTAATTCAAGCTCGAATGCCGACGTACCATTGAACGTTGTCAGTTCCTTGCAACTGTACTCTTCGCTCATGTCCCGCTTTAAATTCAAACCTTGCTGGGAAAACGAAATGGAAGTTTCTCGAGTCCAGGAAACACCGGGAGCAAGAGGTTCGTCCGGTAAAATCTGGAAGAGCAACTGAAATTCTTCGACGAAAATCTCCTCCCCGCCTCTTTCATTGATATAGGCGTTGTCACTCAATCCGGTAGCCGAAATGATCTTTCCTTTTGTGCCCGTCACAACCGCGCTCTCCAGACCTTTGAGCGGCTCTACCGAAATCTGTGATCCGGTTGCCTCGACATCCGTCACGTTGATCGTGAACTGATAAGGTCCCGTCGCGGTTACCGACATATCCGTGACGATTGTGGAAGTATTCTCCTGCGCGCCCTGGCCGGGCATCTCTATGACCTGGGTCCGCTCCTGAGTTACTTCGTATGAGTAGACGGTTCCAGCTTCCCAATCGAGCAGCGCCCGACTTGCCTCCTTCGTCGCTGCACAACCCGCGACAACCAACAGCGGCATCGTCGTAATCAAAAAATATCCGTATGTCTTCTTGTTCATGAGTTTCTCTCTATAGGGTGTAATCGTTCGCATTTCATACGCGATAAAATGGAGATGTATTCACTGGTATGCACGGTTTTGACGCTTTATTAATGAAGCTCGCATACCGAAACCTCATGTGTGTACTAATTTGACGGCACGCCCGGAGAAAGGCTCGTGATGATCCGGGCGATTTATTAACTGAATTCTGCGATTGCATATGAGAAAACGGACTGTAATCATCGGTGCGGCGGGACGTGATTTCCATAACTTTAACGTTTATTTCCGCGATAAAGACGAATACGAAGTAGTAGCGTTCACGGCCACGCAGATTCCAAATATCGAGGACCGCGTTTTTCCGAGTGAACTGGCGGGAAGTCGCTATCCGGACGGCATTCCGATTGTATCTGAGGCTGATCTGGAAACCCTCATTCGAGAGAACGACGTGGACTTGGCTGTTTTCAGCTACAGCGACGTGTCTCACGAACATGTAATGCGGGTGGGCGCTCGCGCCCTTTCGGGCGGCGCCGGTTTTCTTCTTCTCTCGCCGAAACAGACCGTGTTGAAATCGAGCGTGCCCGTCATCTCGGTCTGCGCCGTTCGCACGGGGTCAGGCAAAAGTCAGACGAGCCGTCGAATCGCATCTCTCCTGACGGATAAAGGAAAACGGGTTGTGGTCATTCGGCACCCGATGCCGTATGGGGATTTATTCAAACAGGTCGTCCAGCGATTTGAAACGCTGCAGGATTTGGACATTCACGAGACAACCATCGAAGAAAGGGAAGAATACGAGCCCCATATCTCGAAAGGGCGCATTGTCTACGCCGGTAGTGATTACGAAGCGATTCTTCGCGAAGCGGAAAAAGAGGCGGATGTCATTATCTGGGATGGTGGCAACAACGATTTCTGCTTTTACGATCCCGATCTGCTCTTCGTCGTAATGGATCCGCACCGAGCCGGTCACACGAGGCACTATCATCCCAGTGAAGTAAACATTCGCCTCGCCGACGTCATCGTTGTCAACAAAGTGGATACGGCCACAGATGAACAGATTGAAGAAGTGAAGCGTGTAGCGGAAGAACTTAACGGTGAAGCTACGATCATCACGGCCGCCAGTCCGGTTTCGGCAGACGATAGTGATCTGATCAAGAATAAACGAGTGTTGGTGATTGAGGATGGACCGACGTTGACGCACGGCGGAATGGCCTTCGGCGCCGGGTGCATCGCAGCCGAAAAATTCGGAGCCTCTGAAATCGTCGATCCACGACCGTACGCTGTCGGCTCCATACTGAAAACGTTTGAGCGCTATCCAACGACTGGGGCCGTGCTACCGGCAATGGGTTACAGCGACGGACAGATTCGCGAACTGGAGGAGACGATTAACAGCGTGCCGGTCGATCTCGTACTGGTGGCAACGCCCATCGACCTGACACGCGTGCTCACCATCGGGAAACCATCGGTCCGGATTCGTTACCGTTTCGACCAGGTAGATGGTCCGAGTCTGGATTCGATTCTGGATGATTTTATCGTCGAAAAA
>CAZGOS010000187.1:0-6163 GCA_964527795.1 uncultured Rhodothermales bacterium | reverse complement strand
TCACGTTCGAACGTTGAGGACCATAGCAGACGGCCTGATTTCACATCGACGAATTCCGCTGATATGGAGATCTCATCGCCGGACATCCGAAACGTTCCTCTGAGTGCGGCGGTGGCATGCAGCTGTCGCTCAATATCGCCTATGTCGAGCCCCTCGCGCTTCAGGGCAAAAACTGAAGAGCGCGCTACCAGATGAAGGCCCGGGATGCGCGCAAGACAGATTAAGATTTCTGCGGCCAGACCCTCCCCGAAGTAATCCTGCTCCGGATCTGCGCTCGAGTTTGAGAACGGAAGCACGGCAATCCGGGGCTCCGACGTCTCCGTCGCCCGTTGGGTAGCCGCTGCACTGTTCAGGTCGTCGCTGGAGGCGTGCAGATCTTCAGACATAAGTTCGCTGAGATTGATTAATCCGGAAATCTCATGTCACGGAAAGGGTATTATGTGCCGTTCGCGTCATCTTGTTCCATCAGCGTCCTTTACCTCTCTATTCTCTCCGTTTTGTCGGTCATTCGTACCTGAGTGTCTCGACAGGATTCATGAGCGCGGCCCGGACAGCCTGATAACTGACCGTGATCGCCGCGATGGAAATCGCTAAGCCGGCGGTCAGCACAAATAGCCCGGCTCCGAACTCCGCCCGGTAGGCAAAGTCTTCGAGCCAGCTTTGCATGCCTATCCATGTTAGAGGGGCCGCGATCACATAAGCTATGAGTACCAGCACCAGAAAATCACGCGTAAGCAGGCCCACGAGCTGTCGCACGGACGCTCCAAACGCTTTCCGCACGCCGACTTCCCGGGTGCGGCGCTCAGCCATGTAGGCCGACAATCCGAACAGGCCCATGCAGGCTACAAACACGGCGAGGAACGAAAATATTCTGAATATGCGCCCAAGACGCTGTTCCGCGTTATAGAGTGCGTCGAAGCGATCGTCCAAAAGCGAATATTCGAACGGCCAATCCGTGACGACCGACGACCACGTTCCCGCCAGTTCCTCTATCGTCCCAGCGAGGCGCTCCGTATCCATCTTGAGCAGGATTTGTCGGGCATACGTATCGAGAAAGAAGAGTACCGGTCGGATCTCCTCGTGGAGCGATGTCTGATGGTAATCTTGAACGACACCGATCACGGAAGCGCTACCGCTCGAAAAGTGGTTGGATTCAAACTCGAAAACCTGGCCAACGGGGTCTTCAAGATTGTAAAAAGACGCCATGGCTTCGTTGATCATGATCGCGGTCCCGGCATCGGCCGGAGAGTCTCGTCGGAATGCCCGGCCTTTGGCCATTTCGAGCCCCAACGTCTCGACATAATCGTGATCGACAGCAATCCAGGAAATGAGTTCGTTGTTATCGGCGGACGTGCCGGCCGAACGAACACGCCAGGAATTCAGCCCCTCCGGTGGAGCATGAGACGCTGCAGATGCATGTTGCACTCCCGGTTGCTGGACGAATCGGGCTTTCAGCGTTTCAATGTCCTCAGCACGCATCGATCCGGGTAACCTGATCGATAGTACCTGATCACGATCAAATCCAGGATACGTGTTCTGCATGAAATCGAGCTGGTTGTAAACGACAAAGGAGCCAAGCACGATTGCAATAGAGATCCCAAACTGAAACACGACGAGTCCCTGTCTCAGCCGGAAAGCCGCCCCGGCTCTGCCGGATTCCAGCGTACCTTTCAGAACACGTGCAGGTCGGAAGGACGAAAGGAAAAAGGCGGGATAACTACCCGATAAGAGACCGACAAAAAGTGCGATGCCAAGCAAACTCGCAAGAATCTCCGGATGAAATAATCCGGCGGCAGGTATCTCTTTACCGGTTACTGAATTAAAAAGAGGGAGTGCAAGCGTCGCCAGGCCGAGCGCAAAGACGACGGCCAGTAGGCTCATTCCGGCGGATTCGGCGAGGAACTGCCGAACGAGCTGTGAACGGTGCGCGCCAAGAAGTTTGCGCACACCGACTTCCCGCGCCCTGAGCGACGCACGGGCGGTCGCCAGATTCATGAAATTGACGCATGCGATGACCAGGATGAAGACGGCTATTACTCCAAAAACGTAGAGATACCTGACATCTCCATTGGGTGCAAGTTCGGCCTCGAATCGGGAATGCAGGTGGATCTCCGTAAGCGGCTGCGCGACGAGACGCACTTCGACGGGTGTATCCGGAGGTATGAATCGGCTGACCAGGTTGTTAACGCGCAGATCAATGCTCGCGGCTGACTCCGGCTGTGCCATCAATAGATACGTATAGACCCACTGAGCACCCATCGACTCAAACATCTCCGGGCGGTAGCGGTCTCTCGTGCTGTCGAGATTCAGCAGCACATCGAATTGGAAGTGCGAGTTTACAGGCAAAGCGTCGACAACGGCCGTCACTTCGAATTCGTGCTTGTTGTTTCTCGTGATGGTTTGGCCGACGGGATCGGCATTGCCGAAATATTTTTGGGCTGCTGCCTCGGTCAGCACGGCACTGTATGGATTTTCAAAAGCCGTTTCCGGGCTTCCTCGTAAAAAAGTGACCGAGAAAACATCAAAGAGGCTCCTGCTTGCCATCAGAATATTTTCCTCCATGAACTGCCGTCCTTCATGGGCCAGCAGCGCCCGATCGCGGGCGATCTGCGCCGTTGTTTCGACACCGGACAGGTTCTCTCCGACCAATTCGGCAAGCTGGTAAAAAGCCGGCACGCGCCCCCTCCATTCACCGTCACCACCTTTCGTCTCCAGCGCCAGTCGAACGATGCGGTCTGATTTCTCATGGAATTGATCGTACGACAACTCGTCGACGATGTAAACCAAAATGAGCAGGCAGCAGGCCATACCAACGGCCAGTCCCGTCACGTTGATAGTCGCGTACCCGATATCTCGTCGGAGCGCGCGAAGTGCGACAGAGAAATAGTGCTGAATCATGATTTCACGCTGATTAATGCAAGACGTACATCGATCGCCCCGGGCTGCACTCGAATTAGATAGGTTGCATACCATTTTCGTTTGCAGAGGAATGTTGAAACTTCCGTACGGCCAATTCCCCGATCGGATACGTTTGGGGCTTTTCAGCGAACTTTTCCGCTAATGACGTGACCTGCAGGGTGCGGTTATTCGGTTTCATTGAACGCGGCAACACTCAAGGCAACACCAAATGCAACAATACCTTGGTTACCGAGGTATACTCGCTGCACGTCCAAACAAATTCTATCTGAGATGCTGCCAAAAACATTGATTGCAGCCTCCGTTCGCCCCATCATGTTGTCGATCCTGTCACATGGCGAGAACTACGGGTATGCGATTGTGCAGCGGATCCACGACTTGTCGGGCGGACGTATCAAGTGGTCGGACGGCACGCTGTATCCGGTTTTGCACCGTCTCGAGGCGGAAGGCTTGATATCGTCGCACTGGAAAGAAACGGACACCACGCGTCGCAGGAAATATTATACCCTCACGGCGCCCGGCAAACAGGCATTGGAGATCGAGAAGAGGCAATGGCTGGACGTTCACGCCGTTTTGGCCCAACTCTGGGGCCTGCGACCGCAGATCGCGTGAGACGAGTGTTTGATCTCGAAAAGGCGATAGCGACCTGGCGAAGCGCCGCAGAGCGCAGGCACGTTTTTACGAACGACGACCTGGATGAACTGGAGGTACATCTGCGAGATCTCGTCGATCACCTGGTGAAAGGAGAATGCACGGAAGAAGAAGCCTACCGCGCTGCCATCCATAGACTGGGCGATGCATTTCACGTCGAAGACGAGTACCGAAAAGTGTACTGGGTCAAAATCCGACATCGGCGTCGTTTCAGGACTGAACTGCTTTTAAGAATCGAAATGCTAAATAATTACTGGAAGATCGCGATTCGGAACCTGTGGAGGCAGCCAGGTTATGCCGGCATCAATGTGCTCGGACTTTCCGTCGGTATCGCAAGTTGCCTGCTGATTCTCACTTTCATTCGTCACGAATGGTCGTACGACCGCTTTCGCGAGAACGCGGAATCCATCTTTCGGGTCAACATCAGCGCCGTTACACCCGACGGCGATACTGAAATCAAAGCGGGACAGCCTATCCCGCTGGCCTCTGAGCTAGCCGAAAACTACGAGGAAATTGTTGCGGCGAGTCATCTTATCCGTGAAGAAGGCGCGTTGGTCGAGTCCGGCAGTGATACAGGCAATGAAGTTTTCGAAGAGACCGTTCTATTCACCGGTAGCTCGTTCTTCGACGTCTTTTCCGTCCCGCTCCTGCATGGGAATCCGACGAGTGTGCTTGACGCGCCGGAATCGATCGTGCTGTCCGAGACCGGTGCCAGGAAATTTTTCGGCGACATCGAGGTGATCGATCGTCACCTGAGAATCAGCCTGGGCGGATCCTTCCAGAACTTCGTCGTCACGGGCGTGGCAAAAGACCTTCCCGGCAACTCGAGTATTCAGTTCAACCTTTTACTACCGGTCAGTCGGTGGCCTGGCTACGAATCGATGGCTGACTCCTGGACGAGTTGGGTGACTAATACCTACGTTCGAATCGATCAGACCGACCACCTGGAAACGATTCGAAAGAGACTGCCGGCATTTACCTCGGAGCACTACGCACACATGATCCGGACATGGCAGATTCTACAGTGGCTCAGCAAGGATGAGGGATCGTTCGAGCTTCAGCTGCAACCACTTACGGACGTTCATTTTGCACCGGATGTTCTTCAGGCGCATACGACCGCAATGGATGCAAAGTATCCGTATTTCATGCTGGCTCTTGCGATTGCCGTTCTGCTTATCGCCTGCATCAACTTTACGACACTCGCCATTGGACGGGCTGCGCGCCGAGCGAGAGAAATCGGTATGCGCAAGGCTGTTGGAGCTTCGCGCGGGCAATTGATGCAGCAGTTCTGGGGAGAGGCACTTCTTATGAGTAGCATTGCTGTTGTCCTCAGCATCGCGATCGTGCATCTGCTGCTTCCGTTTTTTGCCCGCATGGCCGAGACGGAGCTGACCCTCCGATACGATTCACTCGAAGTCGGCGCGCTTCTCGGTCTGGCCCTGATTACCGGCCTCGTTGCGGGTGCCTATCCGGCCGCGTATCAGTCTCGCTTTCGACCGATACATATACTCACAGGAACGGCCGGGACCGGCGGGAGAAATCGGTGGATGAGTATGCTCGTCGTGGTACAGTTCGCCCTTTCGATCAGTTTTTTGACGGCACTGATCGTTTTTTCGGCTCAGATCAGATTCTTACAGACACAAGATCTTGGTTTTGACAAAGAACAGGTCGTTGTCGTTGAAACAAACGTCACCGACCCGGAGGAATCGGAGCAACTTTCCGAGCGTCTCAAAACCGAGTGGGCGGCGCTTCCCGGTGTTTCCGACGTCGCGTCAGCTTCAACAGGGTTCAACCGATTCCTATCGTGGAATTCGTTTGGAAGCGTTGACGGAGAGGCACATCTGGTTTATACGAGCAGGATCGATCGGGATTTCGTTCGCACGCTTGATCTCGACATCGCCCGTGGCCGAAGCTTCGACTCAAGCTATCCCGGCGATACGGAAGGGGTAATCCTGGTAAATGAAGCATTGGTTAAAGAATTCGAATGGGATGAACCGCTGGGTCAGACCGTTGGAGAATTCGGTGAGGTTGCCGGTGTGGTCAAGGACTACCATTTCAAGTCGCTCCGTAATGAAGTCGAACCCATGGTGTTGTTTTTGTCTTCACGAGAAAGTTATCCATACCGATACCTGTACGTTCGTCTACGCTCGGGGGATATCGGAGAAACCATGTCCGGGCTTCAAGCTGCCTGGGAGGGAATTCAGCCTGATCGCCCCTTTAGTTGGTATTTCCTTGAAGAAGATCTGGACCGGCAATACACGGCCGAGAGACGCTCTCAGCAGATGATCCGTGCAGCAACCGTTTTTGCGATCATCATTGCATGTCTCGGGCTTTTCGGTCTCGCAGCCTACGCTGCGGAGAAGAGAACAAAAGAAATCGCTATTCGAAAAGCTGTTGGCGCAAGCATTCCATCCGTCGTGGCGATGCTCTCGAAGGATTTCATCAGACTGGTTGTTCTTGCGGCCGTGTTATCTGCTCCGCTCTCGTGGATCGTCATGCAGCGATGGCTTCAAGGCTTTGCGTTTCGAATTGAAATGAGTCCGTGGATGCCGGCGTTGGCAGCAGCGATTGCGCTCCTGATTGCCCTGCTTACGGT
>CAZGOS010000186.1:0-6166 GCA_964527795.1 uncultured Rhodothermales bacterium | reverse complement strand
TCTGCTCGTAGGAATCGGTATTCATGAAATGAAGGCCGATGTCGTCTTCGTAAAGAAATTGGTACCGACGGCGTTCCACGCGGGCCTCTTCTACTTTTTCGCCCGCCCTGAAAGTATTGTCTACGATTCGACCTGTACGCACATTACGCAGTTTGGATCTGACGAATGCGCCGCCTTTTCCCGGCTTGACGTGCTGGAATTCGACAATGGACCAAACATCGCCATTCCAGACCATGCAGAAGCCGTTACGAAAATTACTTGTATCTGCCATAAATAAGATTCCGGCCGCTCCACAGGGGAAATTCCGGTGTCTATCGAAAACGGGGTCTTCGTTACACGCAGACGTGAAGCGGTCATATTGACTGAGGGCGGAAAATATACCGTTCATACGATTCCGGTGCCAATTATGATCGCGTCATCGCGGCTGAGGGTGCTGTCAAACATGCCATGAGGCGAGCAACATGTCAATTTTGTATTCAGAAGGCCGATTGCCCGAGGTCTCACATGCAATGTCTTACTTGCGAAATCTGCGCACGAGGGCTTCGATTTGTGAATCCGAGAGTTTTGACGAAGAACGAGTCTGCGCAGCGACCAGATCGGCGCGTTGTTTCTCAGAACGAAGGTTTTTGGATGTGTCCGACGTAGATTCCTTCACCGGACGGGAGCCGGCAGAGGGTTTTTCAGGTGCTTGTTTTTTGGTTGCGTTTTTAGTAGATCGAGTACCGTTTCGACTTTTTGTTGGTTTGCTCGCAGGATTTCCCGCCCGCGCTCGCAGCCGAGCGTCAATTTCTTCCATCCATGGATTCGCCCGTTTCCCCACGTTTCGAGCCCGCCGAACCACAGAACCCGACTGAAGAGAGCGATCGGGGCCAGGGCCTGTTTCCGGATGAATAGGTTCCGTTTCAAAGGCGAGTCGCTTGATATTGATCAAATGAAGAGGCGAAATATTATCGCCGGTGATGGATCCGCCGAGCGTGCCGGGGCCGAGCGTCATCGCGGGGAAGAGCCGATTCGTATATCCAACGGCGCCCAGCGCACAAACCGAATTCACGACGATTCGCATGGCAGGTTTTTCAAGCGCGAAGGCTTCAATGATGCGATCATTACCGCAGTGAAGACCCAGCGTGTGCCCGATTCCTCCAAATGCGAGAACCTCTTTGCACCGTTCGCATCCCGCTTCCCAGCCGTCCGCGGTATAAAAAGATAGAATCGGAGAAAGGGTCTCGAGTGACAGCGGTTCCGATTTCCCGACCGTATCAACTTCAGCGATTAGTGCTTTCGTTTTTGGCGGAACCGAGAATCCGGCGATCCCTGCAATTTCAGCGGGAGACTTGCCGACCTGATCGACATTCAGTCGCCCGTTTTTCCAGATGGTTCTTCGAATCTGGTCCTTCTCCATTTCGTTGAGCACGAAGCCACCCGCCCTTCTGAGCTGTTCCAGAAGCTTTCCTCTGATGGGCAGATCAGCGACGATGCTGCGCTCGGTGGAGCAGAGCGTACCATGATCGAAATACGCTCCGTATACAATATCCAGACTGGCTTTTTCCAGATCAGCGGAGCGATCGACGTAGACGGGTACATTGCCCGATCCAACACCATACGCTGGTTTACCCTTTGAATAGGCGGCACGCACCATGGCCGAACCTCCGGTTGCCAGGATCAGATCGGTCCGCTTGTCCTCCAGAAGGGTGTTCGTTCCGTCCAGGGTGACCTCGGTCAGGCAACCGAACAGTCCTTCCGGAGCGCCGGCACGATAGGCGGCTTCAGCAACGATTCGAAGGGCTTCACCCGTGCAGGAAGCGGCTCTGGGATGTGGACTGATAACGAGTCCACAGCGCGCCTTTGCCGCGATGATGGCTTTGTACATGGCCGTCGATGTCGGATTCGTCGATGGCACGAGGGCGACAACGACGCCCATGGGTGTTGCTATTTCCCAGATTGAATCGTTTTCGAGTTTTCGGATTACTCCACACGTTCGCATGTCCTTCATGCGACGGGCGAGCGTACGGGTGGCGAACAGGTTTTTCTGGATTTTGCTCTCGACTCGACCGAATCCGGTTTCTTCGTGGGCAAGCCCGGCAAGGCGCTCCGCCTCGGCGGCGCCCGCAGCGGCCATTTCCTGCACGATGTGATCAACGGATTCCTGCGTAAAATCCTTAAACAACTTCTGTGCCTCGGACGCGCGTTGCAGCAGCGTTCTCGCCTCTTGTATCGAGCGCAGATCTTGATCCATCGATATGATTTCTGGTGGAAACTGCAATATGCGCCAAGGAACGCTCGCTTTCAACCCGAAGTCAGCCGACAGGCCCCGGACGGGAAGTGTATTCGGAAGGGTACTCGGGAATGTATACGGAACGGGTCCTTGGAAACGATTGAGCACGCGCGTCAGATCACGAGCCTCTAATCACGCGCGTCAATGCCCAGACGTCCCGTATGACGTGCGTTACGCTGAAACATGGGCCATTTCTCCAGGGCCAGACCCACGGACCCGGTTTCCAGCGAAGTCAGGATGCCATTCTGCCCGGGAACGATGAGCTGCCCGTTCCTCGTAATCGTCAGCGGTGCATCGGCTTCTGTTTCAAGATCAAAACTCCAGACGGGTGTATTGTTTGGATTGATGGCGTACACGCGGTCCCGGCTTACGAAGTAGACGACGTCGTTGGAGTCGATGGCGGGCGTACCCACATCCGTGGCCACGAAAATAAAACGTAATCTTGGGGTGAACGGATCGGTGTCCTCGTTAAAAGCAATAAGCCCCGTCGACGTGCCCACGTAAATGGTTCCGTCCGGACCGACTACAGGTCCCGACCGGAGTGGTCCCGTAAGGTTTTCGCTCCATCTTACGCTTCCGTCTACTCCCGACAGCGAGTAGATCTTCCCGCTGTTCGAAACGGCGTAAATCACGTTCATGGTCTCTTCTTCTATCACGCCCGGAGCGAGGGTCGTAATGATCGTCTTCTCCACGAGCGCCATGCCGACCATGATTCCTCCGATGTTCTCCGGTGACTGCCAGAGCACGTCCCCTTCCGGACTGAGGGCATACAAGAACCCGTCAGTCGCTGCAACAACGACGGTGCGATCCTGCGCGATTACAGGAGGCGCAACGATAGGCGTGGTTGTGACGGCAACGGGCCAGTTTCCGCCGACCGACGCTCCGTTGAACGAGCTGACAGCGTGCACCTTCCCGTTCGAGTCACCAAAATAGATCACACCCTCCACTCCGAGCGCAGGTGATGATCGCAATGAAGCATAGGTCTCGTAGGCCTGCCAAAGCTGATGACCGTCCGAGTTCAGACCGTAGAGACGGCCGTCTTCGCTCGTTACGAATACGTCCTCGTTGTTGCCGACCAGCGGGGATGAACGAATGGGTCCTCGGGTTGCAAATTTCCATTTCAGGTCTGCAAGGGGCGAGAATGCATACAACGTGTCAGATGATGAGCCCACGTACAAATCGCTGTTGAATCCGACGGCGACAGATCCTTTCACCTCACCGCCGTATCCGGCCGTGCGCCAACGCACCGTACCCGGCCGGCCTTTCCCGTCCGGATCTTCAAGCTGCAGCACATTTACAAAAACGGTTTCCGAAAGGCGAAATGTCTGTGGCCCGCTGAATGCTTTAACTTCAAGCGAATGTTCACCGGCCAGTTGTCTTGACGTATCCCATTCGAAGGTATAGGTGTCGTTCGTTGTGGCGGTCGTGGTGGTCAGCACCACTGCACCGTCAACGAGAAGATCGGCTCGTGTCACAGGCGGTTGGCCCTGATCAACGCGGGCGACGATGCGAACAGATCCGGTTACTTCTTCGCCGCTGCTCGGCGCAATGATCCGGACGAGGGGACCGTCTGCCAGGCTCTCGTTCTGAACCGTCAAATGCACAGGTCCCGATATGCCGCGAGCCTGATATCGGTCAAACGCTACGGCCTCGACCCGGTAGTCGCCATCACTGAGATCGATCGTGTCGAGGTTGTATATGAACAGACCGCGCACGGGCACCGCCTCTCCGACTTTGACTCCGTTCAGCGTGATATTGGCGAAAGAAACAAAGTTGTCTTCTCCAGGCGCCGTGGCCTCAATAACGATTCGCACGTTTCGACCGCTGACGACGGCATCTCCGGCAGGATACAGGATCTCTACCCGGGGTGCGCGATCGTCCACTGCCGAGCTGAAAAGATCACAACCCGCAAGCACGAAGGGGAGTAGAACAGCAAGTACTGTGAAATTCCAAACGCGCCCTAAGCGAACACCCGGAATATCTGATAAGCCTTGAAATTGCATACGTAATAAGGGCGGGATAGGGGTGAACGCTCGGCTCGGTACACGGCGCTATTCCCCCAACATGTCCGAAGTCGTATACATACCGCAAGGATCGGTCCAAAACAGGTTAGATGTCCAAGCACAGGTGGTCTCGGATGGTTTGCGACGATCCCGGCTGAGGGCACGATCCCTGCTGCTACACGTTAATATGGAATTGAGACACACATTGAGCACGTGTCTCGTTAACGCATCTGTAGACTCGAATCATTTTAGCCGGATTCTGCACGACAGTGATGTTTTTAGATGTTCTTGCGAGATGAGAGCCCCGGCGTTTTCAGCAAAACAAACCCGGCACACAGTTTGTTGTCTGGGTCCCTGGCGTGCAAATTTTATTTTCAACAATTCGATTGATGAACGCAGTAATCGAACCCTCTTCGGGATTCTCGCCAAAGCATCCCTCCGGAATCGATGTAATTGACGATACGTGGGGTGGACTCTATAGAGGCGGATCTTATCTGGTTTACGGCCAGGCAATGAGCGGCAGGGGTCTCCTGGCGCTCATGCTGGCACGAACAGGGGTTCTTCAGGACGAGAAGACGCTTTTTATTTCCTCGGACCGCCAAAAAGATCTATTTATCCAGGCTGCTTCGATCGGTTTTGATCTTCGTGCGAGTCACGAAGCCGGGAAAATCCGTCTCATGCGAATGCCTACGTTGGCAGAACTCGACTATGACAACGATGATAGTGTTACGCAGGCGCTAAACGATCTGGTCAATATCATCGTGAGCTTTCAGCCGGAGCGCGTGGTCATGAACGACTTCATGCCTTTCATTGCGTTTCAGTCGTTCCGTCGCTTTCAGATCGAGTTCATCCACTTTCTTGAACGCGTTGACTCGCTCAACTGCACCATCATACTGGCGATGCCCGAGCCGGCGATTATGCAATCTCGTCGCGTGATTGAGTTCATTGGACTTCAAATGACCGGCTCCATTCACATCGAGTTGGCGGAAGAGAATCCCCGATCAACGAAGCGGAGAATCTCTCTCATTCCGCATATCGGACACATCCGCCATCGTGTGGTGGACTACTGGGATCTCGAAGATGTGGTCGATGACAACAGCGGTACGCTGCAGGCGATCCAGGACCTGGAAGCGGCGTCTGCCGTGTCCATGGCTTCACTGGCAGAAGAACCCGTTTCGGAACCCATTACAGAACCCGTTTCGGAACCCATTACAGAACCCACTGCAGAACCAGAAAAGGCGCCGTTAGACAAGCCATCCGAGCCGGACCCCGTTGTTCTCACGGTTCCGAAAGTTCCCGATCTGCCCGGTCAGAACGATCGCGCTTCCTTCCTGCGTCGGCTGGAGGCCCGATTTGAAAAGCGAGAGACGAAGAAAGAGCCATTTCTGCTTCTGGCCATGCGCATGGATCGAGGAGACGAGAAGGCCATACGGCCTTTCGATTTCGATTTCCTGATGGACCTGGTACAGGAGGCACTGCGGTCCGTTGACGACATTCTGATTGACGTTGACCATGAACGCCTGGTGGTATGCCTGGCAAACAGCCGGCCGGAAGACGCGCAGAGCTTCTTTGCACGATTGAAAAGCAGTCTGCGCAAAGAAACGCCGCTGCAGGCCGATCATCTGCTGCACAGCGTCTCGGCGATTGTTGTACCGGACGGGCGCCCGTTCGAATCCGCTGAGGAATTCTTGATCTACGCTCTCGACGAAACCTGATGCGAGATGCCGGCCCCGCCAACTTATCCCCTTATAGCTGCTTCTCGGCGCAAACGAGATGGTCAAACCAGTACTGGATTGAACTCACCGGTACGGTTTCGGCCGTTCTGGACGATGCTCTTTCTGGTTTTCGTCCTTCCTGTGCTACATGCACGCCCCACGACAGCTCAGGATGC
>CAZGOS010000185.1:0-6168 GCA_964527795.1 uncultured Rhodothermales bacterium | reverse complement strand
GAGCTCAGATGCTGCGCAAGCCGTTCGTGAAGCGGGTTTTCACGTGGCCAGGCCGCTTCAGCGGATTGATCTCTGAGCCGAGTCGATGCGTGAGAGCGGCATCTCCGATCCGTAATCAACCTTCGGTGATGAGATGCCGTGTCCTTTCAATCTGTGCCATGTGCCGCCGGGCGTGCGTGACCACGACGACGAAGCCGTCAGCAAGCGTAAATCGCACAAGCCCGGTCACGGGTGACGGAAAACGAACGGCGTTGAAGTCCATTCCATCTGCTTCACGTATGAGATTCGCCAGTTCGCGGAACGTTCGATGAGAGTCCTCGCGTGCGCATACCCTTCCCTGCGTGGCTGCTGGTCTTAATTTTCGGGGTGCCGGAAGCTTTCTTGTCGATTCGGGCACCAGAAACGACAAAAACTGCCGCCCCATCCATGACGGGCGATAGGGCAACGACTCACCATCCGAAATTGCCGGTGCGCGTGAGAGGGCCTCGCGTAAACGAGGCAGATACTGCTCGTTCGCTTGATTGATATGACCCATACAGTCGAGAATGGACCAGGCTCGTTCAATTGGCTGCGTGTTCAATTCATCGTCCGACAGATCGCTGAACACTCGATCCAGGTTTTCCCGCAGATCATCAATGTCGCACAGAAGACCGGCCAGAAAAGGATTTATGATCGGTTCGTCCCCTCTCATTTGATGTATCGCCGCTGGATTTCAGTTCACACACGTCATATATACGATATAACCTACATTCAGTGTCCGTCCACGAACGCTTCAGGTGTAATTCATGGCAACAGACCTTCAATCGCTCTTCCTGCGACGTGAAGCGGAATCCCGTTCCATCAGCGCCGAAAATCCGGATGGTGCGAAGGGGGGTGGCGGCAGAGCAACGACCGAAACCACACTGCATGCACGATCGGCGTATCACGGGCGGGAATTGGGACAGGGTTGGAAGCTGTCACCCTGTCGAACGATCGCCGGGCGGGAAACCGTAACGATCATGGATCAGGAAGGCCCCGGAATCATTCGCCACATCTGGGTTACGCTCGATCCGGCGTTTTACCGGGACATCGTATTGCGCGTGTACTGGGACGGTCAGGATGCGCCTTCGATAGAATGTCCCATCGGCGATTTCTTCTGTTCGGCATGGGGCGTCGCCCACCCCGTCCAGGCCATTCCGATCAACGTAAATCCTAAAGGCGGTCTCAACTGTTTCCTGCCCATGCCTTTTCAGAAAAAGGCCCGCATCGACGTATGCAATGAAGGCCCAAACGACCTCGACCATTTATTCTACACAATCGACTATTCGCTGGAAAATTTACCGGCAGAGGCTCTCTTCCTTCACGCCCAGTTCCGGCGTGTGCGTCGCCTGGAAATCGACAAAGAGTACACGATCCTGGACGGCGTGCACGGCACCGGACATTATGTAGGCACATTCATGGCCTGGGAACAGCGTTCGAAAGGTTGGTGGGGGGAAGGTGAAATAAGAATCTACATGGACGGCGACCGGGCGTTTCCTACGATATGCGGCACTGGAACCGAAGATTATTTCGGTGGCGCCTGGTGTTTCGGTGAAGACTATTCAGCGCCTTTCATGGGTTATCGCCTCACAGAAGGCTACGAAGGAAAACCCGGCGCGCGCATGGCCATGTACCGGTTTCACATCCCGGATCCGATTTATTTCAAGAAGGAATTACGGGCTACGATTCAGGCTCTCGGATGGCAGAGTGACGCCAGGTACCGGCAACTCCAGGACGATATCGCCAGCGTGGCCTACTGGTACCAGAGCCTTCCTCATATGGTTTTCCCATCGTTGCCTACCCGGAAAGACAGGAGGATCGACTCCACGGAGCCTTCATAGTCGAAAGCCCGATCGATGCGTCAGTAATGCGTGGGTTATGCTCCGGTCGAAAATGAAAGCCCATCGTAACCGAAAGCCATGGATTCCGGCAGGAGAGCGTCTTCTTCCGCATGAAGGACCGTGTGAGACATGTGGATGAAATAGGTCTGGTCGGCGCCGATTTTCTCCGCTGTCTCGACAGCCTGTTCGATCGTAAGGTGTTTGGCATGGGGATGGTGCCGAAGCGCATCCAGCACAAGCACGTCCAGATCTTCCATAAGATGCATACTGGCCGCAGGGAATCCACTCGTATCGGTGACATACGCGAAACGACCAATGCGATATCCGTAGACGGTTATCTCACCATGATTGGCGGGAATTGGAATGACGGTCACCTCGTCAGCCGACCGTGTTCTGCCCAACACGGGAAATGCGTTCTCTACCGCTTCAAGCGTGAGCTGAGGTACACCCGGATAGGTCCCATCGTCAAAGATGTAAGCAAACATGCGACGTAGATTCTGCACGTCCACTTCCGATGCATAACAGGGAATTGCATGCCGGTTGTGAAACAGGAACGGGCGCAGGTCATCCAGTCCTACGACGTGATCGAAGTGATGGTGAGTAATCAGAACAGCGTCCACATTTTCGATGCATGCACGCATGGCCTGATATCTGAAATCAGGTCCCGCATCTATCAGAATGTCGACACCGTTTGCCTGAATAAAGCAGGAACATCGCAGCCGTTTGTCGCGCGGATCTGCAGAGGTGCATACCCTGCACGTACATCCGATTACGGGCACGCCGGTCGACGTACCCGTGCCGAGCAGCGTTACCCGAATTTCGCCTTCGTCACTCATCATTCTCCGTCCCAAACTCAAGAATCGACTTCTGTTTCCAGGCGTCTTCGAGTGCTTCTCGTACTACTGGTGTTAAATAGACGGTGTCGACAGGCAGATCTTTAAGCGCAGAGGCAAGAATCGCGACATGAAGTTCGGGGGGTTGTTGACGGTTGAGCATCAGAATTTTTTCTCCGTTTCTGATGCAATATCCTCCCCTGAAACCGCCCTTCTCTCGTCGAACCCGCACACCCAGCCGGCGAGCCGCTTCTTCAAGCTCCTTTACAATTTGGGTCGTTTTCATTCTCACTCACTGCAGACTTGGGCTGAGGTACCGTTGGTGCCGGTCGGCCGGTACCGGAAGTGTAAGCTAAGACTACCAGAATACTCCTACACGAACTCCGTGCTGCGTTCCTTCAAAATCCTCACCCTTGGAAAACTGCTCATCGAGGTTCCATTTTTGCCATTGAAATGAGTAGCCCACCGCAATACCCATATTTCCCGAAATAGGGCCGAACATGATTTCAATGTCGGCTTCCAGAAGAAAAGACGTTCCGTTTCCAAAACCCAGAGATCGAGACGCCAGCCCGAAATAAGGCATGAGACGCGATGAAAACCGGGTCATCCCGGCCACCCGATTCACACCTACTCCGCCTCCAATCGCCACGACGGTGGCCTCAAATTGATCGATAGACGTATTGTTCATTTCTTCCGTCACTCGTCGATAGCCACTGTGAATGCCGATAGGCAGCACAAATTGAAGGGTGGCTTCGCGGTTTTCCGGAAACGGCTTCAGAGTGCCGGTAATATTGATCACCGTTTCGAGCAGCTGTTTGTCTCCCTCCTCTTCAGACGAAGCCCTCTGCGTACCGCGACCAAGGAATAGCTGGATTCCCGGCCGGGAATAGTATAAACCGAGAACGGGCTCGTTAAATTCAAATTTCTGAAGTTGAGAACAACCGCCTTCACCGTCCGGCACGACACACGACGCACTTCCAGCGCGGAAATCGGTGCGTGAATAAGTGAGACCTGCCGATTGCCTTGGTGTGTCCGTAGCTCCATATCGCCCGCTCTGCGCCTTGGCATCCGAAATGGCATCCGGAATAGCACCCGGAATAAAGGTCAGACACAGAAGAAGAACCAGAACGCCTTTCAAATCACACGAGCCTCCTCAGCTAGATACTACATCAGGGCCTGTTAACACTCTTACCGGTTATCCTTTCCGCGTTGGTTCGGACGGGGATTTCTTCTCTTTTTGTCCGGCCTCGACGAAATCTCCTTTCCCGTTCGTCCATCGAAGAACCGAAATCCAAGCGGATCCACATGTACGTCCGTCTCAACCCGAATCCGTATTCTGTGTTTCCAATACCACTTTGTCGTTTGGTGCGGGAAGGATTTGTTTAAAAAAGCGTCCGTGAACGGGTGTACGAGTAGTTTTACAGGACCTCCTTTCCCCGATTCTTTATAAGCCACCAACCAATCTTCAATTTTCCCTGTGAGATCCTCGGGCTCGATAGACGGAATGTGCTTCTGTCGAACAGATGTCTGACGGGATGACGACCGAGTCTTTTTCCGGTCTTTGTCAGAAGTCTGCTCATCCGAAGAGAACGTAGTCGTGATGCTCGGACGAAGTCGTTGCCGCGTAATCTGTATCAGGCCGAAATCACTCATCGGGAGCACTTTTGTAACCGCTCTGTCTTTTCTGAATTCGCGCCTGATTTGATCGTGCACCCTGCGACGATTCCTCTCGTGCCGCATGTCAATGAAGTCCACCACGAGGATACCTCCGAGGTCTCGAAGGCGAACCTGCTGGGCAATGACTTTTACCGCTTCGAGATTCACCTTGAGTGAGTTCTCTTCCTGGCTGAGTCCTTTGCCCGCGCGTCCAGAGTTGACATCAATGACGTGCATGGCTTCCGTTTGCTCTATGAACAGATACCCGCCCGAAGGCAGGTCAACACGGCTTTCAAAAGCCTGATCGACGGCTTTATCGATATTTGTGAATTTGAATATCGGCTGGCGTGCGTTGTGATGCCTGACCTTTGGCGCCATCGAGGGCGCTACCGCCTGAACGTAGCCCTTTATGTTTCGGTACAGGCGCGAACTGTCGACCAGAATTCGATCGAAATCTTCAGAAAAAAGGTCTCTAATGATTGACGAGGCCATGTTCACGTCCTCATGAATGACCGTAGGCAGCGTGGGTTTGCCGGCGAGACGCTGTTCAACTTTTCGCCATTTTTCTACAAGTAGACGGAGATCGGTGTCGAGAGCCTTCGCATTTCGACCCGAAGCGACCGTTCGAACGATTACACCGAAACCGTCGGGCAGCAGGCTTTTTGCGAGCGTGCGAAGTCGCCGGCGCTCTTTGAAAGACATGATTTTCTTGGAAACAGCCACGTAGTTGGCCATCGGCACCAGGACAAGAAATCGCCCTGCCAGAGAAATATCCGTCGTGATTCGACTCCCTTTGGACTGAATGGGCTCCTTGCTGATTCGAACGAGAATCGGCTGGTCTCTCTTCAGAACTTTGACCGGGTCGATGGCTGTCGGAATACCGTTCTGTCGATCCTGTTCGCCACGAGGTTGATTCTCGGATGATTTGCCGCCCCGGGGCTGATGCTGCGCTGAATGGCGTTTCCCCCTTGAATCCTTGTCAGCAACGTTCGAGTGCCTTCTCTCCGAGTGCTTCTCATCTACGAACTCGACTTCGTACTCCGTATCGGTTCCATCTGAACTTCGCCCGCTGCGGGGTCCGCCCGATGGGTGATGACGTCTCTTTTTCGAAGCCTGAGCAGGATACCTGGTTTTGAAATTGCTGACGTCCGGCTGTTTTTCGTTGATGAATTCCAGCCAGTCCGGCAAATTCTCCATCAAGTCGGAGAAATGCAGAAACGCGTCCTGTTTCTGACCGATATCAACGAATGCGGCCTGTATGCTCGGCATGACTCGGCGAATTCGACCGAGAAAGAGGTTCCCGATCGTTCGCTCGATGTCGTCTGTTTCAATAAAGAGCTCAGCCAGATTTCCATTCTCAACAATGGCGATTCTGGTCTGCTCCGGTGAGGCATTGATAATAATTTCTTTCGACATTGACGTATTGCGTCCAGGCGCGCCCCGAGAGCGTGTAGCAATGGGTGGCTACGTCGCATAGTCCTTTGCGACCCTCCTCTCGGGAGGTTGAAGAGGCCTGTTTCTCGGCCCCATCCATAGCATTTCCAGTAGATGCCGCAGAATTGGATCATCTTCAACAAGTAGGGAAAACAATTCCCATTTAAATTCTGCGCGGTGCTCAAACGCTCGAATTTCAGCGCGCCGTAGTTCTGTTTTATAGTTGACAATTGATTGGATCGCCACTTCCCTCCGAATGCGGAGCGGGCGGATATCCTAAATGATTTTTCACTAATGAACCGGCCTAAATACGCGGTCCGGGATCCGACTTTTTCCTGGACGACCAAGATGGGCCATATAGAGAGGATCGGTAATGCAAGAATGAA
>CAZGOS010000184.1:0-6207 GCA_964527795.1 uncultured Rhodothermales bacterium | reverse complement strand
TTATGTCCATTCAGTCGGCACTAAACTTCATCCATGAAATCCGAGAGGGGCCCGAGCGGTTACGGCTTTCGATACAACACTTTGAGTCAACGGAGGACCTGGACGCTCTGGTCGAATTCGCGAAAGAAGAGGGGTATACCTTCACAAGAGACGAGTTTCTGACGGCGTTCAAACATGACTGGGCGATGCGCTGGTTCACTCAGACGGGAGAGTCGGTGAGCGATGACAACGCATTCGACAGGTTGAAATAGCTGTGCCCTTCACAGAAAAATTTCCGGTAGAAGAGTTCGGGCTGTGACAGGTAGAGCGGTAGGACAAAGCGCCTCAGTTTCTGAAATTCGTTCCTAATTGCTTCGTCGACGAGACCCTGATATATGAGGCAGTCGCCGGATTCGTCCGCATGCTCTCTATCCGAATGAACCCGTCGGGTGTCGACGCCGCTGACCTGAGCGATCACGTCCGCTGCGATCGATCCACTCAGAAGTGCGAATCGAATTCCTTCTCCCATTATCGGATCAACCAGACTGGCTGCGTCTCCCACGACGCACGTACGCTGCGTTGCTATTTGCTGTTTGCCCGCGTATAGTGGCAAGGGATGCCCTTTTCGCTCCACCGACAGAACGCTGTTGCGAGGGAAACTGCGTTCAAGAAGGTCGGTTAATACGGTCTGGAGTCGGGGTTTCCCGCGCCAGGACCCGATGCCGCATGTCAAGTAGCCGTTTTTCGGGAATATCCATCCGTATCCGACTCCATCCGGGATACATCCGAAGTTGAACGTGGCGTATTGAGCGTGCTCCTCAAAGACTTCCGGAACGACTTCAACCTCCGCTTCGATGGCACCCGCAATGGCTGTTTTTCTACGAAGTCCCAGAAACCCGAGGCTTTTACTAAACGCCCCGTCAGCGGCGACTAAATAATTCGCTCGAATGAACGTGGAGCCGCATCTCACGAGAACTGAATCCGGTTGTTCTTCGATACCCGTTACCTCCAGTCCATCCATCAAGCGAACACTTCCTGTTCCTGTTTCAAGTGCGTGTTCGATCAGATGAGCGTCAAAGCTCCTTCGGTTCACCATCAACATGGGGTGATCGAGCTTATGGATCGCGGCCATTCCGTAGTTCAGCAAAATGCGTACGCGACCAGGTGTGGCCTCAATATGGTCGGTGAAATCCCAGTCGATCAATTCGCGAACCGTGGACGGCATGGCTCCACCACAGGGTTTCGAACGCGGCAGTACCTCCTTCTCGATGATGGTTACCTTTAGCCCCGTCCCGGCCAGCCTGTTGGCGGCCATTCCTCCACCCGGTCCCGATCCGATGATGGCAACGTCTGCGGTAATCATGATTTCCGAACTTCTTATGCGCGGTGTTCGCAGTTCCTATTCAGTAGACGCTGTCAGTCCGTACTGACGCTGAGAGGGTACAATCCAATCGTGCCCGAATCCCAGATAGGCTTTCGCTTCGGGCTGCATGCGCGAGGGAAAGGATACTTTTATATGATTCAGCGTGCGGGCCAGCACGCCAAAACGATTGTCGGGTTGAGTTATCGCTGCAAAAATCAGCGACGGCGGCCAGGGTGCAGACGCATCCGGCGGGTTAATGTAGCCGGGCCAGTCAAGAATGGCGGCGGCTTTCTCTTCAGAACAAAGACCCAGTTCTGCGAGATCCGCCAGTAACATTTCCCACCTGGGATCCGTCTCGGGTGAGTCATAAAGGAAGCACTCAAACCCCAGCGATGGATTTATGTCCCGTCCGACGTCCACGCATAGCCGTATTTCGTCGCAACAAGTGGCCAATCGGGATAGGATTGGATCCCATGCGGCAGATTGTCCCGGCCAGCCGATTCGACCCAGGAGTTCATTGAAGATCCCTGGGGAGATTCCCCGAAAATTCAGTCGCACGGCCTCAACCGCCCGAGACAACATGATTCCGATGTGCGAGATTCTCGCTTCCAAATCTTCGGCATTTTCCGCGCAGATTCGAATATTTCGGGCAACCTTATCATCCAGTACGCCGCCACGGAGGCTCTGAATAAACTCAATCGTTGCGTTGTAGACACTTCCGGCTTCCGTGATTGCCGGATTCAATCCAACGAAAACAGAGGGAAGATGATGAGCTCCCTGAGGACCCTCGGAATCATGCTCAAGCCAGACTTCATGTATCGTATTTGCCGGCTCAAAGCTCAAATCGCGCAGACCCGCACAGAACTTGGATAGCCTTCTCCAACCTGGGTCCGGCAGGTTGTGAGAGTCTGATGCCGAATCCCGAATGCGTGCGGCAAGAGGTACGAACTCACCTTCGCTGCCCAGGAATCCCTGCTGCAGATCCACAACCGGAGAACCCGCCGAAAGCCGACACTCGAATCCTAATCGAAGAACACCGGCAAGTAGAGCGGCAGACTTTCGAAGCCTGGGAACCGACGACGGAGAAAAGAGAGGGGGAACGAGCCTCGTCTCCAGATGGTTAAAAGAATCGGCTATCAGTGTGTGCATGATCGCGCCATTCACTAATAAATATGAGGGCGCGGCATCTCATCACATGGCATGCACGATCCTGGCTGACGTGCTCGATCACGCTCTCCCTCACGAGCCAGTTCATCTACGTATTTGACTCGGTGACAGATCTTCGTACTGCCCGAGTTAACGTGTACACGCTCGCCGGCGTTCAGGTCGTCCGAGAAAAGAGTTCAGACGTAAGACGTAGTCAAGAGCAGTAGAGTATATACCGACTGAGAAGATATTCTCAGAAATCGACAACTACATCAATAGAACAATTCGCTTCCTGTTATCTCGTCAGGAAGATATCTACGAGAAGCAATGGTGGCCCATGTGCTCTCTGCATCCGCCACCCATTCCTCCATCCATTCCATACTGGCCTGCACCAAAGGAATGCCCAACATTGCCTGCCTTCGTGAGCTGTTCCATGTTGCCATACACCTGAAACTGAGGTGGATGATATTGTTTCTTCTTGGTATCCGTCATGATCATTATTGTTTGTGCGCTTCGGGAAATACACCCGGCCGTGTCAAGCTATACAGTCGGACTTGGAACTTACACATACGACGTTTTGAAGGCTGCCCGTCTGGATGACCTGCAGTCCGATGTCGATCGGAGAAGCGCATTTTGACGGGCGGAAGTGCTGTCGTACACCTTGTCGACGCAAAATATATACTTTTATTTCGATTCACGCCAATAATTCTTCTTTCAAACACTCAGAAATACGACGAGTACTCGGTAACGTAGAGTCTCGTCGCGGGCCGTCATTCATGCTCCTCCGATTCGATCCTCAAAAGGCCATTCTGCGAAAGTTTCTCGACAAAATCCGTCAGATCCGTCTCCAACTGCATCGGGTCGATGTCATACATTTCCAGCAATACTTCGAATGCACGCTGAACCGACTGTTCTGTAGTCAGTGCCGCCCAGAACTCCACTCCGACATCGTCCAGGCCAAAGTAAATTTCTGACTCAATGTTCAGCAGCACAGATTTGTTCTCGATCTGCTGGACGAGAACACCGTCAGGAATACTGGCACGCATCGATCGCAGAGGTTCACTTATGGCAGCGTTTGTTAACAAGACACGAGCACTCGAATTAGTGTATTAACGCAGAGTCAACGTCGTTTACATACATAAACGGTTGTTTCTTCGAGATTATCGACCCGTCCGAGAAATATTGTGCGAGTGCCAAAAGACGTCGACTTTGGCATCATACTACAGGATTACGTGATGCCTCATTCTGATGACAAATACGCCTGATTCTCTGCTTCAGACTGGGTGAACAAGCGGGTGGGCGTCAAGCACAAAACGATGATTTTCGAAGGGTGTTATCGGACAACCAAATCTCTGATACGCATAAATATATTTTCGGCAATTATTTCGTTTCCCTTGTCTCCGAAATGGTATGAATCTATAAACACATCGTTCTGATCATCCAAATCATCGAAAATATTTACCAGGTTGAAGTAGTTGAAATTCTCTGCAGAAAATCTTACCAGCGTGCTGTCAATCAGGCTATAGGATTTCTGAAAATAATCTTGATCTTTCAATGTTTTTCGCTCCCTGCTTGTCAGTCTTTTGTTTGTCAGAGCCAAAGTTGGTTGTAGCACAAAGACGTACATTACTTTTTTGTCAGAAAGCACATGTGTAATTAGATCTACGTTTTTTAGAAGCCGACCTGCAACAACATCCGGGGCAATTTCTGAAGATTTTTTCTGAGTTATTTTCGGAATGTCTTTTTGACCGGAATATCGGTAAGCGGTCTTGACGAGCGAAAAAAAGAATTGGTCCGCGTAGGTTCGAAACCATAAGATGTTTCTACCTCGTTTTCCCCAGTGCACGTCATTATTGCCTGAGATTGATATAACGAGATCAGGTTCAAGTTCAGAAAGTCTGTTCTCGATAAAAATCCTCTCATGGGTACTCGCCCAGGCGGGATTGGCCGCAGTTATGACGTCATATGTTAGATTTGTCAACGGGGACATCTCACGAGCGAGAATTACTGACAAATAGCCCGCAATCGTTCGATCTTGACTGGGAGATCCTGTTCCGAACGCCGTCGATCCACCGGTAATGAATATTCTGAATGAGTTCCGGGGCTTTGGTATTTCGATTTCACGCGCTGACCGAAACTGCATCGAGTTGATCTGGGAGCCAACATGGACGCCTGGTGTGGGAGCGCTTCCTACAAAAGGTGTAAGTGAGTTGGGAACGGACACTGGGATTTCATCGAACCTCAGTAAGACGCTATCGGGTTCATGATATGCGCGAGATACACCCCTTTTCTCTTCGTCGGTCAAGAGAGAGCCGAGAGTGAACACTGTAGAGACGCCTTCAATTTTGCTGTCGAACGATCTGATTATTGAATAACGCCCAACCAGGACGCCGAAGCCTATCAGTGCTATTGGAACACAGAACAATCCAACTCCAATGATCCAGTCTCGTGCCTTAGCTTTCATACCTTATCATGTTCTAATCTTGAAATAGATACGTTTCAGTAAACGCCTTTTTGAGAGCCACCTTCGAATTTGAATCCACGGCAGGAGTGGATAGGAGAGGAATAACGTTAAATACAATCTCCATTTTTCTCGCCGAGAAAAAGGCGCCGTCCGAATGACCGTCGCGCAAGACAGCATGACCGCCAAACGGGAGAGCGGATTATTACTCCATCCCGACACGACACCGGTTTCCCGTACGATTTTACGACACAGGATTCTGGGCACCCGTATGAAAGTTCCGTGCACGAGAAGGCTGAGAAGCCACGGCCAGTCGGCTACAAACTCACCAGCCAGATTGCGTTTCAAGCCGCCAACGAGCCCAGGCGCATCGGACCTGAATATTCCAAGGACAGGAATAGCATTATGCTGAGGCTTTCTCGCCATGACTCGAACGCGTTCATATCGATTCGTAACACCGTCGAGTTCGCGAAACGACGGTGTGCCGACGGTACCGTCTGATTTCACGTATTCGATATCAGGAAAAGCGAGGATGGCCCCTGGATCCGCTTCCAATGCTTCTACAAGAAGCTGGACGTAGTCCGGCAAGAAAATGTCGTCATGAAACGCAAAGAAATAATAGTCGCCTTCGGCTGCCTCAAAAAGAGCGTTGACATTGCCGATCCAGCCCAGGTTCAGACTCTGATGAAGAACGCTGAAACGGGCGTCCGTGGTCGCATATCTATCACAGATTTTACCGGTTTCGTCGGTTGATGCGTCGTCTGATATTAAGACTCGAAGATTGGAATATGATTGCGCAGCAATCGAGTCGAGCGTCTCTTCAATGAACGACGCGGCATTAAAGGCCGGTACGAGGGCCACCACGATCGGTAGTTCAGTATTCACGTCGATTACAAGAATTTATTGGGCTCCATCATGTATCGCAGATTCCGTCTGATACTCAACCACCATTCTCAATGCGAACGGCCGCGCCCAAACGTGCCCGCATCGATGCCCAGATCGCAGGCCGACTGCGATAGTGTCGACCCCAACTGCTCGCTAGCTGCACGGTCTCCTGCTTGAACTCCCTTGAATAATTTCTTCGTTGCACATGACTCACCCCAAGACCAAGTTCGGTCTTTTTGGAAGTGTCTGCAAAGCCGGGGTAGAATCCAAATCACTCTTAAGTGCTCCGAGTGGACCACTTTGGAAACCGCGATCTGACAGTACGCCTGGATTACGTCATTCGCAATATCGACACAGTACCCGGGGTGGGACT
>CAZGOS010000183.1:0-6221 GCA_964527795.1 uncultured Rhodothermales bacterium | reverse complement strand
AAAACCGGTTATATCGCCGATCCGCATACAGCCGTTGGCCTGGAAGGAATGCGCCGTCATCGGAATCAAATCACCGATCCGGGACCATCTGTAATTCTCTCTACCGCGCATCCCGCGAAATTTGCGGATACTGTCGAAGCGGCTATTGGAATTCACCCGGAAATGCCGGAGCGGCTTTCCGGCGTATGGGAGCAAGGAGTTTCAGTTCGGCCGATCCCGGCTACCCGGAAGGCGCTCCAGGACGTCATCGCAGAAGAAGACTGATCCTGATTTTTCTCAACGTTCAAACGTAGCTTCGTACACGCGAACGTTACCCACCTGATCCTCTACCTCCAGCCTGAGATCATGGGATCCGGACTGAACTCGCCCGTCGAAAGTGTGGCGAAGCAAACCTGTCTTGGCATCATATGTAAACAGAACCCACTTGTTGTCAATAGTCGCACGGTATCCGCCGATGCCGGAGAAGTCGTCGCCGATGCGAATGCGGATATTGCCCGACCGCGCCATGCTTTTTCCGGGAGAAATATTGATCGGACGAATTGATGGGGCTACCGTGTCTGCCGTAATCGTATAGTCTCCAAATGAACGAACACTCGCCGTAACTCTTCCGTCCCGATACGAACCTCCCGCATACGAGAGGCGCCCGTTTCGGCTCAGCACACCCAGCGTTGTTTTCGAATGAAGCCGTTCCGGTATACCGCCTGCGTCAATCGAGATCGAGTACGGCTCCTGTACAGGAGTGCCTCGATCATGGATTCGGAAGACGGGCGAGTACCGATTGGATGACGAAGAAGACATTTCTTCAAAGTGCAGGTTCGTATCGTCGTACACTGTTTTTGCCGGCATGCGTACGATAATTCCGGGTCTCTTCAGTACAAATGGTTCATCAAATTCTACGAGCAGGTCCAAAGAATCTCGATCGGATTTGCTCCGCATCGTATCTGTTTGCGCGAAGCCGCGAATCGAAAATGGTAGAACCGATTCATTACCGTAGACATCAGAAATTCGGTACTGAACTTCATAGGGCCGATCGGGCTCAACGTGAAGAATCCCTCTATCTACGGCGTCGTAAATCGGAAGCTGATTACCTGGAAGAATATAGCTCCGCTGAATCCACCGACGGTTCCGGACGTATTCGCCATAATCGACGTGCGCGTTGACATGCCGCGTCAGGTTGAACGAAAAACGTTCCATCTGGGATGTGAAGATTGAGGATCCATCTACTTCGAGTTCGATGCGGTAGGCACCGAGCTGATTTGAGGATCCGTTATGGTAATCGTAGGTCTGAATTCCAAAGCCAACTTTACCGGTAGCTTCAATGCGATCCGCTCTGGCGAATCGATACGAATCTCCGATTAACGAAACATCCAGAAGCACCGCCTCATTGCCTTTTACGTTTCTCCAACCGCCGGTACGGGTATCTCGAATCCGGATCCGACTGTTTTCTCCCATCGCATAGAGCTTTATGCGTCGAATTCGCGGCGGCCGAGTGTCCGGAATATCAAGATTGAAGAGAAGCGGGTTCACCGGCCATCCCGATTCTGCGTCTCGGATTTCGAAATGCAGATGGGGGCCCGATGAACTACCGGAATTACCTGAAAAAGCGATCGCTTCGCCCTTGGATACGGGGAATCGTCCTTTTGTCGGAAATGCATCCACTCGGAACGATTCCCTCGCATACTGCATATTTTGAATGTATTCAGCCAACGGTTCGCTGAAACGGTCGAGATGGGCATACACGGTCTGGTATCCGTTGGCGTGTGTCACGTAAAGAGCGTTCCCAAAACCTCCAGAAGAAACCGAGATTCTTGAAATCCATCCGTCGGCCGCGGCATAGACTCGATATCCGGATCTTCCGCTGGTTTTTATATCGAGGCCGGAATGGAAATGGTTGGATCGCATTTCTGCAAAACTGCCCGCAAGCACAAGTGGAATACCCAGAGGAGATCTGAAGTAATCTCGCGGATAGGGGTCCGGATTGGAACTTCCGAACAGAAGGAATGCAAGAACGGGAGCAGCAAAACGCCGTACCGCCCGGAAGCTGTCCGACAACGACTTCTTGGTATTCATGAGGGGATTTTAAGGTAAATCTGCACTAGTGCCTCCGAACAACTTTCGTATCTTGAATCCGGGTAGTCGACAACGAATGCATATTCATGAAAAATAACAATTTACTGACAATCATACTCAGCGTAATAGCTGTTTTTATCTTTGGTGTCGTATTGCGGGAGTTAAAGGTGGTGCTGCTTCCGTTTGCGATTTCGCTCCTTCTGTCCATCATTTTCAAACCGGTCGTATTGAGCCTGAAGAAGCGACGGCTACCAATGGCTATCTCGCTCTTCGGAGTTTTGTTGGTTTTCTTCCTTGTTTTGTTTCTGTTCGGGTGGGTTGTTTTTTCGAGCACCCAGACCTTTGTCGAAACGATTCCAACGTACGAGGCCAAAATTTCGGCCTTTATGTTCGATATTCAGGCCAGAGTGCTGTCTTTGGCCGAGCGCTTTGAAATCCGGGTTACTGATTTCAGGTGGACCGATGCCATATCGTTTTCATCGATTACGTCTGTCTTCACTACCGGTGTAGGTTCGTTTATCGCGTTCCTGAGTACGACGTTTCTGATTCTTCTTTTCATGCTCTTTATTCTGGCCGGCGCCGGGGATCTTGCCGGCAAGGTGCGTTCTGCGTTTCCGGAGCAGCATGCAAATCGTATTGGAGACGTCATTACGGGAATCGATACAAAGGTGAGACAATATCTGGTGACAAAAACCCTCATCAGTCTCGGTACCGGATTGATGACTTTCCTTTTCTTGCTGATTTTAGATGTTGATTTTCCTCTGATTTGGGGACTTCTGGCGTTTATCCTCAATTACATTCCCAACATAGGATCGGTCATCGCTGTTCTTTTCCCGTTTTTCCTTTCCCTGCTTCAATTTGACTCATTAACCGTGCCACTCCTGGTGCTTCTTTTGTTGGGTGGCATTCAGATGCTCATGGGAAATGTGATTGAGCCGCGCATCATGGCTTTCAGCCTCAATTTGAGTCCTCTTCTCGTTCTGGTTTCCCTGATATTCTGGGGTTGGCTCTGGGGACTGCTTGGAATGATGCTCGCCGTTCCACTTACGGCTACGGTGAAAATCATTGCCGAGAACCTGGAGCCGCTAAAGCCTCTTTCCGTATTGATGAGCGGCGTGATGGAAGTTTCCGACTGAACTATTCCACCGAGGGCAGGTCGCCTTTCCTATTTCTGCTCGCCGCGTATTACTACGGCCGACAGCATCGAGGCGTCTCCCGAAAATACGACCGTGTTAAGCTGTTCATCGGCTGTTTTATTTCTTAAAAGAGCATGACTGGCGTCAAGCACAATAAAATCCGCCCAGGCTCCTTCGTTTAAAGTGCCGACATTCCGGCCTGATGCGCGTCGTCCCCCGGCGAGTGACTGCAGATACCTTCGTGTACCCGCTCCGAGCTCCGACCGTACGCCGTCAATGTTTCTGGTTTGGCCGGTGAGTCGCTGTCCGTACTCCAGAAGCCTGAGCTCCTCGAACGGGGATATGCAAACATTGCTGTCGGATCCGATTCCATACACGCCGCTACAGTCCAGATATTCCGGCAGAGGGAATGTGCCGTCGCCCAGATCCGCCTCCGTGGTCGGACACAGGCCTACCGTTGCGCCGGCGTCTGCGATGAGGGCCAGCTCTCTTTCGTTTGCGTGTGTCGCATGGACAAGGCACCAGTTCTGGTCAACCAAGGCGTTGCTGAATAGCCACTCTATCGGTCGTTGGCCGTGTGCAAGCAGACATTCTTCGACTTCCTGAATCTGTTCCGCAACATGAATATGCACCGGGGATGACGGTGCGTGGTTTGCCCGATGCTCAAGAAGATAGTGAAGGCCGGTCGCGTCGACAGCTCTGAGCGAATGCGGAGCGTAGCCAATGCAAACGTTTGAATCATCATTCACAGCGTCCAGCATTTTTTCCACCAGTTCACAATACCGCTCAACCGAAAGAATAAAGCGATGTTGATGCTCGTCTGGAGCGGCGTTCCGGAACCCACCATGCTGGTATAAAACCGGAAGAAGCGTCAAACCGATGCCTGCACTGTTCGCCGCTCGCAGTATGGCGAGCGACATCTCCGCCGGATCGAAGTACGGTTCTCGAGAAGAACCGACGTGCACATAGTGAAACTCGCAGACGGACGTATAACCCGAACGGATAAGGTCCTGATAGAGTCGAGTGGCAACAGATTCCAGTTCATCTGGACTCAACGATTGAAGATGCGCATACATGGCCTGTCTCCAGGACCAGAAATCATCTCCTGGAGATGTAAATATTTGCGTTCTACCCACAAGTTCTCGCTGGAATGCATGCGAGTGCAGGTTGACCATTCCGGGAACCAGTGGACCTCGGGCGGACGTAAGACTGGAATCGCAGTAGCAAGGCCTTATTTTAGTAATTGTCCCCGACCCATCCCAGTAGATGGAAACGTTCGACGCCCAGCCATCTGACAGCAGTACGTCTGGAGAATGCATACCGTTGGAAAGCGTGTCATCCACGGATCTGCCTCCCAGATTTAGTCGACTCGTTCTTATCCGTTCTCTGTAAGAAGACGGTCAATTATGTCCACCGCGGACACTCCGTCCGCTTCTGCGTTAAAATTCAAAACGATCCTGTGCCGGAGAACAGAGACAGCCAGCTTGTCTACGTCTTCAACCAGCGGTGTCATTCTTCCGTCGATTGCAGCCAGAGCTTTTGCGCCCAATATCAGGTACTGTGACGCGCGGGGTCCAGCACCCCAATTGATATAGTTTGAGATATAATCGGAAGCATGACCGGAATCCGGCCGAGTCTTGCCAACAAGACGCACTGCGTGCTCGACGACGTTGTCCGCGACCGGCATGCATCGAATAAGATGCTGGTAGGCAAGTAAATCCGTACCGGACATGACATGTCTGATCTCTTCCTGCTCGGCACTTGTCGTCGAACGAACGATCTCTACTTCTTCATCAAACGACGGATAGTCCAGCCACAGATTGAGCATGAACCGGTCCAACTGAGCCTCAGGGAGGGGGTAGGTGCCTTCCTGTTCGATCGGATTCTGAGTCGCAAGCACGAAGAACGGATCCGGAAGATCATACGTGTGGCCCGCGGCCGTCACCTGATGTTCCTGCATCGCTTCCAGAAGGGCCGCTTGAGTTTTGGGAGGTGTTCGATTGATTTCATCGGCCAGGATCACGTTCGCAAAGATGGGACCCTGCACAAATTTGAATTCCCTCCGACCCGTGGAGACGTCTTCCTCAATGATTTCGGTGCCCGTTATGTCGCTCGGCATCAGATCGGGAGTGAACTGTATGCGCCCGAACGACAAATCGATCGCATCGGAAAGAGTATGCACCAACAACGTTTTCGCCAGACCAGGTACTCCGACGAGCAGCACGTGTCCCCGACAGATAAGTGAAATGAAGATCTGTTCGATGATCTCGTGCTGACCTACGATGACTTTACCGATCTCTTGTCGAAGATCACTGAAACCGGCGACAAGGGCATCCAGAGTTTCGGGCGTGGCTATCGTGCTCATAGAAGATTCTTTGCCGGAGAATAAACGACTCTGATAATTCTGGAACCCATTCCTAATTGTCAGCGATAGAAAAGTCGCGCGCACGACCGCGCATGTCAATATAGACCTCCTCTTTCAGCCGGTTCAGCCATTCGGACATGATGCGTCCCTGTTTATCGCGTAGAGCCCTGCTTTCGATGAGACCGTAATCCTCTTCCAGATCAAGCGTATGAGGCGGGACCCTCTTTTCCAGGCGCACGATATGGTAGGCAATGCTGCCGTCGAGTAGATCGACTTCGCGAGGTTCGCTGATTTCGCCTACGCGAAGCTGGAGGACCGTACTCTGCCAGCGACCCCCTAAGTTTTCCAAAAAGAGAGTTCGCTCACCTGTGTTCGGATCAATGACGCGTCCACCGCGGGAGGCCGATAATTCATCTTCGGAGTGGTCCCGCGCAAGCGCCTCAAACGAAGCCCCGGCTGTCAGTACCGAGTCTCTGAGCATCGTCAGGAATTCTAATGCTTCGGTCGGGTCGTTTTTTCGCTCGTCAAACGCAACCAGAATATGATTGTAATCAATCCTATCACCACGCCTGGCGTTCACGCGCAGGAAGTGGAGCCCAAATTTGGTTTCGAATATCTGCGAATAAACACCAATCGGGACTTGAGAGGCT
>CAZGOS010000182.1:0-6354 GCA_964527795.1 uncultured Rhodothermales bacterium | reverse complement strand
ACTTCGCAGATGAAGGCGACATCTGTCTTTTCGGATTGGTTATGAGTGAGTTTCTTTCCATGTATGCAACGATCAACTCATTTGTACACCTCAAACTCATCACTAAACCGTCGGAACGGACCTACGTATGGAAGCCGAGTCGAGGAAAGAGAACGGGATTGTAGAGCCTGATACGAACCCGTCGAAAGATCCGGTCGATGATGGGGCTGCATCCCGTCGCCGGATGGTCAACGAGATCGTCGCTAACGCACATCAGTACAACTTTTTTCAGTTGGTGCATCTTCTGAGTCGCATCGGCAAAGCTCGTCCGGGGGCATCCGGTATGCACCCGGAACATGAAGTGATTCGATTCAGACCGTCCAGCAGCGTTGTATTTCCGGCGACCGACGTAAAGAGAGTCGAGTGGAGCGGAAAGGATGCGGATCCGATTACGATCGTCGCCTCCTTTTTGGGATTATATGGATTTGATTCACCGCTTCCGGCGAATCTGTCTCGCGATATTGTCCTGCACCCGAAAGCGACGAATCCTCTCAAATCGTTCCTGGATATTTTTAATCATCGACTGTACTGGTTCTACTACCGATCGTGGGAGAAATACCGCCCCGCCCGCATGATCCGCGATGACGGATCCGACGAATCAACCCGGCGTTTTCTTTCTCTTGCGGGTCTGGCCACGAATACACGAGCATCCGGTTCTCCCGGTTCTCCGGGTTCTCCGGGTTCTCCCGGAGAAGCCCTGCGTCTGGCGGCGTTCGCCGGTCAACTGGGATGTGTGGTTCGGAGCGCAGATGGATTGCGAAATCTCTTGAGGGGAGTCTTTCCCGGTATGCAGGTTCAAATAGAAGAGAATATTCCTCGCTGGGTCTGGCTTTCCGAGCGCAGACGCCTGGGCAAAACGGCTCCGGATACAGGCGCCGTGCTTGGTGAATCAGCTACCATCGGCGAAAAAATTCGGGACCTGTCGGGTAAATTTCGAATCGTTCTGGGTCCTCTCGATTTGAATCAATTTGAATCCTGCCTTCCCGGTGGGGAACGATCCGTTCGGATCCAATCCGTAGTCGATCACTTTCTCACGGATTTTCTCGACTATGATGTAAAACTGCGTTTGATTTCCCGGGAAGTGCCGGCCATGGTCCTGGGTGATGCGAAGCGTAAACTCGGACTGAACACGTGGCTCAGACAACCGAGGATCGAGTATACGTCGCGGGTGGTGGCCTATAGTCGCCATCAAGCGACCGCCTGATTGAAATAGGCTCTGGAATGACCATGAGCCTGAAAACGAGCGTACGGACATGATCACGAAAGATGTAAAAAAGCTGCTCGAAAAACTGAACGAGCATACGACAAGAGCACTTGAAACAGCCGCAGGATTCAGTATTTCCCGAACCCATTATGAGGTAGGGATTGAACATCTGCTGGCCAAACTGATGGAGGACGGCTCCGGGGATATTCCCCAGATATTCAGTCGTTTCGACGTCAAAACGGGCAAGTTGTGGGAGGCCCTGTTGAAACAATTGGACGAGTTCAAGGAAGGAAACACAGGCAGACCGTCTTTTTCACCAATCCTGTTGCAGCTCGTCGAATCGGCCTGGATTACAGCCTCGGTACACCACGGATATTCCGAGATTCGCTCGGGTGCGCTTCTTGAGGCGCTCGTCGAGAGTGAGTCTCTGCAGGCCGCGCCGTATTTCGAATTTTTTACGCCCATCAACCGGGACGAACTCCGCCGGGATTTTGTCGACATCGTTGGCAACTCGAGCGAGAATACACCCCTTGCACGTCGAATGAAGCCGAGCGTGGACGGTGCGCCTCGGGAGGGCGAGACGGCGCTGGATATGTATACGACGGACGTAACCGGAGCCGCCGGCAATGGAGAAATCGATCCCGTGAACGGACGGGACCAGGAAATCCGCCAGATCATTGACATACTGAGTCGCCGCCGGAAGAACAATCCGATTCTCGTCGGGGAAGCGGGTGTCGGGAAAACCGCTGTCGTTGAAGGCCTGGCGCTGAGGCTGGCGGCCGGAGATGTGCCGGACAGTCTCAAGGAAACTGAAATTCGGGGTCTTGATCTCGGGTTGCTACAGGCAGGCGCGGGCGTCAAGGGGGAGTTTGAACAGCGATTGAAGTCGGTAATAGAGGCCGTACGGGAAGCGCCGAAGCCGACGATCATGTTTATCGACGAGGCTCACACACTCATCGGGGCCGGTGGGGCTGCCGGTACCAGCGACGCCGCCAACCTGATCAAGCCGGCCCTTGCTCGCGGAGAATTTCGAACGATAGCCGCCACTACCTGGTCGGAGTACAAGAAGTATATTGAGAAAGACCCGGCACTCGAGCGCCGCTTCCAGCTCGTCAAGATCGATGAGCCAACGGTCGAGAATGCGATCGTGATGCTGCGTGGCATCAAAGCCAAGTACGAGGATCATCACCACGTTCCTATTTCCGACGAAGCCGTCCAGGCGGCCTCGCAGCTTTCCGCTCGATTTGTCGGGGGACGCCAGCTTCCCGACAAGGCCGTCGACTTGCTCGATACGGCCGCGGCACGGGTCAAAATGGCGCAAACGGCCAAGCCGCCCGCAGTGGACGACGCCGAACGCAGTCTGCACTACCTGGATCTGAAAATCTCTGCCATCAAACAGGATCTTGCCTCGGGAGTGCAACAGGACCAGAAGGCGCTCGACGAAGTATTGGAAGAGCGAGTGGAGGTGGCGGAAGCACTGGATGCTCTCAACGCGCGTTGGAAAAAAGAGCTCGATCTGGTCCGACAGCTTGATAAGGCGCGCGCTAGCCTGCGCAAGCTGACGACGGCGTCGTCCGAGGCAAGCGACGGCGACGAATCGAAAATGTCGAAAACGTCGAAAACGGAGAAAACGTCGAAAACGGAGAAAATGTCGAAAAAGGAAAAGGACATCCGTGCGAAAATTTCCGCCATACAGAAAAAACTCACCGCCGTTCAGGGAGAGGAGCCGCTCGTTCATGCCGAAGTGAATGCCGGCATAGCAGCCCAGGTCATTTCGGACTGGACCGGCATCCCTGCCGGCGCCATGGAGAAAGACGAAGCGGCGATGCTGCTCGAACTGGATGACCGACTCCGGGCGGGCATTCTTGGCCAGGATGAGGTCATCAGTGAAGTGGCGGACTCGATTCGTACATCCAAATCCGGAATGCGCGACCCCAAAGCCCCACACGCGGTGTTTCTCTTCGTGGGGCCAAGCGGTGTCGGCAAAACCGAGTTGGGGCTTCGTATCGCGGATATTGTCTACGGAGGTGAGCGTTTTCTCACGACGATCAACATGTCCGAATACCAGGAAAAACACACGGTTTCTCAGCTGAAAGGTTCGCCGCCCGGATACGTCGGATATGGCGAAGGCGGAATTCTGACCGAAGCAGTCCGGCGGCAGCCGTATTCGGTGATTCTGTTGGACGAAGTGGAGAAAGCGCATCTCGACGTCATGAATCTGTTCTATCAGGTCTTCGACAAGGGATTCATGCGCGACGGTGAGGGTCGAGAAATCGATTTCAAGAATACGATCATCATCATGACCTCAAACCTCGCGACGGACGTTATCTCCTTTGTCTGTACGGAGGATGAGAGGCCGACTCCGGATCAAATCCGGGAGGCGGTTCACCCCACGCTGGCGGAGCATTTCCAGCCGGCGCTTCTTGGACGGATGAAAGTGGTACCGTTTTATCCACTTCGCAAGGAGCCCATGAAGGGCATCGTCAAGCTGAAACTGAATCGTATCGGCAAGCGGCTTCACGAAGCGCACAAAATGGAATTTCAGTACGCGGCGAAGGTGGTTGAACGCATCGCGGAGCGCTGCACGCAGGCCGATACCGGGGCTCGAAACATAGACTTTATCATCGACCGCACGGTTATGCCGCAGGCCTCGAAAGCGCTCATCAGTCGCATGGCTGAAGACAAAGAGACCAACAAGCTTGTGCTGGGCCTCAATAAGAAAGGAGATTTCACTTACAAATTCTCATAATCAAGGAGTGCAATACCGGCGGGCAGCGACCCGCAGGTATGGTTTCCTGGAGGTGTTCCTATGGCGAAGTTAGACGCAAACGTTGCCCGATACCACTTCGTGGCTTCCGAGCTTCCTGAAGACACCTTTTCCGTCGTCTCCTTTTCCGGCCGGGAGAGGATTTCCGGTCTCTTCCATTTCGAAATCCAGCTCGTTTCGGACGACCCGCAAATCTCCTATGACGACGTCGTAAACAAGCGGGCCAAATTCACCATGATAAGGGAGGGGGATAAAGTGCCGATTTCGGGTATCGTCTCCGAACTGAAGCAGGGTCCCCGGATCAAGAAGTATTATCACTACACAGTTGTTCTCGTGCCCAGCCTGTGGCGCCTTACCCTCAATTACCGGAGTCGGATATTTCAGAAGAAGAAAGTTGACGAGATCGTAAAGCAGATTCTCGACGACAGTGGTTTTGCGCCGAACGACTTTCGATTTGACCTCAAGCGATCACTAAAGGCGCGAGAATACTGCGTTCAGCACCAGGAAAGTGATTTCAATTTCATCTGTCGACTCCTGGAACACGAAGGAATATGCTTCTTCTTCGAATTTGATGAGGACCGGGATCGCCTGGTCATCGTGGATGACCGGCAAAAGCATACGGAGATCGACGGAGAAGACGTTATCATCTTTCATGAGGGCGCCGGATTGAGGCCGAGTGACGTTGATGCTGTCTTCTCTTTTGCACCGTGCCACCAGATCGTGACCGGCACGGTGGTGCTCAATGACTACAATTACCGTACGCCGCAAACGTCGCTTAAAGTGGAGTCCCGGATCAACAGCGACATGCCCGGCGAACATTATGAATACGGCAATCACTTCGAAGATTCGACGGACGGTAAGCTGCTTGCAAAGATTCGCAACGAAGAAATCGAATGCCATCGAATCGTTATCTCCGGTGAAAGTGTGTGCATGGGATTTCGTTCGGGATTTCTATTCACGCTGGATGATCATTTTCGAGACGACTTGAATGACGAGGAATATCTGCTTGTCGAATTGGAGCATCACGGTTCGCAGAAGCGTGCGCTTGCGATGGAGCTCGGTTTCCGTCTTTCGGAAGAAGAGACCGCCGACGAGGATATCCTCTACGGAAATACGTTCCACTGCATTCCGGCAAGTGTGCAGTTCAGGCCGTCGCGCATTACTCCAAAGCCGAAGGTATCCGGCATAATGACCGGAAAAGTGGAAAGTGCCGGAGGAGACTATGCGTATGTCGACGACGAAGGGCGTTATCGGGCCAAGATGCACTTCGATATCGAAGACCCCGGCACCGCCAAAGCAACTCGACCGATTCGCATGTCACAACCCCATGCCGGACCGGATTACGGGTTACATTTCCCGAACCATGCGGATGCTGAAGTCGTGTGGGCGTGCGTGAACGGAGACATAGACCGACCCATCATCATCGGAGCGGTTCCGAATCCCGCGCAGAAATCGCCCAGCGTCGCGGCGAACAAGATGCAGAATGTCGTGCGCACCAAATCGGGCAATCAACTGATTATGGACGACACGGTCGACAAGGCACAGATCCTGATCAATACGCCCGATGCGAACCGCATGCTCTTCGACGACTCCGAAGACAACATCACGATCGAAACGACTAAAAAGCACAAGATCACGCTCGACGACAAGAACAAACGCATCGAAATCAAGACGACCAACGGTCATTTCGTACTGATGCAGGATGGGGGAGGTGAAAAGGACGGAAAGATTACCGTGCAGAGCGAGGCCGGTCACCGGATTTCGATCAACGACAAGGACAAGCTCATCACGCTCGTGGACGAAAGCGGCGACAATATTTTCCAGATCGATATCGGCAACAAGAAGCTCACGATCAAGACCGAAGAGGGAGATATCGAAATGTTGGCCGAGCAGGGCACGATCGACATCAAAGCCAAGACGCTGAACATCGAAACCTCGGAAGACACCAACGTGAAAGCCAACAACATCAAGTCGGAGGCCACGATGGATCACGAAATGAAGGCCAACAATGTCAAGATGGAGGCCTCCATGAATTTCGAACAGAAGGCCGGGATGGACCTGAAGTCCGAGGCCGGTATGAACCACGGCATCAGCGGGCTGAACGTGAAATCGGAAGGGAGCGTTCAGAACGATGTTGCCGGCACCATGGTCAACGTCAAGGCCAGCGCCATAAACACGATTCAGGGCAGTCTGGTAAAAATTAACTGATCTGACGGAGGAAAGGACATGCCGGGGATGGCAGCGAGACTGGGTGATCCTACGGCCCACGGCGGCGTGATCGTTCTGGGTTTCCCGATGGTACTCATCGGAGGGATGCCCGCCGCCCGCGTCGGCGACATGCACG
>CAZGOS010000181.1:0-6389 GCA_964527795.1 uncultured Rhodothermales bacterium | reverse complement strand
GCCTCCGCCGGTGTGCCCGTCTGAACTTTTCTGAAATAGTTGCATGGTCGAACACATTAACGAACACAGGAACCGACCCGAATATTTTCTTATGAAAGAGCACTCTATTCCCATACTACTAGCCGTGCTGGTTGGTTTTTCGGCGTGTGGTTCGCCGCAGAGTGAATCGCGCGATATGGCAGCGACGGATGAGACCGAACGGATGGACACTCAGGAACAACCAGAGGTAAATGCGATGGAGAATGGACTCCAGATACAGGTGATTGCAGAAGGAAAAGGGGAGGGTTTGTCTCCTGGACAGTTTGTCCGCATGCACTACACAGGGTGGCTCTACGACGAGAACGCCCCGGACGGACGAGGCAATAAATTTGACAGTTCCAGGGATCTCGGTGAAACGTTCGATTACCAGCATGGCGTCACTCGGCTGATCGCAGGATGGACACAGGGCTCAGAAGGCATGAGAACCGGCGAGCGGAGAATCCTGACGATTCCGGCGGAATTGGGATACGGTACGGGCGGAAGTGCTCCACGTATTCCGCCGAACGCGACCTTGATTTTCGACATCGAACTGGTCGAGATCGTCGGGCAGTAACACTGAAGAAAGCCCGATACGGCCGCGCAGCCTGCCCGTGCGGACTCAGGCAGAGACCAACGATTTCATATACTCGCGCCGCATGAGTGCGATCGAGGAAATCGATATTCCTTTCGGGCAGACCGCCTCGCACTCGGCGTGATTTGAGCAGTCACCGAAACCCTCGTCCTCCATCTGGTCGACCATGGCGCCGACGCGCCTGGTGCGCTCCGGATCACCCTGCGGAAGAAGGGCCAGGTGTGCGATCTTGGCGGCCGTGAACAGGGAAACCGAGGCATTGGGACAGGCCGCCACACAGGCTCCGCACCCGATGCACGAGGCATAATCCATCGAAAGGTCCACGTCTTCCTTCGGAACGAGCACGGCGTTGGCATCCTGGGCATTGCCGGTACTTACCGATACGTACCCGCCTGCTGCAATTATCCGGTCAAACGCGCTTCTATCGACCACGAGATCTCGAATGATCGGAAAGGCCCTGGCTCGCCACGGTTCGATGACAATCGTGTCGCCGTCCTCGTAGTGTCGCATGTGGAGCTGGCAGACGGCCGTTCTCTTCCACGGGCCGTGGGCGATGCCGTTCACGACAACCCCGCAGGAACCGCATATTCCTTCGCGGCAATCGTGATCAAATTCCACCGGCAGCTCTCCTTTTTCCATGAGATCCTCGTTCAAAACGTCGAGGAGCTCCAAAAACGACATGTGTTCGTTCGCATTGTTCACCGTGTAGTCCTTAAAGGAACCAGGAACGCCTGGTCCTGCCTGGCGCCACACCTTCAAATGCATAGTCATCGTATCGGACATGATCGTAGTTTCAAGCGAATGGTTGAACAGCGCTTCGTTTCAGCAATTTCTATTTATAACTCCGCGTCGTTAACTCGACGTTTTCAAACTCCAATTTTTCTTTGTGCATCACGGGTTCGATGTCGTCTCCTTTAAACTCCCAGGCTGCCACGTGCGTGTAATGTTTGTCGTCGCGAAGCGCTTCTCCCTCGGGCGTCTGGCACTCTTCCCGGAAATGGCCGCCACAGGATTCACGTCGAACGAGAGCGTCTCGAGCCATCAGTTCACCCAGTTCCAGGTAGTCGGCGACTCGTCCGGTGAACTCGAGATATTTGTTGTGGTAGCCGGCCTCCCCGGGTACGAGGACGTTCTTCCAGAATTCGTCCCGAAGCGCGGAAATCCTGTCGATGGCGGTCTCCAAACCGGTCTGGTTCCTGGACATGCCTACGTGATCCCACATGATGGCGCCGAGCTCCCGGTGAAACCGGGTGACCGTCTTGTTTCCGTTGACCGCCAGAAGCTTCGAGATTTTCTCCCGGGCCTCGTGCTCGGCTTCCGAAAACGCATCCTGCGACGTATCCGTGTCCTGAAATTCCGATCCTGCGAGGTAATTGCCCAGCGAATAGGGAATGACAAAGTACCCGTCCGCGAGGCCCTGCATGAGTGCGCTTGCGCCGAGCCGGTTACCACCGTGGTCCGAGAAATTCGCTTCTCCGAGTACGAACAGTCCAGGGATCGTACTCATGAGCTCATAATCGACCCACAGCCCGCCCATCGTATAGTGCACTGCCGGATAGATGCGCATCGGTACCTGGTACGGATTTTCGCCCGTAATGCGCTCGTACATTTCGAAGAGGTTGCCGTAGCGTTCTTCTATTATATCGCGTCCCAACCGGGCGATGGAATCTCTGAAATCGAGGTACACGGCCAGGTTCGTATCACCCACTCCGAGTCCGTCGTCGCAGGCATACTTGGCATTTCGGGAAGCCACGTCCCTTGGAACGAGATTTCCAAAGGACGGGTATTTGCGTTCCAGGAAATAGTCTCGATCATCTTCAGGGATTTCACTCACAGGGCGATCGTCGCCTGGTTTCTTCGGAACCCAGACACGGCCGTCGTTGCGAAGGCTCTCGCTCATCAGGGTAAGTTTCGACTGATAGACGCCGGAAACGGGGATGCACGTCGGATGAATTTGCGTAAAGCAGGGATTCCCGAAATGGGCGCCCCTGCGGTAGCACCTCCACGCGGCCGTCACGTTTGAATTCTTGGCATTCGTGGAGAGGTAATACACATTGCCGTACCCGCCCGTGCATAGAAGTACCGCATGGCCAAGGTGCCGTTCGATCTCTCCGGTGATCAGATTTCTTGTAATAATGCCGCGTGCCTGTCCGCCCGTCACGACGAGGTCGAGCATTTCCGTGCGGGCAAACATTTCTACGCTTCCCGCGGCCACTTGTCTGCTCAGAGCCTGATAGGCTCCAAGCAACAATTGCTGTCCCGTCTGACCGCGGGCATAGAACGTTCGCGACACCTGCGCACCACCGAACGAACGATTGTCCAGAAGCCCGCCGTATTCTCTGGCAAACGGTACACCCTGGGCAACGCATTGGTCGATAATCTCATTGCTTACCTGTGCCAGCCGGTAAACGTTGGCCTCGCGCGAACGATAGTCGCCGCCCTTGATGGTATCGTAGAAGAGACGCCAGACGGTATCTCCGTCATTCGGATAGTTCTTGGCCGCATTGATTCCACCCTGAGCTGCAATCGAGTGAGCTCGACGCGCCGAATCCTGAATGCAGAAGCATTTTACGTGATAGCCGAGTTCCGCCAGAGACGCGGCGGCCGATGCGCCGGCCAGCCCCGATCCTACAACAAGCACAGAATACTTACGCTTGTTCGCAGGGTTGATCAGCTTCACTTTGTCCTTGTAGTTGTCCCATTTCTCCTGAAGCCTGCCGGCCGGGACCTTTGAAGCGAGCATGGGAGCCATAATTTCAGATCGTAATTGGGTTGATTCTACCGGTTTACAGCAAGGCGATTTCCAGCACGTGCCTTACAAAGCGATTTCAGACCATGCCAAAGTAGATTGCCAGAGGTACGATGAGGAAGCCGAGAGCAATGCCCAGGCCGAAAAGGCCACCTATTGTGTAGATAAGAGGCGCCAGGGTCGGGCGCATGGCTCCCAGCGATTGAAACGCGCTCCAGATTCCGTGTCTGAGATGCACCGCGAGCAGGAGAACGAGCGCGGGATAACCGAAGGCATAACCGGCGTGTGAAAACTTCTCCCGCATCAGGCGGGCCAGGTCACGCATTACCACGCCCTCCACCGTCGCCTCGTAATACGATCCATACTTGAACGACGTCAGATGGATCACCAGGAAAATTCCAAGGATTGCTCCGGTGAGCAACATGCTGCGAGAACTGATCGTCTGCCGACTGGGTTTGCCGGCGCTCTCAAATTTGAGATAACCCTTGCCTCGTGCACGGCGTTTCCCAATCCAGATCTTTACGCCCAGGACCATGTGCATCACCAGGAACAACAGAAGGATGATCTCTACGACCCAGAGAGCGGGGCCGAGGTTAATCAGGAAATGTGCGTAGGCGTTGTACGTGTTGTCATTTACCAGGAACTGTAGATTTCCAAGCATGTGTTCCAGCACGAACACTGCCAGAGCGAGTCCTGTGATCCCGGTGAGAATTTTTTTCCCGACTGGGGAGCCGAAAAGACTGCTAAGCTTCGATCTGGAACGAGTCATTGCCGCGAGTTCTGTTCGAACGAATACGGAATTACCTGAAATTTGGCCCCGGAGCAGATTTCGCCGACAGCGGCGAGGTCAATACTTCAATCACCACGATAATCTACAAACGCAGCATTTTTCACTCGTCCTGACCGGACCCGATATGGGCCACTTTCGTACGAAGAATACGGGAATTGCGGTGCGGTGCTTTGGCTTGTGCCCATGACGGGTATTCCCTTAGCAGGCGCCTTCGCTGCAATACGTAACGTTCTAGCGTCCGGTTGTCAGTTCTCGAGGCCCTGTATACGCGGCTCTAGGTCGAATCAGACGATTATCCTTCCATTGTTCCATGAGATGGGCGGCCCAGCCCGCGATCCTGGACTGAGCGAAAATGGGTGTAAACAGATCCGTGCTGATTTCGAGCGTTCCATAGACGGAGGCGCTGAAAAAGTCTACGTTCGGGTAGAGTCCTTTTTCCTGCTCCATGGTATGCATGATTTCAACGCTCATGTCATACCACTTGCGCGTGCCACGTTCTGCGCTCAGTCCGTCGAGCATGTCTCGAAGGATCGCCGCCCGTGGATCCAGCGTTTTGTAAACTCGATGCCCGAATCCCATCACGCGAGCTTTTTCGGCGAGCAGATTCCGAATGCAATCAGCCGGTTTCTTACCGGAACGGTCGATATCCTTCAACAACTCCATAACTCGGATATTTGCACCTCCATGAAGCGGACCTTTCAACGCCCCGATAGCCCCTGTAACGGCGGAATACATGTCGGATAGCGTAGCTCCGATGACTCGTCCGGTAAACGTCGAGGCGTTCAGGCCATGCTCTGCGTGCAAAACAAGACATGCATCGAATATTCTTTCGGCTACCTCACCCGGTTCCTCGCCCGACAGCATGTAGAGAAAGTTATACGCGGTAGAGCCGTGCTTTACTGGTGGGATGACGTCGAGCCCCTTTCGTAAACGATCAAACGCCGCGATGATGACGGGAATTCGGGCTGTTAATCGTATTGCCTTACGGTAGTTGGCTTCCGGCGTCATGACATCGGCTTCACCGTCGAAAAGCGAAAGAACCGATACGCTTGTTCGCAGTGCCGCCATGGAGTCGGCATCTTCCGGCGTCATCTTGAGAATATCGAGCACCATCGGAGGCAGCGTTCTCTCCGATTCAAGCTGCCGCTGCAATTGATCCGTTTCGCTCGGAGAAGGCAGCCGACCATTCCAGAGAAGGAAAGCCACTTCTTCGAACGTAGTATGGGCAGCAAGGTCCTGGATATCGTATCCAGCGTAAATGAGTTTACCTTTCTGTCCGTCGATGTCGCAGATTCTTGTTTCAAGAGCGATCACGCCCTCCAAACCACGCGCTTGAACTGGCGCGGTTGTGGCGCCCGGTTGGATCGATTGTTCTGATGTCGCCATATTCGGTAGTGGATTTGGCAGTGCGGGTGGGTTCCGCTGCATACGCTACGGGGTCGCTCTACGGGCGTAGAATAATAAGCCAATTAAACATTACCGACAGACGTTCGTTGCCGGCATAAAGCGAATTTCTATCGAGGCGCGAGAGCACCACGTCTTCAGGCGTGGGTGAATCGCGCTTTTATGATAAATTATCGGAACATATACATGTGTTAATCATATGTATTGCATGTCCCAGATGGCACGATACAAATATCGTTTGTATCCGAACGGCGCGCAGCGCCGAGCGCTGGTCTGCACGTTCGGCTGCGCGCGGTACGTGTACAACTGGGGACTGGAGCTGCGCAAAGAAGAGCCCATGACGTATGCCCGCTCAAGCAGGCGCTTGACGGCTCTGAAGAAAGAAACCGAATGGCTAAACGATGTGTCGAGCGTTGCTCTGCAGCAATCGCTCAGAGATCTGCAAACAGCGTTCGTACACTTTTTCAATAAACGAGCAGATACGCCGCGTTTCAAGAAGAAGTCTGAGCGGCAGAGCGCTCGCTTTGTCCAGACGAGCTTCAAGCTAAAGCGCGGCAAACTCAGCCTCGCCCGCGTGCCCGGGCTCGTGAGAATTCGCTGGAGCCGCTCTCTTCCGTCTGTTCCTTCCTCTGTAACCGTCGAGAGAGATCCAAGTGGTAGATACTTCGCTTCGTTCGTCGTCCGCTTTGAACCGGTCAAACTACGCGCAAGAGACAAGCACGTAGGCATTGACATGGGGATAACGGATCTAATTGTAACGAGCGACGGCTTTAAGTCCGGCAACCATCGGCATTTCCAGAGGCTTGAGAAGCGCCTTGCACGCGCACAGCGGAGTC
>CAZGOS010000180.1:0-6391 GCA_964527795.1 uncultured Rhodothermales bacterium | reverse complement strand
GATTCAAAAATCCCGAGTCCGTCCGGTCTTCCAAGCACCTCTTCCGCACACCGTTCCGGGTGCGGCATCATGCCGAGCACGTTTCGCCCGCGATTCACGATGCCTGCAATGTTTCGGACGGAACCGTTCGGATTGCATTCGGGGGTGACGTTTCCTGCCTCATCCGAGTAGCGGAACACGATGCGATCTTCATCTTCGAGACTGTTCAGCACATCCTCATCGGCGATGTAGCTGCCCTCGCCGTGGGCAATTGGCAGGCGTAATACGGCCCCCTTCTGAAGGCCGTTTGTGAACGGAGTGTCGGCATTTTCAGTCCGGATGTGAATGTTTCTGCAGACGAAGCGAAGTGACGCATTGTGCATCAAGGCGCCTGGAAGCAGTCCGCTTTCGCAGAGAATCTGGAAACCGTTGCAGATACCCAGTACGAAGCCGCCGTTCTTTACAAAGCGCACGACGTCTTTCATGATCGGGGAGAAGCGTGCGATTGCTCCAGAGCGAAGCGCATCTCCGTAGGAAAAACCGCCGGGTACGATAATCACATCAACGTCGCCCACGGAACGATCCTTGTGCCAGATGAATGATGCATTCTGATCCATCACGTGTTTCACTACGTGATAGGCGTCGTGATCACAATTCGATCCAGGAAATTCGATGACTCCAAATCTCAAGAGACGGCCTCAGACGTAAATCGTCGCATGATCGGTTTGCGAGCAAATTACGGGAATCTCCCGGCATCTCCACGCCTGGATTCGTCAAATGACGGCGAAAGCTGCTGTGACTCACAATTGAGACGGCGAATGCCGATACTACGTGGATATGCAAAATTTTGCTGTCGGGCACAACATGTTTCGGTCAATTGTCGTTATATAGGCCGAATTGTATCCGGACCATCGCGGCTTCATGATCCCAAAGGAACTGTTCAAGAAAATTCGACAGCTGGAAATCCGTACAAAAGGGCTGGTCAGCAACATTTTTGGCGGAGAGTATCATTCGGCTTTCAAAGGGCAGGGAATGGAGTTTGCAGAAGTCCGACCCTATCAGTACGGCGACGACATTCGAAATATCGACTGGAACGTCTCGGCTCGTTATGACGAGACCTTCGTGAAGATCTTCGAGGAAGAACGTGAGCAGACCGTGCTTCTGGTCGTCGACATTTCCGGATCAGAAGATTTCGGCTCGGTATACAAATTCAAGAGAGAAATTGCGGCTGAAATTTGCGCGATCGTGGCGTTCTCAGCGATTCACAACGAAGACAAAGTCGGCCTGCTTCTGTTTTCCGATCACGTTGAACTGTTTGTACCCCCGAAAAAAGGTCGGCGCCATGTTCTTCGACTCATAAGGGATCTGTTCGCTCACGAACGCACATCGACGCAGACGGACATGTCCGTGGCGTTGAACCACGTCGTTCATGTGCTGAACCGGCGGTCCATCGTTCTTCTGGTCAGCGACTTCATGGACGCTGATTTCGAAGCACCTCTTCGGGCCGTATCGCGGCGACACGACACGGTCGCCGTTCATCTTCTCGATCCGAGAGAAATGGACCTGCCCCGCGTTGGATTACTTGAGCTTACGGACGCGGAGACGGAAGAGAACATCGTCGTCGATACGGGAAGCGTCAACGTGCGGAATGCCTTTTCAGAAACAGCGAGGCAGCGCCGCGAAGCGGTCGAACAGGTGTTGCAACGCACACGCGTTGACCGAATTCCTGTTCACACGGACAAAGGCTACATCGAGCCTCTCATTCGATTCTTTCGTCATCGATACAAAGCCTGATATTCATGCGGGACGGGTTTACTTCATACCGGAATTCAATCGTTCTTCTTACGGCACTCAGTTTTCTGCCGGCGACGCCGTCTTTTGCTCAGCGATATGACGCCTACCCGCTAGCGGACAGCGTCACAGTCGGAGAACGATTTGAGATACTTCTGTCGGTGGAACACGACGGCGATCGGAGCCCGCTTTTCCCACACGACTTTCTACCCGATTCGCTTTCAGCGGATAGGATTTTCGAGCTGGGTGGATTCACGGTGCTTGGGAATACACCCGTCGCGCGACGGCAGGTTTCGAGCGGCTGGGTTATCGATAGCCTTCGATACGAGGTGGCCACGTTTGAACTGGACTCCGCGTACGTGCCGACAATGCCTGTCGGACTCGTTTCCGAGACAGACACGCTCATCGCCGGCACACCGCCCGTCGTCGTCCGGGTCAGATCGCTTGTTCCCGACGATGCGGAGGGCATTCGTGACATTACGAATCTTGCCGAATTTCGTGGTATTTCGTGGATCTGGTATCTATTGCCTGCCGTTCTGCTCGTCGTACTGGCATATTGGTTCTGGAAGAAACGGCAGCGCGAAGAAGAAACGGGAGAGACCGAGCAGGCTGTCGTTCCAACGGAGCCGCCATGGGAGCAGGCCCAGCGTCGGCTAAGATTGCTGGAGCAGATGGACCTGTCCAACCCGGACAATATCAAGCCGTTTTATGTTGAACTCTCGGAATTGCTCCGAACGTATCTGGCGCGCCGAGCTCACCTTCCGGCTCTGGAATCGACGACAAGGGAGCTCATCGAACGACTGCAACAGGCCCTGGATACAGGTGTTGTGCCGGCGGACATCGTAACTGACGTCGAAGGCGTTCTGTTGCATGCCGACATGGTGAAATTTGCCGACAGGCATCCGATATCCGAAGAAGGGAGATCGGCGCTGAGCCGTACACGCACGGCAATCGAAGAAACGGAGCAGGAATACCAAATCAGGCAAAAAATCAGGCAGAAAGTCAGACAGGAAGCCGTGGTGGAAGCCGTGGTGGAAGCCTCCGCCACCGAACGGGAACGGGTAGGAGCAGTCGATGCAGAAACCGATACGGCGATCAATACGAAGACGATCGACGACGTTGAATAAAATACTGAACAGATCGACCCATTGCGATGTTCACGCATCCGATGAACTCCGGAATCGGCTGGCCGACGCCCGCACCGTTTGCGTTCTGACGGGTGCCGGCATCAGCGTGGAGAGCGGTCTTTCGACGTTTCGGAACCCGGGCGGGCTCTGGGATCGCTATCGACCCGAGGACCTGGCCAACGAGGAAGCGTTTCGTCGTGATCCGGCTCTCGTGCAGGGCTGGTACATGGCGAGGCGACGGCAGGCAAAAGAAGCTCAACCCAACGCTGGACATCGGGCACTGGCCCGGTTGGAAGAGCAGGTAGAAGATTTTCTTCTCGTAACGCAAAACGTCGACGGCCTGCATGCGCGGGCCGGCAGCCGACGAATGGTCGAGCTCCACGGTAACATTGTGGATGAATTCTGCATCGAATGTGGTAAACATGCCGAAGAAATGCCCGATACGACGGAAGGTCTGCGCACGTGTACGGCCTGCGACGGTTTTCTGCGACCGGGCGTCGTCTGGTTTGGAGAAGTTTTGCCCGTATCCGCATTCAACCGGGCGATGCAGATTGCCTCACGTTCAAATGTATTTCTATCCGTCGGAACGAGCGCCATCGTATATCCTGCAGCCGGTCTTCCACTCGTTGCCAAAGAAAACGGTGCGTACGTGGTCGAAATAAACGTCGAACCCTCGGCTCTCGCGCATGTCATGCACGAAGTGCTTCTCGGACCAGCCGGTATAATACTTCCTGAACTTGTTTCGGCCGAAAAATCCGGTAGAAACCGTTCAGAACTCGAATCATTTGCCTGACGTTACCGGGGAGAATGCATCTTAGATCCGTATGGAATTCGCTCAACCACAGTGGCTGATCCTTCTGGTGCTGGTACCGGTACTCGGCTGGCGTTCGTGGCGAATGTCCCGTCGGTCTTCAGGGCTTCGTTATAGCGCGGTAAATGCAGTCAATAACGGGCCAAAGACGCTCAGGAACCGCGTTCGTGCGCTTCCTGCCCTGTTGCGCATGGCCGGTCTGACGCTCGCCGTACTGGCAATGGCCCGACCGCAGGACCGCAATGTTGTACAGGAGCGCTTTGCAGAGGGTGTCGATATCGTAATGGTGCTGGATACGTCCACGTCGATGCGCGCGGAAGATTTTCGGCCCAATCGATTTGAAGCAGCCAAAGCGGTGGGCGCAGAGTTTATCCGCGGGCGAACATCGGACCGCGTCGGGCTGGTCGTATTTGCTGCGAAGGCCTATACCCAGGCGCCTCTGACGCTGGATTATGATTTTCTACTTGAAATGTTGAATGAAGTGGAAGTCGGTGTCATTGAGGACGGAACGGCTATCGGCACCGCACTGGCCATGGCCGCAAATCGTCTGAAGGACACGGAGGCCGAAAGCAAGGTGATCATTCTTCTGACGGACGGCCAGAATAATCGCGGAGAACTGAGTCCCGAAACGGCCGCTGAAGTTGCTCGCACATTCGGCGTACGTATATACGCGATCGGAGTCGGTACATATGGAGAAGCACCGTTCGTCGTTGACCATCCATTTGCGGGCCGACAACGCCGCATGGTTCCCGTCGAGATCGACGAGGAGATGCTGATCGCCATTGCCAATACGACGGGTGGAAAGTACTTCCGCGCGACAAACAACCAGGCACTGCGGGAAATATATGACGAAATCGGGGAGCTTGAAAAAACGAAGATCGAGGAAAGAATTTACACCAGTTACGAGGAGCGCTTTGCCGGATTCCTCTTCCCGGGACTGGCGTTGATCCTTCTCGACATCCTGCTCTCCACGACTCTTCTTAGACGATTTCCGTGACAACCTGCGACCCGATCGCCTAAATGGATATGGACTGGCTGTACCCTGAAAATACGTGGATCATCATCGCGGCTCCGATCGCGATCGGCCTGTTTCTGTATGCTATGTTCATGCGTCGCAAGCTCACCGAGATATTTGGCGAGCCCGAACTGGTCGCGAAGCTCACGGTCGGCATCAACCGCCGTCGGCGTCGCTGGAAAGCAGCCATTACATCACTGGGGGTGTTGTTTCTCGCCATTGCTCTCGTTGGCCCGCGATTCGGCACACGACTGCGTGAAATCAAACGGGAAGGAATCGATCTCGTAATTGCACTGGACGTCTCGGCCTCCATGATGGCGGAAGATGTCGCGCCCAACCGTCTTGAACGCGCCCGAAACGAAATCAAGAAGCTGCTCGATGAACTGAAGGGCGATCGGGTGGGACTGGTCACCTTTGCCGGGGACGCCTTTATTCAGTGCCCGCTGACAACCGATTACGCCGCCGTTCGTCTGTTCCTCAATGTGGCAGATCCATCCCTGATACCCACACCCGGCACCGATTTTGGTGCCGCGCTCGCGATGGCCATGAAGGCGTTCAAGGCCCCTTCGGCAAATCCGGACGACGACGCACGAACGCGTGCGGTTCTCTTTGTTTCGGATGGCGAGAACCACGTAGCGGAACTGGAGACCATACTCAAGCACGCCCGTGATGAGGGCCTCGTGCTTTTTTCGGCCGGCATCGGTGAAACGGAGGGCGTGCCTATTCCAGTTTATTCGAACGGCCGTCGCGTCGATTATAAACGAGATCGCTCCGGACAGGTCGTCATCACGCGACTGGAAGAAAGCGCACTCCAGGACCTGGCCCGGGACGGCTCGTATTTTCGTGTTGCGCGAACGTCCAGTTCACTCTCTAAAATAACGGCGGCTCTCGATCGTTTAGATAAGACATCGTTTGGCCAGGATGAATTTGAGGAATACGAAGAGAAGTTTCAGTGGCCGCTCCTTCTGGGTCTGCTGTTGCTTTTTGCGGAGCGCGCATTTTCAGACAGGAAATCAACCACCGGCGGTTATTCGACGACGATGTACGGGGATCTGAAGCAGGAAGAAGACGTTGACGAATCTCCGGCTTGAGACGGCAAACTGAGAAACTGATTCGATAGCGATAGAAATTGAGTCATTTGCACTAGAAATCGAACGATTACATTAGAAATAGATTCAATTAATATGCGTTTTGTCGGGCGACTCTCATGAGAATTCTGGTGCTCATATTGGTACTTGCCCTTTTTGGACCCGGTGACGGGAAGAAAAAGGGAAGACGTGCAAATGCACTCTACGAAAAGGATCAATTCATAGAGGCTGCAGGACTTTTTCGAGACGGCATTCTTGACATTCAGGAAAACGGTCCGGGATCCGTTCATGCCGGACTGTTGAACAACCTTGGAGCCTCGCTCTTCAGGCAGGGTGAGTACGAACAGGCCGCCGCGGCCTTTTCCGGCTCGTTCCGAATGGCTCCAACTATCGAAGAGGGCGTGCGGGCGTATTACAATGCCGGTAATGCGCTGGCTATGCAACAAGAGCTTGAAGGCGCTCTCGATCACTATCGAAGCGCGCTCTTGTCGGACCCGGATGATGAGAATGCCAAATTCAACTATGGTCATGTACCGTGCCCAGAGATTCAGGCCATCATCGGCATAATCAACCGGGGTGT
>CAZGOS010000179.1:0-6534 GCA_964527795.1 uncultured Rhodothermales bacterium | reverse complement strand
GAAACGAACGATCCGTTTCATCTGGGTGCCGGAGTGGTACGGAACGATGGCCTATATCGACGCGCACCCCGAAATGACGGGACCGGAGTTGGGTGGACGGGTCCTGGCCAACATCAACATGGACATGGTAGGTGAAAACCTCGAACTTCTGCACGCGCGCATGAACATCACGCGTACGCCGGATTCAATACCGTCGGTACTGAACGAAGTAGTTGCAAACATGGCCGAGATGGTCGACCGAATGAACATCCGAACGCCGAGGGGCAGCCTGTCCGCTTTCAATTACCGGCTTACACCGTACGGCGGCGGAAGCGACCACATGATGTTCATCGACCGTAAAATCCCGGGAATGATGATCGGTCACGGACCTGACTATACCCACCATACGTCTGAGGACACGCCGGAAAAAGTCGACCCGGTCGAACTCGAGCGGAGCGAGCTAATCGGCACCGGAGCGCTGTGGTACCTGGCCAATCTCGATGCCGAACAGGCCGGCGATCTTGTTATCCTCGCTTCAGGAAGCGCCCTTTCCAGGTTAATCGCGGCGGCCCGCAGAGCGGATCGCATGGTTGGAAACGCGAGCGACGCAGACCTCCCTCTCACCTGGTTCGAGGCCAGGAACGTACTCAGCGCCCAGGCGCGGCATGCCACCGCCGAGATATCGAGTGTGTTGAACTTTGCGGATACGCCCGAACTCCGCAGCATGGTCGATCGGTTTACAGGAATGGTGTCGGACCAGCATGATGTGCTGTCAACTCACCTGGCCGAAAAAGTGGCCGAGCGTACGGGCCCCACCGTCGAGATACGCGGCTCCTATTTATCCGAGGATCCCCGCGTCCCCGTGCGTTTGACGAGGGGTCCCCTCGATTTTGGGCTTCCAGAGTCGAGGCTCGAACCTGCAGCGGCCTCCTGGTACCCAGCAAACGGAAGCGCACTGAACGGAAGCGTTCGTTTCGAGATCACCAATTTCGTGGACGGAAAGCGAACCATAACGGAAATTCGAAACCTGATCAGTGCAGAGTTCAGTCCCATTTCTCAGACAGTGATCGCCCGACTCCTGGAGGACCTGGTCCACATCGGAGTGATGGAGTGGGCAGACTGAAAAAGGTCGGGGCAAAACGAAATTGCAGAACCTGGATGAATGATCTCAATGATCACCGTCAATACCCTCCTCCCCAACCCATGTGCATGTCGAGTAACGAAATTACTGAGACAAGCATACCTGGTGTCTTCACAAAGTAACCAGACATGTTTCTCGACAGACGGGACATATTCCGTTTGACAACCGATACATGTCGACACGTACAATTCCTGCCGGACAACTGAGAGCGCTCGATTATTGCAGCGAAAAACCTTTACCTCCGGCTTGGCCAGGCGGGTTCACCAACCGGGGTGCTTACATTCAGAGGTATTTTTCCACTGTTTTCCGCATCGACTCCAGTCTTCGGTGTCGGCCGTCTTTCGCACCCATTTCCAGCCCTCGGTGTATGCGTTCATCTCAACGTCACCGACATCCAGGCTATCCGGTCGGCCGGTGCAGGATTTTGCATTGTCGGGTTGGCATCCCCGGCTGCTGCGGAGGGCGTTTTCGATGTAGTCGGGAACAAAATCTCCGTCAGAATCAACACCGATCAGTTCCTTGAGCAGATTACTGCCGGATAAGATATCCCCGACGATCGCGCATCCCGGTGGGTCGAATGAAATACCGCTTTTTTCAACGGGCCACCAATATCTGAGTTCGGTGCGATGCTGCCCCTCGTGGCGCGTAAGTTCCGCGAAACAGTCAATGCCGGTAGATCCATTCGTTTCACCCGTTCGCGCGACACAACTGCTTCCAAAAACTCTGTCCGACATATAGATCGTATCGTCTGCGTATACATATCGCGCCTGCGTCCTTGTCCCGCTGCAGTCTTTTAACGTTGGGATATACGTTCGCGGCATGGCATCGGCAGCTTCCGTCTGCGACCAGTAGTAGAACCAGTTGGGTGTATCTCCGCTCCCTTCGCCGGGGTGATTCTTAAACGCCGGCCTGAAGAATACCCGAACGATGGTCTGGTCTTCGGAAGACCCCAGGCGAGCGATCAGTTTTTTGGATCCAAAATCCGAATTATTTTCTGGTAAGCCCTGATAGCTGAAAGTCGCGCCATCGCTTTTTGGCTTGATTTCAGCCTCAATCGCCCCTATCGGATATATCAGCCATTCTACATCTGAATCGTCACATCCGGGAGGATCTAAACGAACCTCGACATCGAAGACGACGCCATTTGCAAGGCCGTCGTCGTACGAAACGTCGACCGTGTCCGGCGCCATGATTTCAATACCGGGCTTCCTGCACGGATCTTCCATCGCCATCGCTGCTCCTTCTTCAACGGTAACCTTCCGTACTTCGGTCTTGACCGAACTCTTACGCCTCAGGTATATGAGCGTGTTTTTCCCTCCATCCGTCTTTCCCAATTCGTAGCAGGACGAAGCGCTCCATTCGCTGACGGAAATCGTAGTGCTCAGTGTATACGATCCTGCGGTGTCCATCACGACCGGTTTGCATTCCGGAGGCGAAACCGTACCGACGGGAATACTCGAACGCACACTCGTAAAAATCGTGGTTTCGGTTCCACCCGCACCGCAGGACAATTCCGGTCCCGGGGCACCGGTATGACCGCATGGAGCCGTCATTGTAGAACCCTGCGCGTATACACCTCCGTCCTCCATCTCCGGGGCATCCCGATAGGCCTGTAACTCCGGGCTGAATTCCAGCAGGGCATGCATCACATCGTCTACGCCTGCCGCATACATGGCGGCGTGGGATCCCGCTGTGTCCCGTGCGTCGGGAATTGCGCCCGCATCCAGGAGTCGTCTCGTGATTTTGCCACTACCGCTTTTGGCCGCAAACATAAGCGGAGTATGGCCGGCCTCCGTGGACGTGTTCGGATCGGCGCCTGCAGCCAGAAGCAGGTCGACCATGCCTGAGCGCCGTTGCTCGGCTGCGAACATCAGCGACGTTTTACCGGAATCGTCTACAGTGTCAACATCGGAGCCGCTCTTCAGGAGCGTTTCAGCCGATTGCTCATCACCCTTCATGGCAACTATGTGCAATGAGCTCCAGCCGAGCGGATTCTTCTCGGAAACGTCCGCTCCGGCGGCGATAAGACGGGCCAGAACGTCGGTATGTCCTTTTTCTGCAGCAAATGAAGCCGGGGAGCGCGTCATGTGAGGCATGCTGACATCAGCTCCCGCACGAAGAAGCAGATCCACCACGTCGAGACGGCCCGCCGCGGCGGCGTTTCCAAGTGGAGTAAGTTGAAACGAAAGATCGTCGCCCAGGCTCTGAGGTGCGTTGACATCGGCGCCCTTTTCGACGAGCGCTTTTACAACTTCGAATTTGGCCCGACCGGCGGCATAGACAAGCGTCACGGGCAACGGACGGACACCGGCGTCCATTAATCGCACGACGCTCTCAACATGATTCCGTCGCACCGACGCATCCAACTGCGACCTGTATGACTCCTCTGGAATTGCAGCCTGAACATCCAGAGTGTCTACGGTATCTTCCCTGATTCGATAATTTGTGAACCACTTTTCGCCAGAGAAGTCGGCCAGGCGATAGTGCACGCCTATATCGTAACTGCCCGGTTCTACATGTGCCTTGCGTCCTTCCAGGGACCTTACGATATGTTTCTTTCGTTCACCACGGGCATAGATACCGTACCAGAGTTGGTCCGGATAGAATCGTACTCCGTTGTTCAGAAAATAGAGCGTCAGCCGCACCTTTTTCGGAGGCAAACGTCGTTCCAGGCGTTCTGGATTATCTCCTGAAAATCCGATCAGCAGTATCAATGCAAGAAAGATGAGAACAAAAGGCAGGTTGTGTCTGGTAGGGGCCATATTGAGTCGGTGCTGTATCCGGGACACAGGCAATATATGAATAAGGATTGCCGGCCTGTCCGACATCGAGAGATGTCGATTTATCTTGTAAGACAATACACTACGCGTTATGCACCAGCAGAGTCGTTCAGCGTTGCGACCCGGCGTCCCAAGATAATAATGTAGACCTCAACGCGGACACGCGCATCTTCGGGCACGCTGTAACGAATCATCGTCGAGCCGCGGAAAGGGTCCGGGACGTTCTGGAATAGATCGAATTCTGTTGGAATCGTTTCCTCCAGCTGAATCTCACCGCGCATGTACGCGTCGGTGCCTGCCACGAGCGTGAGAGAGCGCTCTGCGCCTTCGCCACTCGAACCAGTTCTCAACAAGCACACGGCGCTGATTTTGGTCGCGCTTGAATCTTCAGGCTCTTGGGCAAAAAAGGGCGAAGCAAGGAAAATCAAAAAACGGGCAGCAGTCGAAGAAATCGCCCGCAAGGCATTACAGCGTTCTCAAACCGAAGTGCTTTACAAAAGGGAGAAAGTCCTTATCGGAGAATAGTAACGTGTGACCCTCACTGATACAGAAACTGGCTATGATTGCGTTTGCTGTGTTTCTGACTGTGATCCCTTTCTTGCGAAGTGTTCGATAGTAGATTGCCGCCTGGATTGCCCTTTGCACACCCAACATTTCGTAAACCGTGAGTGAAAGAAGTAGACGCTGTATTTTTTTGAAGTGTTTGTCCGAGCGAACACCCCTCAGTATTTCTGCGACAATCAGATCACCAGTCGCCACGGGTTCTTCCCACAGCAATGATTCGAGCATGGATGTTTGAGGGGTGGATATCCCTCTGAAGTGATCAATCCAAACACGTGTATCTACAACTATCATCATTCGCGTCTCATTGCATCAAGATCACCTTCCCAGTCAATTTTCCCGAAAAGATCCCTGAGCTCGGCCTGGTTTTCCAACCGCAATAGTGCTTTTAATCCCAGGTCAACGGCTTCACGCTTGGTCTTCACGCCTGTGATGCGCAGCACCTTTTGCATGAGCTGATCGTCGATCACAATATTCGTTCTCATTGCATGGTTAAAGATGTGTATATATACGGCATAATATACACATTACAGAAGCCCATTGTTTCCCACACCAGGCGAAATCGTTTGCGAACAACGTGCTTGTGCCGGAGACACCATAGAACGAGATCCGCAACCCATGGCGCACGTGATCTTTACTTCAGATTCTCGGGCGTTGAATAGATCGTCGATGGTTTTATTCAATTTTCCGCGGATTACTTGAGGATTATTATCTACCATTGCCATCCAGGCGGACTGGAAAATTCCGACATCCTCCCAAACGATTAGCGGACATAATCATGTCGAAATCCACCAATTCAAGCGACGGCGTTTCCCGGCGCATATTCCTGAAAGCATCCGGCGTGACAACACTCGGCCTCACGGCGGGTCTCAGGCCTCAAGACGTATTCGGCCGGACCGAAAATGCCGAAACTCTCAAAGTCGGCCTGGTCGGCTGCGGCGGACGAGGCACCGGTGCGGCTCGTGACGCGGTCGTGTCGTCAGAAAATGTCGTCGTGACAGCCATGGGCGACCTCTTCGAAAACCGTCTGGACCGTTCCCGCGCTGGTCTCGAGGAAGCAATCGGCGAAAGTCTCACGGTTACCGACGAAACCAGCTTCGTCGGGTTTGGCGCCTATGAAAAAGTGCTCGCAAGTGACATTGATATGGTCATTCTGGCTGCGCCTCCAGGATTTCGGCCGTTGCATTTCCGTGCGGCCATTGAGGCAGGCAAACACGTCTTCATGGAGAAACCCGTCTCGACCGACGTAGCCGGAGCGCTGAAAATCATGGAAGTCGGGAAACTGGCGACGGAAAAAGGATTGTCGGTCGTGGCCGGCACGCTGTATCGCCGTCAGAACAGCTTCGTCGAGGGCGTCAAGCGTATCCACGACGGCATGATCGGTGAGATCGTCGCAGCTCAGGAGTACTACATGACCGGACCCATCTGGCTGCGCGAGCGAAAGCCGGGCATGTCGGACATGGAGTGGCAGTGCCGCAACTGGTATTACTTCACGTGGCTCTCGGGCGATCACATCGTCGAACAGTTCGTGCACAACCTGGATGTGCTCAACTGGGTGCTCGATGCTCATCCGGAATCCGCTCTGGCCATGGGTGGGCGCATCTCGCGCGTCGGCCCGGATTACGGACACATCTACGATCATTTCAGCGTGGAGTACGAGTATGCAAATGGCGTGAAAGTGGAGGCCAAATGCCGTCAGATCGCTGATTGCACGAGGCGGAATACGAACCGAATCATCGGTACGAAAGGCATTGCAGACCTTCATCCGGGCAGTTCACAGATTCGTTCCCACAGCGGCGAAGTCCTTTTCGATCATGCAGAGCGTGGCAACAACGGCTACGTGCAGGAACACGCCGACCTGATTGCGGGCATTCGAAGTGGCACGCCGATTAACGAGTCCGAGCAGATCGCAAAGAGCACGTTGACCGGTGTTCTTGGGCGCGAGAGCGCCTACACAGGCAAAGGCATCACGTGGGAAGAGCTCCTGGCTGCCAACAACGACCTCGTACCGAGAACATTCAAGTTCGGTCCGATGCCGATTCCGACCGTTGCCGAGCCTGGCCGCACGAGCTT
>CAZGOS010000178.1:0-6542 GCA_964527795.1 uncultured Rhodothermales bacterium | reverse complement strand
ACGCTGACCGAGGAATCAGACGATTAGTACGTATGTTCCGAGTCCATGAACCAGTTTGCTCGTCGGAGGGGTAGCCATGCCGGAAGAAATCCTTGTAATAATTCTTGTTTCGATATTAGCTGGAACCACCGTGTCGATTATTCGAATGGTGCTCGGATACAGGGAACGGCGGAGTACGCGGGGTGCCGCGCCAGGCTCGAGTCTTACAACGAGCGAACTTGAAAAAATGATGCGCCGCGCGGTCGAGCAAGCCACGGCGCCACTCGTGCAGAAACTCGTTAAAAAGATGGAAGATCTGGAGTTTGAAATGGCCACAAAACAGGAAGTCAGGCAGTTGCACGAAGCCCGTACGGACCTTCTTCTTGATGTGAATTCGGACGAGCTCGAAGCAACTGCTGAACCGGTTTCCCGGAAGAGCCGGACTCGCACTTGAGTTCATCTCCCAGTGAGTGATTCCACCCCAGGAGGGAACGAAGAATCCGGAGTCGTCATCCGTTCTACCGGGAGCTGGTACGACGTCAAAACAGCGGACGATATCATTTCTTCCAGAATCCGAGGCAAGTTTCGCTTGGGCGGCTCGGATCAAACCAGTCCGGTTGTTGTCGGTGACAGGGTGGATATTCGCCTCGAACCGGACGGAACGGGTCTCATCGTAAGCATCCATGATCGGTTGAACCGCATCGTTCGTCGCGCCGCCGGCCGAAAAGTTGGCCGGGAGCATATCATCATGGCCAATGTGGACGTCGCATGGATCGTTCAAAGCGTGCTTTATCCCAAGATCAATCCCGGATTCATCGATCGTGTCATCGTAATGGCCAGCCTGTACGACATCGATGTTGGCATAATCATTAATAAAAATGATCTCATTGAAGACGAATTCGAAGATGCCATCGTTTATTGGACGGAAGTGTATCGTGCGTTGGGGTATTCGGTGTTGAGCACGAGTGCCCTGACCGGAGAAGGTCTCGGCGTGCTGACGTCGGCGCTGAAGGACAAAACAAGTGCAATCCTGGGGCCGTCCGGGGTCGGGAAGTCCTCCCTTCTCAATGTCATAGAACCTGACCTGAACCTTGTGGTCGGAGACGTCAGCATGCGTACAGGAAAAGGAACGCATACAACGACATCTTCCACGCTCTATCCTCTGTCGTCGGGTGGATTTGTTGCCGATACGCCAGGTCTTAGAGAGTTCGGACTCATTGACCTCGAACCGGATATGCTGTCACACTATTTTGTCGAATTTGATCGATTTGCGGAGTACTGTCACTACCCCAATTGCACTCACGATCACGAGCCGGAGTGTCGGGTTAAAGAAGCCGTCGAATCACATGCCATTTATCCCGAGAGGTACGAAAGCTACCTGAATATGCTGTATTCGCTGAGGCAGGGAGAAAAGGACGTCGGACGTTAGCAGTGCTCGGTGATCACGATTTCTTCCTACGGCCTGCCTTTTTCTTCCCTTTTGTTGCCGCTTTTTTTACCAGCAGCGCAATAGCGTCATCCATGGTGATCGACTCGGGTACCGTGTTTTTGGGAATGGATGCGTTCGTGCGTTGGTGTTTAACGTATGGGCCGTAGCGCCCCTCGAAAATCTCGACCACCTCGCCCGTATCAGGGTGCTGTCCCAGCGTTCGCATGGGTCTGTTGCGTGCCTCTTTCTTGATGATGAGTTCCAGGGCACGATCCAATTCGACGGAGAGTACGTCATCACCAGGTGAAAGGGATGCGAACGTGGAACCGTGCTTCACATACGGTCCGTATCGACCGATGTTGGCGGATATTTCCCCACCCGTTTCAGGGTGATTGCCAACGAGGCGAGGCAGGCGCAGGAGGGAAACTGCCATGTCATGATCAACCGCTTCCGGCGCCAGGTTCTTCGGGATCGAGACGCGCTTTGGTTTGCCGTCTTCCTCGTCATCACCCAATTGAACATAATAGCCGAATGGCCCTTTGCGAATAAGAATGGGCATTTCGGCGTCGGGATGTATGCCGAGAACAATATCGTCTTTCTGCTTGTCCTCTATGAGGGTTTTCAGGTCGTGCACGGTGACATCGCCGGGTGCCAATGTCTCGGGGATGGATGCGACGATCCGTTTACCATTGTCTTCCAGCTCCACGTACGGGCCGTACTTTCCCACACGAACGACAAAGGGTTGCCACTGTTCGAACTTGATACTCGAAACGGCCCTGGCGTCAATCTCATCCAATCCTTTATCAATACGGGATTCGAGGCCGTTATCGCCAAGGTAGAACGCCTTCAAATAGGGAATGGCTTTTGTATTTCCGGCTGCGATATCGTCGAGAGCCTGTTCCATCTCGGCGGTGAATCCCAGATCTACCAGCTGCGTGAATTGCTGCTCCAGCAAATTATTCGTCGCGAAAGCCGTGAACGATGGAAGTAACTGGTTGCCACGCCTGCGTGCATATCCCCTCCGAGCAATGGTGTCGATGATCGTGGCATACGTACTCGGACGCCCGATGCCTTCGCTTTCAAGCACTTTGATAAGGCTCGCATCGGTGTATCGAATCGGCGGTTTTGTTTCGTGACCTCTTGCTTCGAGACCGACCGGATCGGGATGATCCCCGACCTTAAGTCTGGGCAACGGCTGTTCACGGTTTTCAAGGGCTGCATCCGGATCGTCCGATCCTTCAATGTAGGCGCGGAAAAAGCCGGGAAATTCAATCGTCCTCCCGTTGGCCCGGAAGACGGCCAGATCATCATCCGTGCCGCTTTCGATTTTGACGGTGACCAGATTCAGACGCGCATCCGCCATTTGTGAGGCCACCGTTCTTTTCCAGATCAGGTCATAGAGGGCACCCTCATCACCTGAAAGTCCGGTTTTATCGAGTGAACGCATCTTCGAACCGGCGGGCCGAATCGCTTCATGGGCTTCCTGAGCGTTTCTGACTTTGCTGGTAAACTGTCGTTGTTTCGGGCTTAGATAATCGGCGCCGTACCGGGATTCGATGGCTTCTCTACTGGCCTGGATGGCTTCTGCCGACAGATGCGTTGAATCCGTACGCATATACGTAATAAAACCTTGCTCGTAGAGGCGCTGGGCAACGCGCATGGTCTCGCGTGCGGAATATTTCAGCTTCCTGCTGGCTTCCTGTTGCAGCGATGACGTTATGAACGGTGCATATGGAGACCGCTTAACACTCCTTTCGTCGACGTCCGAGACGTTCCATTTCGCCGATTTCAACGCCTCGGCCAGCGCGGTAGCACGTTTCTCACCCAAGACGAGGCATTGCGAACCATCGACGAGCCCTTCTCTGAGTTTACCCGTTTCATCGTCGAAATCGCGGCCCGTGGCGAGTCGGATCCCTCCAACATGGGTCATAATGGCCTGGAAAGAACTGCCATCGCACGACAGATCGGCGGAGACGCTCCAGTAGGAAGCAGGTATGAACCGAATTCGCTCCGACTCCCGCATGACGAGGAGCCGAACGGCAACGCTTTGTACACGACCAGCGGATAGCTTCGGGGCTATCTTTTTCCAGAGTAGCGGTGAAATGGAGTATCCGACCAGTCGATCGAGAATGCGGCGCGTCTCCTGTGCCTCCACGAGGCTCTGGTCCATATCTCTTGTACTCTCAAGAGCTGCCTTGATCGCGCTTTCGGTGATCTCATGAAACACCATGCGATGAATGGGGACTTTCGGTTTCAGAACCTGAAGAAGGTGCCATCCAATGGATTCACCTTCGCGGTCCTCGTCCGTGGCGATGAACAACGCCTCGGCACCCTTGAGCGCGCTCTTGAGCTCGCGGACGATCTTCTTCTTATCGGAAGGGACCACATAGAGAGGCTTGAAATCGTTTTCGACATCTACTCCAAGCCGAGACCACACTGACTTTTTGTACTTCTCAGGGATTTCTGCCGCTGATGCAGGTAAGTCACGCACGTGTCCCATACTGGCCTCGACCAGATAATTATCGGGTAGGAATTTCCGAATCGTGCGTGCTTTAGTAGGAGATTCGACGACGACGAGTCGCTTCATAAGGTCAGGAGAATGGTTCTGTGACGCCGCTTGAGAGTTACGTCAAGGTTCTTTTTCGGGGGTCTCACACGCCTATTGTTTGCGGACGTTCCATTCGGGAGCCGATGGAGTTGCGAATATTGAGGCATTCCTTCCTACGTACTTAATGATTTCTTAGAGTGCACTGCCCATTCGCGACCGGTCCAAAGCGTATATTTCGCAGGTTTTGTCAGACGTGGAAGCGCCGGGTAAGAGGAGGTATCCGGTGTCGCATTCTGGAAGAAAATATTTTGCGCATAAAGGCTCAAGGGCAGGAACAATGGCAGGTACGGTAGAATCGACAATTGACGTTTCGGCAAAAAAATACGTCTTTCTATTCGGCGGAGGACAAGCGGACGGAGATAAAACCCAGAAGGCTCTGTTAGGAGGTAAGGGGGCGAATCTGGCGGAAATGAGCTCGATCGGACTACCGGTTCCGCCGGGGTTTACGATCAGTACGGAGTGCTGCAAATTTTACAGCGAGCACGGGCATGAGTGGCCTACTGAGCTGGACGAACAGGTTCGAGCGGGCATCACAAGCCTGGAAGAAAAGACTGGAAGTGTTTTTGGAGATGCTTCGAACCCACTACTCGTTTCTGTGCGAAGCGGTGCGGCGGTCTCCATGCCGGGCATGATGGATACGGTACTCAACCTCGGACTGAACGACGAGGTCGTTGAAGGACTGGTAGCCAGAAGCGGCAACGCCCGGTTTGCTTACGACGCGTATCGACGGTTCATCGATATGTTCAGCGATGTCGTGATGGGTGTGAGCCACGATCAATTTGAAGATGCTATTGATGCACTCAAGGTTTCGCGTGGTGTGACGCTCGATGTGGATCTGTCGGCGAATGATCTGAAAGAACTGGTCGAACAGTACAAGGCTATTTTCAACGAACATACGGGATTCGACTTCCCAACTGATCCTTATGAACAGCTTCGGTTCTCCGTGAACGCCGTATTTGGATCCTGGGACGGAGATCGGGCCGTCAAGTATCGTCAGATCAATCAAATATGGGATCTCATCGGTACTGCTGTAAACGTACAGACAATGGTCTTCGGCAACATGGGCACAAACAGTGGTACGGGCGTCCTGTTTACCCGGAATCCGTCGACCGGAGAAAACAAACTCTATGGCGAATTTCTGATCAACGCTCAGGGCGAAGACGTGGTCGCGGGTATTCGCACTCCCGAAGACATCTCGCGGATGGCCGAGGAATTTCCGGCTGCGTTCGAGGAACTGGTCGAGATGACGCATCGTCTCGAAAGGCATTATAAGAACATGCAGGACATGGAGTTCACCATTCAGGATGGCAAACTCTATCTTCTTCAAACAAGAAGTGGAAAACGTACCGGTGCTTCCGCAATCAAAATTGCGGTGGACATGGTGGAGGAGGGTATCGTAACTCCGGAAGTCGCCGTACGAGACCTCGTAGAACCAAAACATCTGGATCAGCTGCTGCACCCGCAGTTTGATGACACACAGGAATACCGGGGTGACGTCATCGCGCGTGGATTACCGGCATCGCCGGGCGCCGCCGTGGGCCAGGTCGTATTCTCCACCGAGCATGCCGAGGAAGCAAGGGCTGACGGGAAACGCATCATTCTCGTCCGTATTGAAACGAGTCCCGAGGACGTTGGTGGCATGAATGCGGCAGAAGGTATTCTGACTTCCAGAGGAGGCATGACGAGTCACGCTGCCGTTGTGGCCCGTGGATGGGGGAAACCCTGTGTCGCGGGTTGTGCTGAAATCTCTATCGACTATGACAAAGCCTCGTTCACGAACGGCTCCTTAATCATCAAGGAAGGAGACTGGATTTCTATCAATGGATCGACCGGCGAAGTGATCCAGGGAAGCCAGAAGCTGGTGGAGGCAGCCTTGACCGGGGAATTTGGCACGTTCATGTCCTGGGTCGACACATTTCGTGACATGGGTGTGCGAACCAACGCGGATACGCCGGAAGATTCACTGCGTGCAAGAGATTTCGGGGCTGAAGGAATCGGTCTGACCCGAACCGAGCACATGTTTTTTGAGGGTGAACGCATCGAGTCCATGCGAGAGATGATCCTGGCGGAGACCGAGGAGGATCGACGAAAGGCTCTGGATAAGCTGTTACCGTATCAAAAAGAAGACTTTGCAGGCATCTTTCGCGCGATGCACGGCCTGCCGGTGACCATTCGGCTGCTCGATCCGCCGCTGCACGAATTCCTTCCGCATGAAGGCGCGGATCAGGAAGAAATGGCCCGCAAGATGGGCGTGCCGGTAGAGGTGATTCGTCACAAAGTGAAAGCCCTTTCGGAATTCAATCCGATGCTCGGGCACCGCGGGTGCCGTCTTGGAATCACGTATCCGGAGATAACGGAGATGCAGACGCGCGCCATTATTGAGGCAGCCGTTGAACTTACTCAGGAAGGAGTGATCGTGCTGCCGGAGATCATGGTGCCGCTAATTGGTACGGTGGAAGAATTCGTCAATCAGAAAAAAATTATCGACGCAGTGAAACTATTGTTGACTCCCCATTTTCAGATAGT
>CAZGOS010000177.1:0-6545 GCA_964527795.1 uncultured Rhodothermales bacterium | reverse complement strand
AGCGCAGAGTGGTATTCGAAGTCGGATTCATGACCCTGCCACCGGTCGGAAAAGCCTACTTCTGACGAGCCTGGTTTCTTTTCAAAACTATCGTCGAAGAAAACGTCCTTTTTGCCAAAGGCCTTTTCACTCTCGAAAACATCTTCTGCGTCTCCTTCAGGGACATAATAAGCCGGGCGTTCTTCGAACCGCTCTTCCAGATCCCGGGAAGGCACCCTGTATGGAGCCTGCATTTCGAACCGTTCTTCTGATGCGCCGAACGCTTCCGGATCACGCTGTGGTTTCCTCGGAGGACTAAGCCCCAGCGCGCTTTTCAGCTCTTCGAGGGCCTGGTTGATTTCTTGTTCGGGCCGATTCTGCTGATGAGCAGGAATCGCGCCGTCAAGCGGGACTATATCGGAGGGCTGCTGCGTAGCGGCAGGCCCTTGTTTTCCAGCCGCTCGCCTCTTTGCAGTAAGCTGTCGAAACAGGTAGAAGGCCAGAATAGCCAGACCATAGATTACAAGATCATCCATAAGCGGCGACTGAACTGAAAAGGAACGACAACGGGATCCTACACACTGCCGGGCGCGATGATTCCGTGATCATGACAAGATGTGTTCGGATTCGATGAGTGTTTCGATCAACTTTCGGTTGGCCCGGGGAAAGGCATACTCCTTGAGGCGATCGGCGGCAATCCAGGCCGTAGGTAACGCACGCGTGGACTCGGGCATGCCGGCGATGATAGTACACTTGAAGGCATAGAGCGTAATCTTGAAATGCGAGTACGCATGGTCTATGGTGGACAACAGCTCTCCCACCTCAACGTCGATTCCGAGTTCTTCGCACAGTTCGCGTCGACATGTTTCCTCGATCGATTCTCCCGGCTCACGCTTTCCACCCGGGAATTCCCAGAGTCCACCAAGCAGACCTTCCTCCGGTCGTCGCTGCGCGTAGAGTTCACCGTCACTGTTAAATAGAACGCCCGCGGCGATCTCGTAATGAGGCACGGGCGCGCGCCGGGACCGTTTCGGATAGGACTGTGGATTCGTTCTTGACGCCATGCATAACGACTGCACAGGACATCTCGAACAGCGCGGAGCCGTCGGAAGACATACCGTCGCGCCGAGCTCCATTATAGCCTCATTGAATGCACCGGGCGCCTTCTCATCGAGCAAATCATCAGCAAGATCCTGAAGAAATCGTTTGGATCGTGTTTTCCCGACATCTTCTTCGAATGCAATAAGTCGCGCAAGCACGCGGATGACATTCCCGTCCAGCACGGCGTATGGGCGGCCATATGCAATCGAAAGGACCGCGGCAGCCGTATACGGGCCAATTCCGGGCAGCGAACGGATGGCCTCGTACTCGCCTGGAATTCTGCTGCTGAACCGCTCTACAATTTCATTGGCGGCGCGATGCAGATTCCTTGCTCGCGAGTAGTAGCCCAGACCTTCCCATTCTCGTAGTACGTCGTCCAGGGATGCTGCGGCAAGCGCTTCCACGGTAGGGAAGGCCTCCGTGAGACGATAATAGTATGGAATGGCCTGATTGACACGGGTTTGTTGAAGAATGACCTCCGAAAGCCAGATGAGGTAAGGATCCCTGGTTTCCCGCCATGGAAGAAGACGGGCATGCGCTGAAAACCATGCGAGCAGAGAGCGCCGGAATTCTGAAGATGCTTCACGAAGATCGCCTGCAATCCCGGAGAGTCTTGATACAACGCTCGTCATTATCGGATGACCACGCCAAGTGATATTGAATCCATGCTTTCATCCATCATGATGGCGCGAAACCAGATTTCGTGGGTGCCGCGATCTTTCTCCGTCGTTCTCCAAAAGAAGGCACGATTGAGCAGCCGGCTTCGTGCCGGTAGTTTGATACCCCTGAACTGTTTGACTGCCTGCTTATGCAGGGAGTCGGGCAAATTGGCGATAAATGTCTGACCGGCGATGATCGTGTCGGGGCGAATTGAACCCACCCGGAAACGATCTAGATGCCTGCGTTCGTCATACGCCGCAACCGCGCGCAACTCGGCCGTTCTTTGCGGTAGCGTGTTGTGCAACCTGAAATCGCCGCTGACGAGTGCCATCAAGATTAAAATCAGGAACGGAGTCATCAAATACGGGTCGGATGGGCATGCGGATGGGGCCAACAATATATGACAGATCATGCTCTGCCTTCACTGTCGCCCTGGTTCTTTGTGGGGTGATATTTCACGGGGCAGAAAAGAGCTGGGCACAGGATCGCCAGGGTCGCACAAACTCGACGGTACGATTCGTAGTAAACGGCGAGGAGCTGATAGATCGACCCGCGGGGCTGTCCAGTGATCCGGATAGCCTCGAAGCGTCCACGTCGAAAATTCTTTCGCATCTCAGGCTACGCGGGTATCTCTTTGCCAGAATGGATTCACTGCAAACAGGCGTTGATGGATTTGTGGCTCACGCATCGTCGGGGAAGCGCGTACTCGTCCGTCACCTGTATATCAACGGTCACGATTCTGATGAAGATGCCGAAAAGGGTTCAGAAGAAGAGGTCGAAGAAGAGCCGGACATTCCGGGCGTGTTTCGAATGCGGGACGGTGATCCGCTTGACCTCATTCAACTGCAGGAGGACATAGTGCGGGTGCTCGACCAGCTTTCCGAAGATGGACGACATATGGCCGTCGTCGGAATTGACAGCCTCGTGCAGACCGGGGCTGATCCATATGCGTACAATGTTTATCTGGGAATCAACCGTGGTCCCCGGATTCCCATTTCAGGGCTTGTTCTACCGGGCGCGCGAAGAACGCAAATTGCGTTTGCCGCCAGGGAAGCCGGTGTTCGGCTCGGAACTGTCATAACGCCGTCGGGCATGAGTTCTTTCTCCTCGCGACTCAGAGAAACGGGAAATTTTGTGAGCGTGGGTGAGCCGGAACTTCATGTGTATGTCGACTCCACTGCCGTTCTGCGTATTCCCGTCGAAGAGGCGCCGCCCGGCACTTTTGATTTTGTACTGGGATACCTCCCGCCCGGACCGTCGGGCGGCGGGGCCCAGATCGTTGGTTCGGGCCATTTGAATTTGAAGAATCCATTCGGATATGGACGAACCTTCGCACTGAGGCTCGACCGGAGGCCCGACCAGGCCAGCAGCGTCGATGTTCGCCTTGCGGATCCTCAGGCTGCCGGTCTTCCGATTCGGTTCGAAGCATCGTTCTCGGGCTATCAGCAGGACTCGACGTACAATAAACGACGCTGGGCCGTCGACCTTGGATACCGCTTGCCGGCGGGTCTTGAGCTGGCAGCGCGATATTCTCGGGAGCTGACGCGGCCCGGAGCAGCCGGATTAAGGTTGCGGGGCAATGAACAGCGCATCTCGCGTTCCGACGGTACGTTCTGGGGTCTGGTGGCAAGGCTGAGGCGGTTGGATAATCCGTTGAATCCCCGTTCCGGCGTCTTCGTGGAATCCTTGATCGAACGAGGGGACAAGGTGGAGAGAACGAAGCTGGTCGACGCTCAAGGTGATACGACGCGGATTTCCCGTTCCGTGCGCCAGGAAAGACTGCGCATGTCCGTACGCGGTTATCTCCCTATGTTTTCCGGACAGACCGCAGTCGGAGGGGCGGATGTACTGGTGTTATTGAGTGACATAGTGGATGAGAGCGACCTGTTCCGTTTCGGTGGGGCGAATTCCCTGCGCGGTTACGACGAGGATATATTCCGTGCGGCGACCGCGATCCGACTCCTGGTTGAATACAGAATTCTCCTCGATGCATTGTCATATGCCTTTGTCTTCGTGGACGTTGGATATGTCGAAACGCCACGAATTGGAGATCTTCCTTCGTCGGAAAATTGGTATCCTGGATTCGGCCTGGGTATGCAATTCCAGACGGCAGTGGGTCTGGTAAACGCTACCTATGCGTTGAATGACAAAGACGGTGTGAGCAACGGCCGCGTCCATCTGGGCGTTTCTTTCGGTTTATAAACGATTATTCCTTTCGAGATGAAGCATACGTTTTTTGCTCCTCCAGATGCAATATCTGCGAACACCATCATTTTCCCGGAGGATGAGGCGCATCACGCCGTGCGCGTGCTGCGCGTCAGTACGGGGGATGAGGTGGCTGTTGTTGATGGCGAGGGCAACTGGTACCGGACAGCGCTCGAAGTTATGGGTAGGAGAAAGCTGGTCGGCCGCGTGATTGAGCATCGGGCCAACGTGGGCGAGCCGTCGTACGACCTCACCATCGGGGTTGGTCTGTTAAAGAATGTCCATCGCTTCGAGACCTTTTTGGAGAAAGCAGTCGAACTCGGTGTGCGACAGGTCATACCGCTGATTACGAAGCGTTCTGAGCGGTCCCGGATCAAGATGAAACGAATCGATACGATCGTCATGACAGCAATGAAGCAAACGGGGCGTTCAAAGCGCATGGAAATTTCTGAGCCCGTCAAGTTCAGAAAGTGGATCAAGGGTCTACCGGACGTGCAAGATGAGTTTCGTGCCGTTTGTCACGAGCGTGCAGCACACGATCAGTATTTCTCGGCGGCACTTACAGCGACAGGTATCAAAGAGACGGCTCGTGTGCTGGTCGGCCCGGAAGGAGCATTCACGGATGAGGAGCTTGGACTTGCGGCCGGCGCGAATTTCAGGGTAGTGTCTCTCGGACCGAGGCGACTCCGAACGGAGACCGCGGCGATGGTTGCCGCCGCGACCGTAATGCTTCGTCCCGGTCATGAGGCGAAGAAGCAGGCGTAAGGCTCCGGCTGGTAGAATCTAGCGAAGGACATTGATTTCAGTCGTTCTACATCTGAAAATCTTGAAGCCTTAACGAGATCAGGGGACGGACCGGCGAATGATAAAGCCCTCAATAAAGTCCATAATAAATTGTCCCTGATCTTCCTACTTCTTACTTTATAAGGCTAATACAGGAAGAGAAGAACGGCGAAATGTTTGAATTTCTGATTGTACTTATCTCGATCATCGGCGTCCTGATGACGCTGATAATATTGCTCCAGAGTGGGAAAGGGGGCGGATTGGCCGGTATCGCGTCCGGTGGCGCAACTACTCAGATTTTGGGCTCCCGACAGGCTCCCGATTTTCTGGAACGGATGACCTGGATTCTGGCGAGTTCGTTTATCATTTTATGCATCCTGACGACGTTCACGATTCAACCGGAAGATCGGGCCGGCAGCGTGATTCAACAGCAAGCGCAGGATGGCACGGTTCAGCAACCATTGGCTCCGGTTGCCCCTCCGGCGGATGCTGGTGCAGGTGGTGAAACGGGCGGAGACCAGTTTGACGGAGGCCCCGTGCCACAGCAGTAAATCGTATTGTTTCAGATATCAAGAGGCGGCGTCCATTGGGTTCCGCCTTTTTTTTGTGGAAAACTGCAACAGAACTTGCGACGTATCGAAACGACGAGAGGCGACCCGGTGAGATCGCCTCTCGATGTAACGCGGCATGTACCGGCCTGTAAGCCGAATTCTGTCTAGCCGCCCGACAGCCGCAATGCTGAGCGGTGAGATCATCATTTATCTGGGACCGACGTCACCGCCGGCCTCAAGCAGTCTACCCGTACCGCAGTTTCGACGGGCCGTCTTATCGCCGGTGGCGTGCGGTACTGCTTGACCTTGCACCCCGTGGGGTTTACCCGGCCGTCCCGGTCGCCCGGAACGCCGGTGGGCTCTTACCCCACCGTTTCACCCATAGCCTGTGCCTCGTTAGAAGCCATCGGCAGGTTTGTTTTCTGCTGCACTTGCCGTCCTCACTTTCATGAGGCCTTCCTGTTAGGAAGCACGGTGCCCTGTGGTGTTCGGACTTTCCTCACCCTGCAACCGCAGAGCGCGATGATCCGACCGGTACGTTCAGTTTGGTCAGGTGCCTGCTGTTTACAGCTTGACCTTTTTTGTCGTGTTTTTGAACAAATCGCCGTCGACGATGATTCTACCCGTGTGTTCACACGCGACGATTCGATTGCGCTGGCGAATTTCCAGTTGCCGCTGAGGCGGTACGGAAAAACCGGAAGCTGCTCCGCGAACCAATGGGACCACCGCTCTTCCATCACGCAGGCGGTCGCGTAGGCGATCGTATGCACGAAGGTACCTTGCGTCTACTTCCTTAGCTGCCTTTTTCCGGCGCTTCTCGATATTCGCCTGCTCCTGTTTCGTATCCTCAAGAACTTCCGTGAGTTCTGCATGCTTGGCATTCAGGGCTTCTTCCAGTTCGTTGAGCCGATTCTGAGCTTCTTCTACTGCAACGTCCTGGAGCGGCGACGTAGCCTCGGTTTCTTCGGCGCGTGTCTTCGCGTCCGTGATTCGCTGTTTCTGGGCTTCAACCTCTTTCGTGAGTGCGTCGTACTCTCTGTTGTTGCGCACCTGTAATTGCTGCTCTTCGTACTTCTTGATCAGCGACTCGGCTTCTTTTGCATCCTTCTCGGACTGTTTCAATCCGGACTCCAGGTCTTCACTCTCCTGCTTCAGCTTCTCGAGTCGGATACTGAGGCCTTCTTTTTCGTCCTCCATGTCACGGATCTCTTCGGGAAGGTCTCCGCGAAGCTGTTTGATCTGATCGATCTTGCTGTCGATGTGCTG
>CAZGOS010000176.1:0-6576 GCA_964527795.1 uncultured Rhodothermales bacterium | reverse complement strand
TTCGAGTCGCGTGGTCTGCTGGGTGGACTGCAGTCCTCATGGATCGGTGAAACGGGACTCGGTTACATCCTCTGGGGGATTATGGCCGCGGCGACGGGATACGCAGTGGGAGCGATGCATTCGCGCGCTGGAGCCGGGGACTGAGAGGCGTCTGTGAACGATGTTCTGCACCACACTACAGCCGTCGCCGGACGTGAGATCGGCGTTGTGTCGAACGAACGCACGTGACGACGCGTGCGCTATGTGTACGACCCATCTCAATCAACGCGTAATGAGCACATCCGCCGAAACACGCGCCATGCTTCCAAAAACACCTCGTCCCCCATCGATATGATCCAGAATGTTGGGAATTTCCCCGGGTGAAAGTGTTGAGCCTCCCGCCTGCACGTGCTGGAATCGCATGAAATCGTAAAGTCCATCGTCGATTGCACTCGTGAACACCCGATTTTGCCCGTAAAAGGCGACAAAGAACCATGGGAGTCGCACCGTCATCGTACCGTCCGGATTAATATCGTAGTTGCCCTCGTTGATCGGAGGCGATGCGTTTGTGAGAAACGGATCCAGCTTGGACGCATCAAGGCTATCCGGATTGTATTCTTCATTTCCCCTGATGCCATATATGATGTCCAGGTAGAAAGGGGTCAGGTCTCTGACGTCGGGTGCGAGCGATTCGAGCGAGAAGACAAGAATATTCTGGCGACCCGGATAGAAGCTCGGTGTAATGTTAACCTCGAATTGGCTTTCCGCCTGATACGTAATCGTTTCGGCGTTTAATCCCTTTATTTCGAACGTACCCGGAACGATCGTCTGGGCCGTTACCGGATCGCGTCCGGGAATCGTGGCCTTAAACGAATACGTTCTTTGCGGCAGTATGCGATGGGCCTGTTCCGATCGGTAGACGCCGGGCTCGTCCGCAACGTGGGCATACGAAAACTCGGACTCCGAAGAGCCGTCTGCCTTCATCAGTCGAACGACTACGTTTGCATTCCTGATAGCCTGCAGACTCGGTATATAGCGACTCTTGATGTCCGCCGTAAACGTCAGTCGGATCTGCGGAATCTGCTGCTCGGCAATCAGGTAGGCCTCGACGACCACCTCGTCCGAATGCCTGGACGAGTCTGTGGTGTCGCATCCCATAAAGGAGGCCACAAGAAGCAATACAAAAGGCAACACAAGAAGAAATATGAAAACGTTCTTCGTCATTATTACTGCTAGAAATCAAGTGTGAACGAGATATTCGGGATAGGCACGGGTATCTGTGGCACATCCGTGCGATCGACTATTTCGTCGCTATCAAATTCGAAGAAATAGAACCAGATATTCTTCCTCACATATGCGTTCATCACCTGCAGGCGCAGTGTGTAGTCGGCAAAAGCAAAGAAGCGACCTCTTTTGTCAAACCCGATATCGAGTCGGTGGTAGTCGGGCAGACGTGCTCTATTGAACGGACTTACAATGGCGTTGAGCGGATTTGAACCGAGAGGGAAATCAACCAGCCGATATTGAGACGCCGGTTCGGTGTATGCCTGCCCGGTTGCGTAGGTCCATGAGGTTGTAATTCGCCAGTTCCGGCCGATGGCAAAGCTGGTAACGGCTGTAAAATCGTGCGTTCGATCATACTTGGGCGGATAGGGACGATTGTCGTTTAAATTGGGAAACTTGCGCCGCGTAACCCCAAACGTGTAGCCGGCAAAACCACTCAAACGTCCCACGGAGCGCTCGAGAAAGATCTCCACCCCGGAAGCCCATCCACTTCCGAATTGAAAGAATTCCTCATACGAGCGACCGGCCACATCTCCTACAAACGGATCCAATTCGAAGAGATCGAGCATCGTGCGATAGTAGCCTTCGACCTCAAGGTTCAATCCGCGAGGCAACGACCATTTTAGACCTCCGACAAGCTGATCACCATAGGACGGAGGCACGCCGTCTGCCGTTGTGAGCCACACATCGAAGCCTGCAAAAGCTTCGTTCGTAATAAGGGTGAGGAACTGATGAAACCGGCCGGCGCTGAATTGAAAACGAAGGTTGTCCCTTACCCGGTAGTCTGCGGAGAAGCGCGGCTCAACCCGAAAGTACCTCCCTTTCCCAAAATAGCTGGCTCTGAGACCACTGGTGAGCGTCAGGGGACCCGTTCGATAGGTATGCTGTGCGTATGCTGAACCGTAACCGGAATGAATGCGCTCTGAGAACGAGTCCTGGCCATCGAATCGGTCCTGGAGCCGCAGGGTAAATAACCCGGCCCACGTACCGAGTTTCAGCGAGTGATTTCCGGAGAAAAGAAACTCAACATCCGCTTTGAGTGAGAAGTCGTCCACTTTGTTGTCGCGGGTCACATCCGTTCCGGCAAAATCGAATCGGGGATCGCTGAAATAACGAGACGAGGTAAGCGTCACGCTCGAAAAGGCAATTTCGGACAGGATGTGCATCCACCGGGCGCTCAAAGTTCGGTTGCCGTACTTAAGAAGGAATTCCGTGTTCTCAAGAACCTCAATGTTCAACTGGTCGCGACCCATGTAAACGGCAAGCGAAAGTTTGTCGTTCGGGGAGGCGTCAAAATTGATTTTTGCATTGAGATCGTAGAAATAAAACTGATCGGGGATGCCTTCTATGTCTTTATCCCGAAGGGCTCCCAGGAGCGGTTCGAGCGTCGTCCGGCGGAAGGCAACCATATACGAGCCTCTACTATAGGGTCCTTCGAGCAGAGCCCTTGATGCCAGAATCCCCAGGCTCACCCGCCCGTGGGTCTCGCGTCTGTTACCGTCTTTGTTGTGCAGATCAACGACCGATCCGATTCGACCTCCATATTCCGCCGGATAGCCGCCTTTGTAGACGCGCACATCCTTCAGGGCGTCCGCGTTGAATGTGGAGAAAAAGCCGAAGAAGTGAGACGGATTGTAAACCGTCGTCTCATCGAGCAGAATGAGCGTCTGATCCGGGGTTCCGCCGCGGATATAAAGGCCGCTGGAATAATCAGATGCGGCCTTGATACCCGGCAGAAGCTGAAGCGATCGAAAAACGTCCGGTTCGAGAACGCTGGGAAGTTCTGCTATTCGAGCTGCCGGTAAACCGGCCAGGCTGATCTGGCGCGCGTCCTCGAGATCATCTCTGTCTGCTTCGACGGTCACCGTCTCAAACTGCAAGGTCCCAGGTTGTAGCTCAAGGTCGAGACGCTGGTTCTGATCTTCGCGTATTGTTACCAGTCGCGAGTGCGTGACGTACCCGAGGAATGAGGCCCGCAGTTCGTATTCTCCCGGAGGAATGCCCACGAGGCCATAATAGCCTGCACTGTTGGTTGCTGTACCGTAGGCTGTGCCCACGAGCGCCACGTTCGCGAAGAGCAGCGTCTCGCCGGTTTCTGCATCGCGCACAAATCCGGAGATCTGGGCGACAACCGGCAACGTGCACGGCACTAATAAGATAAAGATCGTCAGGCGACGCCACATTCTTCCGCAAAGAAATCGATCAATGCACTGGCGCAGATCACACGCCCGGCGCGTGCGATTGTTACAGGGCCGGATATGAATATTTCGGATTTGCGATATGTTCAACATGTACCGGGGCCTGGAGTCGACCGGCATTCACGGGCGCGGCGTCGACGACATCGATCCGACAGGTCGAAAGAAGATACCTCTCCAGAACAAGCACGACGCGTTTTGGTTTGCACACACGGCGTTGGGTCCGACCGGTAAGCGTTTCTAAAGGTCGAATGACCTGACGTGCGCAACTCATCCCACCCACGCGATTCATATGCCACAACACCAGACGTCAAAGGGGTGGCAGTCTTCCCTCTTCGTCCTTGTAGTGATGCTCGCGGCCTCGTTTGAGACACGCGCCCAGTCGGCCGCCGTTCGCGGGTTCGTCACCGACGCGTCCAGCGGAGAGGCCCTCCCTGGTGCAAACGTTTTTGTGGAGAACTCGGCTGGTGATATTTTCGGAGTGGCTGCCGACAACGACGGTTTTTATGCCATCGGTCGCTTGCAGGAAGGCCGGTACGTATTTGCGGCGTCCTACGTAGGATTTGTCAGCTACGTGGATACGCTTCGGCTCGCCTCTGCTGAGATTCTCGCGTTGAACGTGGCGCTCACACCATCGACGCAGGAACTCGACGAAGTCGTAGTTGACGCCGAACGTACTACCGGAGTGGCAAAGGTTCTTGCCGGGCTTCAGACCGTATTGCCGGCCGAAATAGATCGCATCCCCAGCCCGGACATTTCCGGTGATCTGGCCGCCTACCTGACCGTATTGCCTGGTTTCATCACAATAGGCGATCAGGGCGGACAGTTTTTCATTCGCGGGGGTGAACCCTGGCAGAACCTGGTGCTACTGGACGGAATGCTGGTCTATCAGCCCTTTCACATACTTGGGTTCTTTTCAGCATTTCCGACGGAGATCCTCAACAGCGTCGACATTTACGCTGGAGGGTTTGGCGCGCGATATGGCGGAAGAATATCCTCCGTGATCGATGTCACGAGCCGGCACGGCAATAAACACCGGTATGCCGGCTCCGCGACCGTATCGCCGTTTGTCATCGGCGCTCGAGCCGAAGGTCCGCTTGACGACAGCGGAAAGTTCTCCTTCCTTGCCTCGCTGCGGCAATCGGTCATTGAAGAAGGGGCGTCTCTTATCGTCGATCGAAAAGTGCCGTTCAGGTTCAGCGACCTGTTCGTTAAACTGCATGGTTCGCTGAATCGAAATGCGCGCCTGTCGGCGACCCTGCTGCGAACCTACGACCGGGGAAAAATCGGCGAGGATGTCGGGCTGACCCCGCTTGCAGAGGTCCGCTGGCGCAACGAGGCATTCGGCGCGCGATATCTGGTGCTTCCTGGTGCCATGCCGGTGCTGGGCGAATTCAGGATCGGCTTTTCGAAGATATCCAGTGAACTCGGGCCGGATGATGCTCCCGTACGTTCGTCCAGCACGTCCCGGGTCAATACGTCAGCGGATCTGACATTTTATGGTGGCGTCGTCGATGTCAGGTGGGGTCTTTTTGCCCGAACGCTAAATGTAAAAAGTAAGCTGGGGGGACTGTTTCAGAATCTCGTTGTCTATGATGAATGGATTACCGAAGTGGGCATCTACGCCGAACCGGAATTCCAACCTGTGGAGCACCTGAAGATTGCTCCAGGCCTTCGAATCCAAAACTTTCCGAGCAAGCGGGCCGTCTATCTCGAACCCCGACTTCGAGCCTCATGGGAACTGGGACGGCACCGTTTGAGCGGCGCTATGGGCGTTTATCACCAGGAAATCATTGGCATCAGCGACAGACGTGACGCCACGAGCGTGTTCACAGCGTGGGCGGCGGTTCCGGATCTCAGCGATATTCCTCAGTCGGTACACCTCATCCTGGGATACAACGTACAGTTGACGCCGGGACTGGATGTTGCAATCGAAGGTTACCGAAAATGGTACTCCAATCTATTCATCGCTGAATGGACAGCCCATCCGCGGTTGACCACCCGTGTACAGCAGGCCGATGGACGGGTCGTCGGAATGGATGTGCGTATCGAGTACCGCTCACGCACTTTCTACGGCAACATCAGCTACGGTCTATCCTCAGTAGAATATGATGCGCAGCAGGCAGCTCTGGAGCTGTGGTTTGGAACGGCCGAGTTTCGGTTTCGTCCGGCGCACGATCGCCGTCATCAGTTGAATGTGCTTGCGAGCACACGGATTCTCGAGTTCGATCTGACGGCGCGCTGGCAGTTCGGATCGGGATTACCGTATAACCGGGCGCTCGGGTTTGACGGTTTCGTACTGATGGATGGAGCCGTAGATGTGTTCAAAGAAGCAGGTGGGCGAAGGGTTATCTACGAAAAACCGTTTAATGGCGTACTTCCGACGTACCATCGCCTGGACCTGTCGCTGGAGAGAACCTTCGAAGTGCGCGGTGCTGCGTTGACACTGCAGGGAAGTTTGATCAACACCTATGACCGAGCCAACATTTTTTATCTGGATGTGTTCACGCTTCGCCGCGCCGATCAACTTCCCTTTATCCCTTCCATAGGACTCAAGATCGCGGTCGAATAATGAAGATGAATGTGAGCAATAGTGCTTTCGTTGTTCTGGCGACGTTCTTCGTCGCCGGCCTGACGGCGTGCGAAGAGATGGTAGATCCGTCAAATACAACAGATTTCGTGTTTACGATGTATGGTCTGTTCAACCCGACAACGGACAGTCAGGCCGTACGTGTTTTTCCTATCGAGGCTCTGCTGGATTTTACGCGCCCCGAGCCCATCGACGCGATCGTGAGCTCCATAGATTTGACTACAGGAGAGGAACGGGAGTGGCGCGACTCGCTCATACTGTTCAGCACTTCGGAGTACGGTCATGTATTCTGGTCACCGTTCCGCGCAGAATATGAGCATCGGTACCGTCTCGAAGTTCGGCGTTCCGACGGCGTTCGAGCCGAAGTGACGACCACCGTACCTCCGTATACGGAACCGAAGGTCAACGAGCCGGACCCGGGTGTGTTTGAGTTGATTGCGCCCGTGTCCTGGGTTGGCGCTCCCAGGCTGATCGACATCCGCGTCACGTACTTCTCGAATGCGGGTACATTTACACGGCGATATGGAA
>CAZGOS010000175.1:3195-6596 GCA_964527795.1 uncultured Rhodothermales bacterium | reverse complement strand
TCTTCTGCTGGTTTTCCAATCCATCTTTTCCTGGGCTACACCGGTGATGGATCTGCTCGAGCTTGCCATGATCAAGCTCGGCATGCTTGTGCGCACCGTGATCCCGCCCGGATTAATAACGGACCTGCTGGTCGATGGAGTCATCGCCGGCGTCGGGAACGTCATCGTGTTTTTGCCGCAGATCCTTCTCCTGTTCTTTTTTCTGAGTCTTATGGAAAGCACCGGATATATGGCGCGGTCGGCTTTCATCATGGACCGCGTCATGCGCAGGGTCGGGCTAACCGGCGGCGCGGTAATGCCGATGATGAGCGGATTTGCCTGTGCCATTCCGGCAATCATGGCAACGCGTACGATGGATAGTCAGCGTGATCGATTGTTGACGATTTTGGTGGTTCCGCTTATGAGCTGCTCCGCTCGCCTTCCTGTGTATACCCTGTTTATCGCCGCATTCATCCCCAATACGTCTGTTTTCGGTCCAATCGGGTATCAGGGTCTGACCATGTTCTCGCTCTATCTGCTCGGCACGGTGACGGCATTTATTGCTGCAGGTGTTCTCCGGCGCATATTCAAGGGACCGAAATCGACGTTTGTGATTGAACTGCCTCCATACCGCGCACCCCAGTGGAAGCTCGTTTTCTGGCGCATGTACGATCGTGCCAAAGTATTCGTTGTTACGGCCGGAAGAATCATTTTCTTCTTCAGCATTGTGCTCTGGTTCGCAGCGAGTTTTCCAAAAATTGAAACTCCTCCCGAGCTTGCGGAACGGCGACAAGCGATTGAAACCGAGCTTGCAACATTAAACGCGCAGGCCGAAGGCGAACCAACGGTCGAAGCGATCCAGACCGGACTGGAGTTGGAGCTCCAGGAAATCGCCAACGCTGAGGCTTCCGATCAGTTGGAACGTAGTTTCATCGGCCGGTTGGGCCACATCATCGAGCCGGTCATGCGTCCGCTCGGATATGACTGGAAGCTGAGCGCAGGCCTTCTGTCCGCGTTTGCTGCAAGAGAAGTAATTATTGGAGCGCTCGGAACGATCTATAGCGTGGCGGACGCCGATGAGAACAGTCTTGCACTGCGCGATCATTTGAGAAATGCCCGTGATGCAAAGACGGGACAGCTGGTATATACACCACTTGTGGCACTGAGCATGCTCGTGTTTTTTGTCCTGGCACTGCAGTGCACGAGCACGCTCGCCGTTGCAAAGCGAGAGCTCAACTCGTGGAAATGGCCGACCTTCATGTGGTTGTACATGACAGGTCTGGCCTATATTGCCGCGTTTGTCGTCTACCAGGGCGGTCTGGCTCTGGGTTGGGGATGAGCCTGCCGACTTGCCTCAGGCTGATGGACTCAGCAAAATCTTCTGCGGCGTGATGCATCCTGCTCAAATTACTGCAATCATTCCAGCGGCTGGTTTTTCAAGCCGATACTCAGGCGATCTTAAGTTGCTTGAAACGCTGGGTGACACGACCGTCATAGAGCAGGTTGTGCGAATCGCTCGGACGGCAGGCATCACTGAAATCCTGGTGATTACCGGTCACGGGCGCGAGAAAATTGAAGAAACAATGTTCGCCGCCGGCGTTTGCACCGTGTTCAATCCGGAATTCGGAACAGGAATGGGCACGTCCATTGCAACCGGGGTCAAGCATGCTCCGGACTCTGACGGCTACCTCATCTGGCCGGGAGACATGCCTGGAATTAAGCCGGAAACGATTCGGGCTCTGATCGATTCGGCTGCTTCCGGAAGAATTGTCGTGCCCGTGTTTGAACGTCGACGGGGTCATCCGGTGTTGTTTTCAGACGTGTTCCACTCTGAATTGTCGCATCTCGGTTCCGATGAGGGTGCCCGGTCCATACTCGATGCGAATCCGTCAAGAGTCGTAGAGGTCGACATCGACGATCCGGGCATCCACCTCGATGTCGATACGAGAGAGGATCTGAAGAAGCTTTCTTCATGTGCCGGACAAATTGTTCATAAACGTAATGCATGAGTGATGAGAGGTTAATCGTGCGCGACATCCTTCCGATACTTCTGAATTGGCACGAAGAGAACAAGATTTTTGCCGTAGCGCGAGTGCTTTCAACCTGGGGCTCGGCGCCGCGCCGCCGCGGAGCCACCATGCTCATCTCGCAGGACATGGAGGTAGTCGGTTCAGTCAGCGGAGGGTGTATCGAAGGGAGTGTAATCGAATCGGCGCTATCTGTATTGGAAAGCGGTGTACCACAGGTGCTCCAATATGGTGTAGATGATGAACGGGCGTGGTCGGTCGGTTTAAGCTGTGGCGGTCATGTTCGCATACTCGTAGAAACGTGGTCCAGTTTTGAAGGCAGTGGATTTGTCGAGATGCTTCAGGCCGACGCACCATTTGTTCTCGCTTCAATGATGGGAAGCGATAAATCGTCTCACAACGTGATCTATCGGGATGAATCCGTTCTGGAGGAAGTGATGGCGGAAATGGAGGGACAACGACGTGGTGATGGTAAGACCGTGCGCGAAGCCGCCCTGGCCGCTATTCAGGAAAGAGAATCCAGGGAATTGGAACTCAGTGACCGGAATATATTCCTGCACGTATTCCCTGCACTCCAGAGGTTGGTCATCATCGGCGGCGCAGACATTACGGCAAGGCTTCTTGCGCTTGCAAAGGAGATGGATTTTGAAACCATTGTCATCGATCCAAGAGATGTCTTTACCTCTTCTGATCGATTCGACGTCCTTCCTGATCACCTCGTTGCTAAATGGCCCCAGGATATATTGCCGAGCCTCACGCTGGACGAGGATACATATGCTGTTCTACTGACACACGATCCGAAAATTGACGATCCTGCATTGCACGTGTTGTTGGAACGGCCCGTTGCATACATTGGCGCTCTGGGCGGCAAACGAACGCAGGAAAAACGAAACAATCGACTTCTTGACAAAGGTTTTTCGCAAGATCAGATTGACCGGATTCACGGTCCAATCGGCGTCGATATCGGCGCAGCGTCCCCAAAGGAAATTGCGCTGAGCATCATGGCGGAAATCGTCGCGGTCAGGAATCGAAAAACACCCTCATAAGTTTTCGATTACAAAAGAGTCCCGTCCGAACTCAGCGCCTCCTTCATGGCTTCCCAGCCAAGCAGTGCGCACTTGATCCGTGTCGGTGCGTTTCTGACCGTTGTCAGGGCTACCAGTTCACCAGGGAGATCGTCGTCCACGTCGTTTTTTCCTAGAAGCGAATCTCGAAAGAGGTGAAAAAACTGAACGGCGTCATCGATCGTTTTTCCCGTTAAGATCGTAGTCATCATCGACAGGGAAGCTTTGGAGATTGCGCAGCCGTGCCCCTCAAAACAAATTGTCGCTATCCGACCTTTACTGGTTTCGATGTAGATCTTGTAGGAGTCTCCGCAGAGCGGATTGTAGCAGG
>CAZGOS010000175.1:0-3095 GCA_964527795.1 uncultured Rhodothermales bacterium | reverse complement strand
GCCGGACGGTCGATAATTTCTCGGTCTGGCGTCGTGATCAAGTATCAACGCTTGATACAGCTCCTCAAGTTCAGCATCCATCGGTAAAGAAAGAGATCGATCAGGAAGGCACTGAATATAGTCCTGTTGCGAGCCGGCGCCAATCGATTATGTCCCATATTTACCGAAAACGACGACTTTCCCGCTTCGTTTGAATCGATTCTTCGCTACATTTCCAGCCGCCAATTTCAGTTCATTCATTGAATCAGACAGATGCCACATAGTCGACGCGACTTCATGAAACGAGCTACCCTGGCGGGCGGCGCACTATCCATGGGTACACTATCCATGGGCTACGTGCCGGGACAGGCCGATTCGGCGACGGCCCTTTCTCAACCGGACTCCGTACGAAAGGCGAACGCTGGTCCCGTGCATCCACTTAGAATTTTGATTCTGGGCGGCACGAGTTTTCTGGGTCCCCATCTGATCCAATATGCCCTTGGCAGGGGACATTCCGTCACGATCTTTACAAGAGGCCAATCGCAGCCGACCGTTCTTCGTCATCTCTACAGGGACGTAGAGCAATTGATCGGCGATCGAAACGACAACCTGGAAGCATTGAAGGGGAGGGCGTGGGACGTCGTGATCGACAATTCCGGCTACCGTGTGCAGTGGACGCGTGACTCGGCCGAGCTGCTCAAGGATAGCATTGGATTGTATCTCTATACGTCATCGACAGGCGTCTACTATCCCTATCTGGGCTCAGATACACAGGAGGATACAGACCTCGTTCTCGAACCTGCACCAGGCATTCCGGATAACGAGGACTCCCGATACGGCATCATGAAGTCTCTCTCGGAAATTGAAGCCAGGAAAGCCTTTGGAGAAGATCGCACGATCATCGTGCGTCCAACCTACGTCATCGGGCCCGGTGATGCTTCGAATCGTTTTCCTTACTGGCCAGTGCGTCTGGAGCGTGGGGGAGAGGTGTTCGTACCCGGCCGAGGGCACGACCCGGTTCAGTTCATTGACGTGCGCGATTTAACCGAATTCATGATCCGGCTCGCCGAGCAGCGGAATACGGATACGTTTAACGTCGTCGCTCCGGCATCCGAGATGGGCATGCATGCCTTCGTATATGGAGCGCACGCAGCCACTTCCTCGGCGGTCTCGTGGGTGATGATTCCCGATTACGATTTTCTGAAAGAACAGAACGTACCGTACGTCGTGCCGTGGATTATGCCGGTAGACGACAATTATGGATCGGCCCGCGCCAAAAATGATCATGCCGTTTCCAACGGCCTGACCTTCAGGCCGCTCGCTCAAACATGCATGGATGTGCTCTCCTGGTGGTATTCTGATACCATCACCGACGAACGGCGAGCGCGTTTGACAGAAGGCCCACGGTCACTCATGGCTCGCGAAGCGGATATCATCGCAGCCTGGAGATCGCGTTAGCGATCGGAAAGGGAGTCGGTGTCTTCCGACCAGAATTCGAAGTGAACAACGGGTTGTCCCATGATATTTCCTCTCGATTATGATGCTTGTTGATTCCAGGGCCCTTTCAGGAAGCGTGAACAGGTCCCAGAAATTCCGGTACTGCATCGCCTGCTGCGACGATGATATCCCGCACGATTTGCAAATGATGATTGGTATGGATAGGAGCAAACTTCACCCAATCGCTCGCCGTGAAATCTCCCAACAGGTCATGCCGAACGACCGCCTGCGAAGTCGCTATCTCTCCGGTTCGCGATTCGATATCATCCCATTTCTGCCTGGTTCTTCGAAGCAGTTTCCGGGTCTCCAGCGCATCTCCAGCTTTATCCGGTCCGACGATCTCCGGGGCCTGCGCTTTTCCTCGAGGAAAGACTCCACTGTCAAGAATCATTCTTCCCATTCGGTTCGGCCCGGATCCCGGAATACCGGCAGGTTTTCTGAGCGCTCTGGAGATTTGTGTCGCTATTGCGCCCAGAGAAAGCACTATGTGGGCGATCTGTTCACCGACGCTCCAGCCTGATACGTGCGAAGCGCGAAGATCGAACCATTCCGGACTGTTTGCCAGGGAATCAAGTACCGACCAATGTTCACGTGTTTGAAGCAGGTCGTCCATAACGTATACGATGAAAGGCTGAATTCAGTGATACAATTGATTCGAACGGGTTCCGATGCGGCTGTCTCAATGTAGGGATCCGCAGCAGGTAAACTGGGGACGGTTCTAGTGCATTTCCCAGTGCATTTCCTAGTGCTTTGTGCCGGATGCAACGAACAAATTTCCTCCAAACGTTTTCGGAGAGCCCTGCAATTGCATAAGACAAAAGTCGCCGGTCCATTCTTCGAGAGGCTTCCAGAATTTCCTGGAGACGTCGGAGCGCGCTATCGTTTCGCCAAGTCGGGTATGCAGGGTCCGTCTTGATGCATAAACGTCGAATAGAACAATTCGACCTCCAATTGCCAGGAGCGAATAACAGTGTCTCAGGGCCGCCTCCCAATCAGGAATTACCGTCATGCCCAGTGAGCAGATCACGAAGTCAACATGGCGACGCTTCACGACATCGAAGAGGCGGTTTTCGGTGAAATGATGAATGTCTCCCCGAACGAGGTGCACATTGGTCCAGCCGTTTTCGTCCATGCGTCTTTGCGCTCGACGAAGCATCCCCACTGAAGCGTCTACGCCTACAATCGTGCCGTCTGCTACATCATGTTGCAGAAAAGGGAAATTCTGTCCGGTCCCACAGGCCACATCGAGCACACAACTTCCGGGTGTTGCCCCGAGCTCCGCAACGGCTTCACTCCGGGACCGTTGAAAGAGCCGTTCGAGAGAACGGTCATAGACCAGTGAGAAAAAATCGTACCACATGACTGGTTAACTTGACGTAGATCCTTCCAATTCGTCCAGTTTGGAGATCAGCTTTTTCGGCGCGATCGTGCGATAGCTCTCGTCAACCCAGGAGGCGATCATGTCCAGCGAGACGTCCTCGCCCGGACCGATCCGCGCCGTGACCCAGGCGTGTTGCCCCAGACCATATTCCGTAGGCTCTGTAAACGGAAGGTCCAACGCCAGTTCACCCGTGAAGGGGAGTTTTACAGAAAACGAGATCGCGGGTGGTTTAGAAGCC
>CAZGOS010000174.1:0-6686 GCA_964527795.1 uncultured Rhodothermales bacterium | reverse complement strand
AATGACCCCACCAAATTCCGTACTTTTGCTGACGCGTGAATAGATACGGCTAGGATTTCCGACTCCGTCGTTCCTTCAGGAGACCGCCTACATACTGACCGGAAAAATACATTCCTATCAGCACCGGTAAGGTCGAAAAGTGCCAGCCAACGTGCAAAAGCAGGCGAAGTCCAACGACAAACGGGACGGGGCCGTGCACAGCCACAAACCAGGCGGGTGAAAACTTCCGAACGCCTGCCCGCCAGAATCCGAAGGGAAGATTGATGACGGCAACTCCGACGGCAACGATGGCAAGATTAATCATGGAGAACTCAGATTGGTCAGACTACCGGGATTGAATATCCGGATGACTGAAAGAGATTATTATGATTCGGGTTCCGGATCAGGATGTATCGTTTGAATGTTTCTTCCGAAGAAGGGCGCGATGATACTCGCTGATCACCTGGCCCGGGCGCACAAAACCTACGATGACTCCCATATCATCCAACACCGGCAACTCGGGATACTCTACCTGTTCAAACACAGCCTGTACTTTGTCCAGTGAGTCATCCAGATGAACTGCAGCGAAAGGTTCAGCCAGGTCTTCCGCAACAATTGTGCGTTTGAAAAGCGTATCGGACTGCAGGTATGGCTGAATGCTGTCAAGAAGCACGAGGCCGACGTAGTCCGGACTCCCGCTCGGATCCTCGTCAGAAGCCAACACCGGTAGGACCACTTCTCTCGTTCGAGTGAAAACACTCTCGATCTCATTGAGGGTGTGTTCCGGTACAAGGGAGTGGTAATAGACTGGATGTTTTACAATGCTGCCCACTCGGATCTCCGACAAGAGTTCCGGAGTGAGTTCATGTCGGTGCGCCGGCGACTCGTTGTGGTTTCTAACCTGCTGCGTATAGAGACTCCAGCGCCGGGAGAGCAAGTGGGCGATGACTCCGGAAAAAATGAGTGGGACCAGCAACGTGTAACTCCCCGTCATTTCCGAGATCATGATGGTCGTGGCAATGGGTACGTTTGCTACGGCAGTAAAGAAAGTGGCCATGCCGATCATCACGTAGGCTGCCGGTTGGGTGACCAGATCGGGCATCAGCGTGGCCATACCATGACCGTATATGCCTCCAAGCATTCCTCCGATGACGAGAGAAGGTGCAAAGACGCCGCCGGATCCACCCGATCCAATCGTGAACGATGTGGCGATTATCTTCGCGAATACGATAACCAGCATGATTACGATGGGCAGATTCCCGTTGATGGCCTGTTGAAGCCACCCGTAACTGGAACCGAGGATCGCCGGGAAGAAAAAGGCCAACGCACCTACGAGTAGTCCTCCCACGGCTGGTTTCCACAGTGCCGGTATGGCGAGTCTCTTACTGAATAAATTTCTGGTTCCGTAAAAAATATTTGTATAGAAAATTCCCACCACAGCGCACAAGAGCGCGAAGAGCACCACGGGAAGAAGCTCCAGCGGATTAATGAATTCGTAATGGGGCGTTGTAAATATGGTACTGGATCCTACAATCGAGCTGTAGAGAGAGTAACCGGTGATCGCCGCTATCATGGCAGGCATAATGCCCTCACTCTCGATGTCTTCTCTATACATCACCTCGACGGCAAAAAAAGCTCCACCGAGTGGAGACTGAAAGATGCTGCCAATGCCCGCAGCTACACCGGCGATCAGTAGCAGGCGCCGTTCACTCGGATTCAGGCGAAGTCGATCGCCGATGTACGAACCGATTGTTGCGGCGATCTGAGCAATGGGACCCTCCTTTCCCGCGCTTCCTCCTGTTCCGATCGTGATGCTGGAAGCCAGCGTCTTGATCAGAGCAACGCGTGGTCGGATCCGGCCCTGTTCACGATGGTAGGCTCGAATAACGGCATCCGTTCCGTGTCCTTCGGCTTCAGGAGCGTATTTAAAAACGAGCCAGCCGGAGACGAGGCCACCTACCGTAGGGATAATGAACAATAGCCAGCGACGCGCCGGAAGAAGCGCCAGTTCCAGATCGAAGTCGGGAGCATCACCACCCTCCCCACCCGGCATCGGCATCGAATAGCCTACCAGTTCAAGCAACGCCCCGTCGCTGATCCACGTGACGAGCGTGGTAAAAATCAAAGCGCCCAGTGCACCGGCCACGCCGATCAGCGCAGAATAGAGCATCCACCGTCCCGTGATCTTCCATTCAAAACTTCGATCGAATAGACGAAGTTGCCGTAAATAATGAGTTTTCAGGTACCGAAAAGGGCGTTGCGCTCTCATTTTCAAGTTGGAATTGTACGGCTCAGACAGCCGCATCCGACGATTCGGCACTTTCCGGAACCGACTGATGCGATGCTTTTAGCGTCAGGACGGGACAGCGGGCGCGGCGTATTACTTTCTCGGCCACGCTGCCAAGCGTAAAGTCCGAATTGTCGGTCAGTCCATGAGATGTCGTGATAATCAAATCGCATGCCTGGGTTGCTGCAAAATCAAGAATTTCCTTCGATACGTGTCCGCGTCGCACGTGGTACGAAACCGGCACTTCCACTTCATCGAGCTGATCGTGCAGGTTTTTAAGTGCCTCTGCAGCGAATTCGTCAGTGTCTTCTCGACTATTAAGACTGGTGACCCCGGATGGTTCTGCTTTATCAAATAGAGGAAGCGGGCGCTCCTCATATACGAATAATAACTGAATCGACGCCTCGTACAGAACAGCCAGATCCCTGGCGACACGATGTGCGTCGCGCGAATACCTGGAAAAATCCACCGGGACGAGTATGTGCTGCAGAGAGAATTGGGACGCAGAGGATGCTTGTTTACGAACAGCCAGAACGGGACATTTAGACCAGCGCACGACCTCTTCGGCCGTGCCGCCAAACACGAGTCGCCCGAGACTCCGATGTCCGTACGTCTCCATTACGATCAGGTCTATTTGATTATTCGCCGCATACTCCAGGATGGCCGGCGCGATCGGCCGGCCTTCAAGGTGGGCCCGATGGAAGGGCATTTCAACCTCGCTCACAACGTTGTTCGCGACCTCGCCCGCGACCTCGCCCACAACCTCGCTCACAACGTCATCCACAACCTCGCTCACAACATCGTTCATTACATCGTCCACAACGTCGATCTGCACCAGATCTGCGCCGGCGTCAGCACTGGCGGCGCGACTCGCGTCTTCGTCCTCAGCCAACAACCAGAAGTACTTTTGCTCGGAACTCTCACTCTGGCTGATATTCTTCAGAAGCAGAAAGATTTCGCCATCGTGTCGAAGAGCCAGATCGATTGCGAAGTCCAGTGCGTATCCGCCGGGCCGCATGGCATGTACCGGAACCAGTATTCTCTGAAATCGAGACATTATTTGTAGCGGATCTAGAACGGGTACGAAGGTACTACTCCTCGTTCTTCTTTGGGCGTGTGCGCGTGCATCAGTTGCTGAAAGATCTCAGATACTGACGGGATATTCCGAGGCCATCGATTCCCAACTCGACCACATCCCCTTCGCGCAGGTACTGCGGCGGATCGAACCCGAGTCCCACCCCGGATGGAGTTCCCGTTGAAATGACATCTCCGGGCAAAAGTGTCATAAACCGGCTCACATAGCTGACAAGCATAGGCACGTCAAAAATCATCTCAGAGGTGTTGCTCTTCTGCTTCATCCGGCCGTTGACCTTGAGCCACATTCCGAGATCATGCACATCTTCGATCTCATCCTGGGTTGCGACGTAGGGACCCAGCGGAGCAAACGTATCACAGCTCTTGCCCTTCACCCACTGCCCGGAACGAGCCAACTGAAAATCGCGCTCGGAGTAGTCATTGTGCAGGACGTACCCGGCGACGTGCGCCAGGGCAGACGTATTATCGACATGGGAGGCGCGTGCACCAATGACGACGGCGAGTTCGACTTCCCAATCCGTCTTGATGCTGTTCCTGGGGATGATTACGTCGTCAAACGGTCCTGCGATTGCGCTGGTTGCTTTGAAAAATATTACGGGTTCTTCGGGCATATCAGCGCCAGATTCACGTGCGTGGTCCCGGAAATTCAGACCGATACACACAAGCTTACTGGGCCGAGCGACTGGTGGACCCAGACGCACACTCGGGTCCACCCTTGGCGCGTCGTTTCCTTCCGTCGCAGCCCAGGTTTCCAAACGCACCAGCCCATCCGTGGCGAAAAATGATTCGTCGTAATCCTTCACAACTCCGGAGGCATCGATGCGACTGTCATCTTCCAGCAGGAGGCCGGGCTTTTCTGCACCGACCGGTCCAAATCGAATCAGTTTCATACTGTTAATGCGTGCGAGCGTTGACTGTGTCGTACATGATCGAAGTTGGATTATGCGCTGCTGCTTATGGCTTCAGTGTGATGAATCCACCATCGACAGGGAAGTTCGTTCCTGTGATAAACGAGGCCTCGTCCGAGCAGAGATAGAGCGCAAGAGCTGCAACCTCACCGGGTTCTCCCATGCGACCAATGGGCTGCGTTTTGCACAACTTCTGGTACATCTCGGATTCTTCACCGGGATAGTGCTTTGCCAGATAGTCGTCGACGAACGGTGTATGCACGCGCGCCGGCGCAATGCAATTGCACCGGATTCCCACGTCGACGTAATCGCACGCGACCGAGTACGTCATCGTGAGTACGGCTCCTTTACTCATCGAATAGGCGAAACGATCCGGAATACCAACAACAGACACGACAGACGCCATGTTCACGATCGCCCCACCCCTGTCTTTCATGGCGCGCACGCCGGCGCGTAGACCGTTGTAGACACCTTTAACATTCACGGCGTAGATACGGTCCAACTCCTGTTCCGTGGTCTGCTCTACGGTTCCGATTGAGCCGACACCCGCATTATTCACCAGAATATCGAGTCCTCCATACTGCGCAATGACCTCGTCGAAAACGAGATCAATGGCTTGCTGGTCGCTCACATCACATACATGGCAGGACGCCGTGCCTCCTTTCGCACGTATAACATCGACCGTTCGCCCGGCGGCATCTCTGGAGATGTCCAAAACTGCAACAGCGGCTTCCTGTCGGGCAAATAGTTCGGCGATGGCTTGTCCGATGCCAGAGCCGGCACCCGTGACGATGGCTGATTTATATGCAAGACTGTACATGGATCTGAGCGGACAATAGCATGTTGATACCTGGGCAGTAGTTTAAAGCTGTAAAGGTTAATATTCCCTTAATTGAACTACCACCACCAGAGGAGGTGGATTCCCCATTCAACGACCGCCAGTATGGCAAGATGCTCAGATCATGCTAACCGCTTACGCAGTCTCCAGGGGCGTTTGTCCCAACTTGTGGTTGGCACGGTTCGGGTGGTCCCCACCCTACCAATAGCAATTTGGTTATGGGCTTGGTTATCGCCGCATCGATGCCTACCTGCGTAGTTTTACATGCGAGAGGAATTTCTCGCACAACCGCGTACCACGACGACAAAGAACAGGGTATTAATATATAGGACCACCTGTGACAACCCTATGTCACAGTAAAACCGACGAGACATAACCACGCCCTGAGGACGTGGTTCTCCACACAGAATAGGACTATGTGATAACCATTTCGCCGAATGTTGATTCCTCTTGTTGATGCACACGTTCACCTGTGGGACGTTGAGCGCCTGTCTTACCCGTGGTTGGAGCATATTCCTTCCCTCAACCAAACCCACCTCCTCAACCGTTTCGATGGCGACCGAGATGACGTCTCGATCGAAAGAATCGTATTCATTGAGTGTACGGGCGCAATGGACGATCATGTGGCCCAGAATGAGGTGACCTGGATCCATTCACTCGCCGAACGGGATACACGTATTTCCGCCATCGTTGCCCACGCGTCGTTGGAGAACGGTGAACGGGCTTACGCACACCTCTCGTGGCTGGCGCATCAGCGCCTTGTGCGTGGGATCAGACGCCTTATCCAGGGAGAAACGGATGAGGCCTTTTGTTTGAGTCCCGGTTTTATCGAAGGTGTTCAAATGCTTGCGGACTTCGACTTCACTTTCGATGCCTGCATTTTTCACCATCAATTGCCAAGCCTAATTCGACTCGTCGGTGAGTGTCCGGGAATTCAATTTGTGCTTGATCATCTGGGAAAACCCGCAATCAGGCAAGGACTTCTGGATCCGTGGCGTGAGCATATCCGGGAGTTGGCCGGCCTGCCAAACGTGGTTTGTAAGATTTCCGGTGTACTTACGGAGGCCGATCACGATAATTTCACGCCGGGGTCTGTTCTTCCGTACCTGGAGTACGCCATAGAGCAATTTGGCACCGACCGAATCATGTTTGGAAGTGATTGGCCTGTTCTCCGGCTTGCCGGCACGTATGCAGGCTGGCTCGAACTGGTGCTCACCGTCGCACAGAACATGTCGGAAATCGATCAACGGAAACTATTTAAGGGCAACGCCGAGCGCATTTATCGACTGACGAAGTGAGATAACGGGAGGTAAGAAAATGCATGTATAGAAGTATCTTCCGCCCGGGTGCCCGTTCAGCCGAAGTCGATCGTTCAAGTTCATGAAGACCGACCCTGTAGTCCATCAGGAAATTCTACGAATGCGCGATATCGTCGTGACGTTCGGAAGCGTGCGCGTTTTGGAAGGAGCTGAACTGGAGGTGAGGAAGGGCGAGATTCATGCGCTCCTGGGCGAAAATGGGGCCGGCAAATCGTCTCTGGTCAAGGTGTTGTTCGGACTTTATCCGCGTACGGAGGGAT
>CAZGOS010000173.1:0-6744 GCA_964527795.1 uncultured Rhodothermales bacterium | reverse complement strand
ATCGGCAAAAGACGAGGGGGCGGTCCGGTCATTCGACCGAACCGCCCCAACCGCTGAACTCAGGGAATCGGCGTCTGTTACGGCCACAACCAGCCGAATACACCGCCGGTCAAGAGGCCGTAGAAAAAGGCATCCAGCAGGTGTTTGAAGGCCTGATTCCAGGGCCTGCCGAACCAGATGGCATCCTGAATAATGGCCAGTCCATACGCCAGCCAGGCGATAACGGTCGCGAACCGGAATACGTGCATATACTCTGCTCCCGGGTTGAGCAGGTTGCTCAGCACGTACGCCACGATGAAACCGACGAATAGATAAAAAACGAAACTCATTACGAGTTTTCCGCCCATCGCAGGCACCCCGTTGGGCACAACGGTGAGATAGCCTACCGGGCCCTCCTTCATTTTGGACACGATCTCCGGATCCTTCAACGCTGCCTGAGATTCCGCATGCGGGATCATGTAGGCCCCGGGTGAAATCCCCGAAAGCGCCTGACGCGCTTCGTCTTCATTCGGCACCTTGGAGAAGTCTTTTTTATGATGGGGAAGAACCATCCAGACGATGGCGCTGCCAATCCACACGAATACGGCCGACAGGAGAATTGCCAGCCAGAGCGAGCCGAGAGTAACCATTGTAAGCCTCCGATGCGGGTTGTTGGAATAGTCCAATAGGCCCACACATTACCCGATCAACGCGAGATTGTCAATTCCAGTGTCGTTGGAGAGGAACCCCTGTTCCTATCGAAGTGCTCTGAATCGCTCCGGGGGCCGTCTGTGATGCGTAGCCTGTTCATACGCGTAAGCAAGACGGATCAAGGTCGGCTCGGCGTATTCGCGCCCGACAAAGGTCATTCCTGCCGGCAGGGACTCGTATGTGAATCCAATAGGAACCGTGATCGCCGGGAAACCCGTGTGCGGTGAAAAGTGCTGGCTGTTGTCACCGGCCGGGCTGTCCATGTCACCCACAACCCTGGGCGGATTGCTCCACGTCGGATATATGAACGCGTCGAGTTCATGCGCATCCATCATTTCGAGCACAGCCTCCCGAAAGGCGATGTTTACAGGAGTACTGAAGAGATCACAGCACGGTGGGTCCCGGTCCTCCGGGGCATCAGTAATACCGAGTGCGCGCTCGAGACGGCTTTTGATATACGGAGAATACAAACCACTTGCGACGACGGAGGCCAGATCCGGGTGCGGGGCATCTTCGCCCAGAGAGGCCAGGTACTTATTGACGTCATAATGAAATGTATTGCACCACAGATTCTCCGTGAGGGATGCGTAGTCAGGAAGTTCCACGGGATCGACAATCACGGCACCGTGTCCCCGCAGTTCGTCAACGGCTCGCTTCATGACGGCCTTGACCGCGGGGTCGGCGGTTTCCGCATCGATATATTGCCGAAATACGCCTATCCTGGCACCGTGCAATCCGTTCGGATCCAGGAATTCCAGATAACTCGGTGGAATGCGGCCTTCAGAGCGAGCCGTGATCGGATCGGCAGGATCGTAGCCGGCTATAATATCGAGTATGCGCACGGCGTCCTCGACCGTGCGCGCCATGGGACCACCGACATCGTTTCGAGCATATAGCGGTATGATGCCGTCGATACTGGTCAAGCCCTTGGTCGAGCGGATACCGACCAACATAGTATGCGAGGACGGACCGCGGATGGAATTGCCCGTGTCGGTGCCCAGTCCTGCGACGCCAAAATTGGCAGCCACAGCAGCGCCCGTACCTCCGCTCGAGCCGGCCGGCACCCGATCCAGGTCGTACGGATTTCGGGTGATGCCGGATATCGAGCTTTCGGTCACATACGGACTGAAAGCCCACTCCGCCATGTTGGACTTCGCAAGGACGATGGCTCCCGCTTCCCTCAGGCGGGCTATTTGAAAAGCATCGTCAGGGGGCATGGATCCCTTCATGGCGAGTGAACCGCCTGATGTCTGCAGGCCCGCCGTATCGAAATTGTCCTTGACGATGATAGGGATTCCGTGAAGGGGTCGCAGTTCACCCGTGCGTTTGAACTCGGCGTCCAGGGCTTCAGCCTCGGCCGGCGCATCGGCATTGAACACTACGATGGAATTGAGAAGCGTCGCCTGGTCATACTGGCGAATGCGATCAAGGTAGGTGCGTACGAGATCCTCGCTCGTGAGCGTTCCCGCTCTCATGGCTTCATGCACCTGAGCGATTGTCGTCTCGATCAATTCAAAATTCTTGTCGTTTGCCATATCGTCGTCACACGCCGGCGCGATCATTCCCACGAGGCCGGCCAACAGGAGAGAGTGAATTCGTCTCATGCGATTGTTAACTGATTAACGGGTTCAGGGCCAGGCGGGCGGATCCAGATGCTCGAGCAAATAGTCCAGTCGCTTTCGGCAAAATGACAACCCGCAGCGCCACGGTATGCATGCCGATTCTCCGGATAGTACATCAGATCGAAATTCTTTCCAGCCTCGACAAGGTTTCCCTCCTTACATTCCTTGATCCAGAGCTATCAATCTGATTATGCAAAATGCAGACTGTTTATCATCCCGCCTCCGAGCGCGGGTTCGCCGACCACGGTTGGCTCCAGGCCCGTCATTCGTTCAGCTTCGCCGGATATCTCAATCCACATCGTATGAATTTCGGTGCGCTTCGTGTATTGAATGACGACATTATTGCACCTGGTCGTGGGTTTGGAACGCATCCACACGACAATATGGAGATTGTCACTGTACCCTTATCCGGTGTACTCGAACACAAAGACAGCATGGGTCATGCACAGCAACTCGCCGCGGGCGAGGTCCAGGCTATGTCGGCCGGCAGCGGCATCACACATTCGGAATACAATGCATCGGCCACTGAGCCCATCAATCTGCTTCAACTCTGGGTGATGCCGAAAGAACAAAACATCGAACCCAGGTACGCACAAAAAGCTTTTTCCGCGGAAGGACGTCGAAATGCGTTTCAACTCGTGGTTTCGCCGGACGGGGCCCAGGAATCACTCGCGATCAATCAGTATGCGTATTTCTCTCTTGCCGATTTCGACAGAGAGCGGTCCGTGACGTATGCGGTTCGTCGCTCAGATAATGGTTGTTACATCTTCGTGATCGACGGTCGCATCGTGGCGGATGGACGATCGATCGGGCCCCGCGATGCGATGGGTGTCTGGGATACCGAATCTGTTCAGATTGAAATAGACGAGCATGCGCGTATTCTCTGCGTCGATGTTCCGATGGCGTTCTGACTGGAGCCTCAGAACCTTATTTCATAGGTCTGCTCATCTTCGTCGAAAGAATAGGAATACGTTTTCTCTGACGGGAAATGCTGGACTTTAACGATGTTTTTTTGATCGTCGAATTGCTCGACAAGAAGAACGTTCTTCAGTTGGAATGCTTCGATCTTCTCGTCCGCAACGAACTGTAGCGTATACCACCAGATATCCTGTTTGCTCTCAAAATCTTCTCCGCTCCCGATGATGGACGCCGGCAAGACCTTGTTGCTTACGAGCAGCGTGAAATGAGAATTGAAATAGGCGGTAAACAGCGAATCGGTTTGAGGAGAAATGTCGAGAAAAAAACCGGTGTCGCCCGTGTATGCCTGCATTCCTTCCTGCAGGTCGTCTTTGAAAAACCGAATATTCAACACAACCAGATTGTTCTCAACCGCCATGCGGCCGTAGCTGACGTGAAAGTCGTGTGTCGTCTCGGATCTGAGGGGCCGTGGGAACTCTGCGGCTGCGAGATTCACACTGGCCGTCAGCAGAATTGCGCAATACAGACCGACGATCTTTCTGGTTCGGTGAGCCATCAGTCGGGCAGGGGTCGCAGGAACGCGAAGCGACCCCTTTTCATGAACAAAAGCGATTACTGATTTTCCTGTCGTTCCGGATCTACGATTGGGGCCGTCCACGTATTGTTGTCACGGTTCACGTCCGCGTACACTTCGTTCGGATCCAGTTCAACCTCGATAACCCGCTTGTCCGCAAAGAATCCCTTCGTGAAGGTGATTTCGTTGCCTCTCCAGATGTCTGCAGGTAAAATGATCAGTTCATCCGATCCGTCTTCATAGGTGATCCCGATCTGAACGGGCATGAGCAACTGACCTTCGTTCTCAATTTCGATACGGTAGTAATACTCACCCGCTTCTGTACTGCCGAGCAGGGAATCGACCGACTGCGACGTTACGGAATTGAGCGCCTGATCGTTGGCGTACGTGGTGTAGAACCAGCCGCGCCAGAACCAATTGAGATTCTCGCCCGCCGCCTCTTCGATCGAACGGAAAAAATCGGTCGGCTGAGGATGTCTGAACGCCCAGCGCCGTGAATATTCGCGAAAGGCGTCGTCGAATACATCTTCCCCCAGAATCTGCTCGCGCAGCATGACAAGGCCTGTAGCGGGTTTGGCGTAGCCGTTGTTTCCGAAGTTATTCTGTATGATATCCGACTCCGTCATGATCGGTACCTGGTTCGGATTGAGCATGTAGGGCACAATATTCGGTGCCGGGCCCCTTCGGCTCGGATAGGTGCCGTCGGACGTCTGTGACCAGACATCCGGTCGATCCCTGAATTTATTGGCGTAGTACTGCTCTCCGTAATACTGCAGAAAAGTATTCAGACCTTCGTCCATCCACGTCCACTTACGCTCGTCGGAGGCGATGATCATGGGCACCCAGTTGTGGCCCACCTCGTGGATGGTGACTCCGATCAGGCCGCGTTCCGTACTGTCCGAATACGTTCCGTCCGGGTTCGGTCGAGCGCCGCAGAAAGCGACCATCGGATATTCCATACCGCCGACGGGACCGTTCACGTTGACGGCTTTCGGATAGGGATACTTGAGCGACATGTCGCCGTAAGATTCCAGTGTAACGATGGTTGCGCGCGTCGAGACCTTGTCCCAGAGCGGCATGGCGTCACGCGGATAGAAGGAGTGAACGGCAATCGGCACGTCGTCGCCCTCGTACGTGTAACCTGCGGCGTCCCAGACGAACGTTTTCGAAGAGGCCCAGGCAAAATCGCGCACGTCTTGCGCCTTGAAGTGCCAGGTCAGCGTTCCGGAGTTCACCGGGCGACTCTCCGGCGTCATCACCTCATCCGGACCGACGATGAAGGTCGGCTCCTCGCTTCGGTAGGCGTCATTCAGACGACGCATTTGCGTCTCCGTCAATACTTCCTCCGGATTCTGAAGAACGCCCGTTGCGTCCAGGATGTGATCCCAGGGAACCGTGATCTTCACATCATAATCGCCAAAATTCAGATAGAACTCGCCGCGTCCAAAAAACTGCTCGGTCTGCCAGCCGTTTACGTCGTCGTAGACGGACATTCGTGGAAACCACTGGGCGATGACGTACAGCCATCCGTCAGAAACCTGCTCCTTCGCCCCCCGACCGTTGTCCGGAACCGGGTACGACCAGTCAATTTCAAGGTCGACGGATTCTCCAGGATTCAGCGGATCGAGCAGATCGACGCGCATGATCGTATTTCGAATCCGGTGGTCGGCATCCACAAGGTTTCCGGCATCGTCTACGAGCTGAACCCGGGGAATGGTATAACCGCCATCAAACTGCTCGACGCCGACAAAGCGACGGAACTGTGGACTGATACGCGACGGCAGCGCTCCCTGCATCTTGTAAGTCCGACTGTGCTCACGTGAGCGGACATTCTGATCGAGCTGAACCCAGAGGAATGTGAGTACGTCCGGAGAATTATTATGATAGGTGATCCGCTCCGATCCCTTCACGACGTGGTTCACGTCGTCCAGTTCAGTTTCGATCACGTAATCGGCCCGTTGCTGCCAGTAATTGACTCCGGGAGCGCCGGATGCCGTTCGATACGGCGTTGGATCAGGCCAGTCCTCAATGGGCCGAAACATTGAATGATTCTTGCTCTTGATATCGCCGTCGATGTTCCGCCAGTTCTGGGCAGATGTCTCCGGCACCAGGAGAAAAAAAGCGAATAGTACGGCCATGAGCGGAAGCGCTCCGCTCACAAAGTGTGGGATCTTCATGGTTGATCGCGGGATTTCTGTAATAATCAGAGATTCAAAAACCGGGAATAGAGCATGGAGACAGCTATGCCGGCGGTTACTACGGAAAGAACCACTGTCCAGTTACGATTGGAAAGCCGGGTACCCTTAACAATAGCAAATGAGACGGTTAAGACGAGAAGAAGAATAGCCAGTTGACCCATTTCCAGACCCAAATTGAAGGAAAATAGCGGGAGAACGATATTTTCCTCGGCTCCAAGCACCGCCCTGAGGAAATTTGAGAAACCAAGTCCGTGGATCAGGCCGAAGAGCAGGGCCAATACATATTTTGTTTTCCAGGCAATCGAATAACGAAACGAGACAGCCGTCTCCGGGGAATGATCCGCAGGTTCCGGACTGATCCGCCGAGTCGTCAACGCTTCAAACAGGTCGATGCCGCTTGCGATGAGAATCGTAACGGGAATAAGGAACTCTATAAGGGCCGTATCGACGCTGATAATTTCGAGCGTAGCGAGCGCAAGCGTGACCGAGTGCCCGATCGTAAACGCCGTCACCAACCACAGCAAGTTTCTCCACTGCCTGAGCGAATACACGGCGCAGAGGGCCACGATGAAAACGATGTGGTCATAGCCCTTGAGGTCCGATATATGCTCGAATCCCAGACGCAGATAGACAAGAAATTCAGATCCCATTCGATCGATTTGCCAGACGATAGTCGATTTACAGTAGTTTTTCGACGATAAAATCATCCAGAATCGAATCCAGACTCGGACCATCTACCTGG
>CAZGOS010000172.1:1486-6784 GCA_964527795.1 uncultured Rhodothermales bacterium | reverse complement strand
GTTGACGGTGCGATCAAACTCGAGCCGCGTTGGATGACCCGGGCCATTGATTTCATTCCTCTTCTTCAAACGAAAGAGCCCAGCCAGATTTCTCTGACGGGTGAATTTGCACAGCTTCGTCCGGGCCATTTTGAAACGATTGCTTTCGAACGAACCCGCCGTGAGCTTAAAAAGAACAATCGGAGTTTCAAGTCTGACGAATTGCGGGGGACGTCCTATATAGACGACTTCGAAGGATTCGAAAACACTTTCGCCTTGATGCAGCCCGGCACGTGGTCCCTCGTGGCTGCGCCCGATTCGATTGGCGCTGTCGACAAAGTGGGTGTTCTCCCCGGCGCCGAAGCGGACTCTCTCCGGACGAACTGGCGTGGCTCGTTCGCATGGTATCGAATCAATGCCGGTACTCAGCGGGAAATTCCGACCGTCGTCTGCCCGGTCTGCGATCCCGCTTCCATCAAGATCTTCAGGACGGAGGAGGTCTTCCCGAACCGCGACGTGGCCGGTGAGATAGATCCCACGCTTGAGACGTTCGATATGTATTACAATCCGCACGAACGCGGCCCATACAACTACACACGCGATCTTGCCGGATTTCTCGCGGATCCGAAATCCACATGGGGCGGTATGGCGCAGCGCTTGCCCGAAGGATTTACGGATTTCAGCCTCAAGAACATCGATTTCGTCGAGTTCGTATTCCGCCCATTCCCGGAAAATTCAGCCGGAGATGCCGGGCGGGATGCCAAGTTGTACCTCGATATGGGATCCATATCGGAAGACGTGCTTCCGGACGAGAAGCTGAATATCGAAGACGGTCTTTCCATGGCTGAAATCGGCGAGTCGTCTATTCTGACCTGGGGTCGCCAACCAAACGCCACGCAGAACAGCGTTGTCGATATCGACGACGCAACAAAACGAACGGAAGACCTCGGCCTTGACGGATTGGCGTCCTACGGAGGCGACTATCCCCCCTTTGCCACCGAGCAGGAGCATTTTCGGGATTTCTTGAACTCACTGGATACGGGTTCCTCGGATCCCCGGTACCGGGCTGAAGTCGCGAAGGCCCTGGCCGACCCGTCCGGAGACGACTACCACTATTTTGCAAACAGTCAATATTTTGACAACTCCACCTTCTACCCGAACGGGGCAACGTTTCAGCAGCGCTTTACACGCTACTTCGCGGGTGTGGAACTGAACGGGTTCGAAACGCAGACAGAGCTCGCAACGAATTCGTCGCTGCGGCGAGGCAACTCGCGTTTCCCGGACTCGGAAGACCGTAACCTCAACTCAACGGTAGATATTGAAAACAGTTATTTCCAGTACGAAGTACCGCTCTCCCGGGTGAAGCTGGATTCGCTGGCGCGCCCGGATCGGGTCGACGACTACGTCATCGGAGAAATCACGGATGAAAACGGCAGCGGCACCGGGTGGTATCAGATCAGAATACCGTTGGGGAAATTCACCCGGCGTGTCGGTGCCATACAGGATTTCAGTCTTGTCGAATCAGTCCGCTTCTGGACAACCGGCCACGAAGCACCCATAACACTGCGATTTGCATCGCTTGAACTTGTCGGCAGTCAGTGGCAAAAATCTGAGCTCATTGCACAGGAGAGAGAAACCAAATTTGACAGCGATCGGAGCGAGACGCGATTAACGATATCCAGCATCAACGATGATGAAAATGCCGGTCGATACGTCTCGCCGATTGGGGCCGTTGTAAGCCAGACGCGAACGGGAATCGGCGGCGTCCAGGACGCCCGAGAACAGTCGCTCGTAATACGTGTCGAGAATCTTGATCCAGGCCGGCAACGGGCTATCTACAAGACGCAGAATCGGGGTGTGGACCTGCTCAAATACTCCAACGTGCGAATGTTCGTGCATATGCACGGCAAGACGATGGACGGGACCGATCTGTCGACACTGCCACTGGAAATTGGGCGAGAGAAAGCCAGACTGTTCGTGCGATTCGGTTCAAACGAAACCAGCGACTATTACGAATACGAACAGCCGCTTACCCCCAGTAGCGAAACAGCAGTTTCGTCAAAGGAACTCTGGAAAACTGATGTCGAGTACGAAGGCGAAGTCCGAGACCTCAACTCGGTTAACATCGAACTCGCGGCATTCAACCAACTCAAAGTCGCACGGGACCGGATTGCCTTCCCTCCCGACAGTGTGTTTTACAATGTCGTGGGCGATACGCTCGTCGCACCTGACGTACCCGATGCAGAGGTGTTTGCTCCGCCCGGAACGCGCCTTGCCATCAAGGGAACCCCCTCGCTCGGTACAATCAACAGTATCGTAATTGGTATTCGTAATGCGGCTGATTCCTCAAGTACGGCATTCGAGGATATCCTGGAAGACATCACGGTGTGGGTCAACGAACTGCGTGTTTCGGGATACGATGAGAAAAACGGGTGGTCGGCTTTGGCAAATGCAGACATCAAACTGGCCGATCTGGGTCGCATAAAAGCAAACATCCAGACCCAGACGGATGGATTTGGCTCACTTGACAGCAGTCTGGGAGAACGCGAGCAGACCAATATCGATAACTGGAGCGTCACGACAGAGGTGAGCGTTGACAAGTTGATACCTGAGCGATACAACTGGTCGATACCTGTATCCTTTCAGATTCAATCGAACACAACGACTCCTCGCTTTTCTCCGACGCGAGGGGACGTTCGACTGGATGAAATCATCGCCCAAATTAACGAACGGGAAGATCTGGATAACACCCAGAAAGAAGCCGAGATACTGGACGCCAGGCTGTCCGCCCAGACACATTCGTCTACCCGTTCATTTTCGGCGCGAATCAGCAAGTCCAATTCCCGCTCGGCTCTTCTTAGAAATACAATCGACGGGCTCGGTATCAACTACTCGCAGTCCCGTACAGACGCTCGGAGCCCATCCCAGACACTCAGTGATTCCTGGCGCTGGGCCACGTCGCTCAGTTATCGTTTTTCGTCGCGTCGCCCGCACACTCTGCGTCCCTTCTGGTTTACGGATTCGATCCCGATACTCAAGGTGCTCGGTGGCCTTCAGTTCAACTACGTTCCCCAGTCCATCTCGACATCGACCAGTTTTGCAAGAAACCTGACCCAAACAAAGCAGCGTCCGAATCTCAGCCCGGGTGACACGTCCAACGTCCCGATCACCGTTCGATTTCCACTGCGTGAAAAACACGCTTTCGCGCACTCACGCAGCTTCGCAATCAACTACAATCCTCTCGGATTCCTGAGTCTGAGTTTCGACATCAATACGGCTCAGAGCCTCAATGCCGTGGGTGTCGATACGCTATTCACCGTGATTACGCCGGACACGCTGATTTCAGGTTTGTCGCTGACGCAGGTTACCGAAGCCGGATTGCTTACGGACGAAGAACTGCGCGATGCGAACCAGATATTCAAACTGCAGATCCGACCAACATCGGACGTACTTGGAGATTTTTTCGCAGGGCGTGGAGGCGTACGGGCCGAGAAAAACGATCAGACATTCTCCGCATCATTTGCGCCTCGGTTTAACAATATCAGAGCGCTCGACTGGTTTCAGCTTCAGGACATTTCCTATCGCTCGCAATTCAACTGGACCAACGGACCGGTAGGCCGAATGATCGGTGCTTCCGTCCAGAATATCGTAAGCATCCGGGGCGGACTCTCTCTAAAGATTCAGGAATTGTGGCGAAAGTTCGGGTTCTACCGGAACCTGGAGGAAAAACAGCGTCTGTACGAAAACGAAAAAAGGTCAGCGCGGACAACGCGTCGACCGTCTGCTGGACGACCGGCGCCTCGCGTACCTCGAACTGAAGAGGAGGAGCCACCCGAGCAGGACGAGGAAGCTGACTCAGAAAAAAAGAAAGGCTTCAAGCTTCCACTCCCAAATTTTGGTGCGATTGCAAGACAGTTTGTGCTTGCAATAACGGGTGTCCGAGATTTTACCATAACCTACGACGGTTCCCGTGGATCGGCGTCATCAAACGTTGGAACACCCGTTCTTGGCGACGATGGCCAGATCATCGACGTTAGGACCCCCTACTCCATCTTTGATGCCTATCGAGGAAACGGCGCCTCCCCCGGATACCGTTTCGGTTTGCAGCGACGGATCGCACTCGAAAATCGCATTATTGATCCGTCGCTTCAGGTGTCCGACGTGCTCACGAATACGAACAAGTTTCAGGCACGCACAGCGCTGAACCCATCGCAGAACCTGCAGATCAATCTGAACTGGAATCTGGACTTCCGGAATGACGAGACGTTTACATTCAGACCGTTATTAAACGCCGCCCAGGTAATCACCGACGTTGGCTCCACGGAAACGCGCGCCGGTTCAAACGGTGCTTCCGTCTGGGCTTTCGGTGCCTCTTACCTGGAAATGTTTGTCTCGCAGCTTCGCACATACCAGAAAGACCTTCAGGCGACACCCGGTGAAGCTCCTGCCATCATCGGTGATGCCAATTCTGATGGCCGCACGGTACTGACGAACGAATCCGTCACGCAGGATTTCAGGGAGGCTTTTGTCAACGGATCTGCAACGCTGGACGGTAAAAACCTTCTGCCCTTCCCGAGACCCAGTTGGAACATCACGTATTCCGGGCTTTCGGACTGGCCGCTGATCCGAGCCCTCGTGCGGAATATGACCGTGCGTCACGGATATAGTGCCGATTACAGCGCGGACTACATCACCAATACCCAGTTCGGGGGGGTGGACACATTCCAGATCGTGAATCTGGGTCCTAAAACCATTCAGTTTGCGATCGAGGAGTTTCAGACGGGAAATGTTCGGATCAACGAACGTTATTCGCCGGCTATCGGTTTTGATATCACGTGGAAAGGGCAAATCCAGACGAATATTCAGTGGAATAAGAGCAACTCGTATTCGCTGAGTACGAGTAACTTTGAAGTAAGTGAAAACAAAACCAACGAAATATCTCTCGGAATCTCGTGGCAGAAATCGGGGTTGAAAATTCCTCTCTTCGGAAAGACGCTCAGCAATCGTGTGACGTTCAAACTGGATATTGCTCGTTCCAGGACCAGCGATCAACGACTCCGGCTCAGACGGGCACTCGAAACAGCCATTGGCAATCCTGAATTCCAGCCGGAAGACGCGCTGGCGGGAGACAATATCTCTCTCGTAACAGCTCATGTAAGAACGACCATCACGCCACAAATCGGCTATCAGTTCAGTAATCGCGTCTCTGCCAATTTCACCTTGAAGTACGAACAATTTGACAGTGAGGACAGCCGCCAGCCGTCTGCCACGAACATCCAGGGTAACTTCAACATTCGTGTAAGCATTTCGAACTAGATT
>CAZGOS010000172.1:0-1386 GCA_964527795.1 uncultured Rhodothermales bacterium | reverse complement strand
AAATACGAAGCCGCGTGGGCACTCCAGCACCGTCTGCAGAGTCGACTCGTGCATGCCAAGCGCGCATCGCCGCCTGAACGTATCCCCCATCTGCTCCTTCTCGTTGAACATCCCCCGGTCTATACGCTCGGAAAAAGCGGTGACCGATCCAATCTGCTCGTCGATGAAGCCGCTCTGGAGAAGCTGGGAGCAACATTCGTGCACATCGATCGCGGCGGTGACATCACCTATCACGGACCCGGGCAACTCGTAGGGTACCCCATTCTTGATCTCGACCGATTCTACACGGACATTCATCGGTACTTGAGAGAATTGGAAGAGGTAATAATCCGAACCTGTGCATCCTATGAGCTCGCGGCAAAACGGATTCCGGGGCGGACGGGAGTCTGGATCGAAGCGGACAAACAGACTCCAGAGCGAAAAATCTCAGCTATGGGCATACGGTGCAGCCGATGGGTGACCATGCACGGATTTGCCTTCAACATCAATACGGATCTGAATAGATACGAAGCGATCGTGCCATGTGGCATTTCCGATCGTGGAATTACTTCGTTGGCCGCAGAACTCGGGCGCAACGTCGACGAAGAGCAAGTCCACGCGCGCGTTGTACATCATTTCGGTGAAATCTTTGGCGCAGAAATCGAACATCTTGAGCAAAGCGACGCGATGCCGTATATAGAGGCGTATCTTGCCGGGCGGGCGGTGATCGGATAAGAGGCGCGCCGCCTCGCATCGGAACAAGCGAACGAAAGGAGAACGGATATGGAAACGTTCAACCTGGATGACTTCACACTGCGCCTGATCGCCGAAACCCTTTTTTACGACGGCGAATATGAAGCGCTCGGCAATCTCAGCCTGATCGATACAGAATCCGGCAGGGAGCGGTTCATCGCCTCCTTCGCACCCGAAGATGGGGTATTTGTAATTGAAGAGGCGACGGAATGGGAGGAATATGAACCCGGCAAGATCGACGATATCGGCTATGCAATTGCCGTGGACAGCCGCGAAGTGAGCAGCTATAACTCGGCAGACGATGCATCGGTGGCGCTGCTGACCCTGGCCCGCGAACACGGCCTCGTACCAAGTATCACGCTCCTCTTCGAGGAAGACGAGACACCGTGATTATCGAGTGGCCCTCCAGGCTGCCCAGCCGAGAGAGAGCCAGCCGGCTATGAAGGAGAGTCCGCCAAACGGAGCTACGGCCCCCAGGAATCGGACGTTTGAGACCGCAAGTACGATCAGACTCCCGCTGAACAGAACCATGCCGAGCAGGATGAAGAAACCGGCTACTGAAAGCATCCTGTCACTACGACCGTGCGCAAACCATCCATTGATGAAGAGAAGAATGGCGTGGATAGTGAGATAACGAACACCGGTCTGAAAGAC
>CAZGOS010000171.1:0-6838 GCA_964527795.1 uncultured Rhodothermales bacterium | reverse complement strand
AAACCACCATCGATCGGAATGACGGTGCCGGTAACGAAGGACGAGGCGTCGCTGCAGAGCCAGAGCACCGGCCCCTGCAGTTCCGACGGATTCCCGAAGCGACCCATAGGCGTCTTCTTCAGGATCGTTCGTGCCCGTTCCGTATAGGTGCCGTCCGGATTGATCAGCACATCCCGGTTCTGTTTTGCGATGAAAAAGCCCGGAGCGATCGCGTTCACGCGAAGGCCTTCCCCGTAACGACGGGCCAGATCCACGGCCATCCATTTGGTGAAGTTGTCGATCGCGGCTTTGGCGGCTGAATAACCGGGTATGCCGCTGATCGCCTGAATGGCTGCCATTGACGAGACGTTGACCACGATTCCTTTCTTCTGTCTTGCCATTGCTTCTCCGAAAATCAGCGTCGGGTACACGGTACCATGCAGGTTCAGACGAACGACTTCGTCAAAAGCGTCAAACGGCATCTCGAAAACAGGAAGACGGTCCGTTCTTGCGCGGGCTACGTTGCCGCCGGCGGCATTAACGAGGATATCAACGCGCCCCCAGGCATGTAGGACCTGCTCGCGCGCCGATCGAAGCGCGTCTTCATCGAGCACGTCGGCGACGAGCGCCATCGCATCCGCACCGCGCGCCTGCAACGCGTCGACTTTAGCCTCGGCTTCAATGCTGTTTCTCCCCAGTATGGCGACGCGCACGTCGGCATCGGCAAAGGCCTCCGCGATCGCGCCACCGAGTACGCCGTACCCTCCGGTCACGACGGCAATCCTCCCGGAGATGTCAAATAGATCTGTACCCATTCAGTTTACTTCTCCACTCGGTGTGATCGCACGGCCGGGACCCGGGCCTGATGCCTGAGAAATTACCGGCTCAGCCGATACGCCTGCGTTGTGATATAGTATTTGGTCAAAAGGTTCGTTCGCTCCCATTCCGGAAATTCTCCGGTGACGAGGTCTTGGAGATACTGCTCCGTTACACGCGCGAAGTGTTCTTCGTGCCCCTCTCTGAACGTTTCAGGTATCCGGATTTCCCATCCGTAGGGAGAGGACTCGATGGATAATCCCGGATATGTTTCATCGATTGGTGCAAGAGCCGCCTCGAGCCTGGTCCTCACTTCCTCCATCGTGGAGTTACCGGCAGGCTCTGCGTACAACGTCGCCCGGTAATTCTGCTCCCGGTTCTGCCGCACGACCAGGTTGGCACGCGATCCGCGCATGATGGAATAGTGCGTATCGCCGCCTCCCGGATTCTCGTAATCCCATCTGACGGACACCTTTCCGTGAACGCCGCGCACCCTGAAAACAAATTCACCGTTGGCGGCCACGGTGAGCATCGAATCGTTCTCGACGGACGGCAGCAGATAATCCGGGTACGATTCCCCCGTAACGTGACGGAATTGGGAAGGTGTAAGGAGCGTAGTCCAGCTTCTGGCCGATAAGACCTGCACGTCATCCGCGGCGCTTTCGTAGTCGATTCCTTCTCCAGGAAAGACTTGCCAGAGAATCAAATCCACCAGATGTGTGGCTACATCCACGATGGCCTCTCCCTGCTGATTGACATCGAAAAACCAGGCCGGGCGGACGAGCGGAGCCCCGGCCACCACCTTGCTGAAATGGTGCACACTCTCTTTTGAAATGGCCGGAATATCAACGCTTCCGGCAAGCAGTTCGCCGAACAGGTCGCTATTTCGCGAGAGCACCCCTTGAAGAATCGACGTGATCTCGTGACGCTCCGTCATGATGTCGCTCACGAGCAGCCCTTTTTCATCCGCCAGGTCCAGAGTTTTTTTCAGGACCTCGAAACTGTCCGGGTGAATGATCATGGGTTTGTCGGCGAGCACGTTTATTCCCGCTTCGACGGCCCTTCGGATGTAAACGATCTTTTGGCCGTTGTCTCCTGCAACGACCATCACATTGCCGGGCTTCTCCGAGAGCATGCGCTCGAGATAATCGGCTCCCCGGTAGACTTCGGATGTCCAGTGTGTGGGATCGTCGTCCCGCGTATTGAATCGTTCAATGAGGGCGAGGTAGGCTTCGAGCTCTTTTCTGCCCGGAGCGTAGATGTGCACGACCGGATCGACCAATTCGTACTCATATTTCTGAACCAGCGCCGCGTGGAAATGACCGGGATTGAGCGTCATAAGGCGCACGCTGCCGGGCGCGCCGACCGTTTCCGGTGTCGACTCCTCCGAGTCCGTATCGCACGACAGTACAGCAAGCATCAGAAGCGGGATGAGCAGGAGTTGGATTTTCATGATTGAGCGAGTAAACTCAGAATAGCAGGGGATAGACACCTGTGCTTCTCAGTCCATCCTGCTCAGACCGGGCACCATCTCTGCGGCATATGGAAATCGCTGGGGCCGCGAGAGCATGGAATTCGCTTCGTCGTCGTCCTTGAAGCGCTCGTTTACCGGATCCCAGTAGAGTTTCCGAGGCAGTTTCATGGCGATATGTGAGATCAGACACGTACTCGTCGAGCGGTGGGCGACTTCGACGGGAGCGACCGTCAGTTCGCGGCTCTTGATGCACCGGATCCAGTTGCTGTGCTGCTCCTCGCTTTCGTAAAGGTGCAGTTCGTCGTCGCCAATCACGGACTCCAGGATCTTTGGGTCGCCGGCCTGAAGCGGCGACTCCCTTTCCTGCGGGGCGCTCGGATCGCTGCTTGTCACCGGCGCACCACTCCGCGTAACGAAAATCCAGCCGTCTTCTCCCTCGAAACGAACACCGTTGGGATATTCGCCGGAGATATGCATCGTGATTCCGTCGGCATATTCGGCTTGGACCTTGAAGTCGCCGTGCACGTTCCAGAGTCCTCCGGTGGCGAACTCGGCCTCCGCTTCCAACGCGATGGGGCCGGTAAACTCGGTTCCCATCCCCCAGTGGGCCGTGTCGACATGATGAGCGCCCCAACCGGTGATCATGCCGGCCGAGAACTGTTCGCAGCGCAGCCAGCCCGGCCGAGAATATCCCGTGGCGGGGGGAATTCTATCCTGCGGATGCACGCGGTCCAACGTATATGGTACGACCGGAGTCGATCCGAGCCACATGTCGTAATCCAAGTTATCCGGAACCGGCATCGGCGTCGGATCGCCACCCGGCGGATCTCCGGGCAGACCGACTTTCACGGTATGCAGTTTTCCCAGGCGGCCGTTGCGCACAAGCTCGCAGGCGCGTTTGAAATGCGGCCACGGGCTGATGGAACGCTGATGACTTCCAACCTGAAAGACGGTGCCAAGACGATGCATTGTATCGCTCAGGATCCGGCCTTCTTCGACCGTGAGCGAGAACGGCTTCTGCATGTAGATGTCCTTGCCGGCTATGGCGGCCTCGAGTGCGGGCAGGAAATGTTGGTGGTCCGGCGTGCTGATAACGACCGCGTCGATGTCGCCCTGCCCGATCATCTCGCGATAGTCATGGTAAACGCGGATATTTATGGGTTTTGAACGGCCCGTTTGACGCGAATACCATGCTTCAAGGTGCTGTTTTCCCTCAGCCGCGCGAAACTTATCCAGGTCGCAGACGGCGACATACTGCACATCTGCTTCCTTGATGGTTTCAGGTATGTCGTGACTTCGGGCAATGCGGCCGTATCCGATCTGCGCGACGTTGATCCTGTTGCTCGGAGCGGTCTTGCCGAAAACACTGGAGGGCACGATCGTGGGCAGAATCGTGGGCAGAATCGATGGGGCGAGAAATACCCCTGCCGTACCCATCACCGATGTCTTGATGTATTCGCGCCTCGTAACGCCGGCGCCTTTCTGTTTGTCTTCCTTCTTTTTCATACGTCCTGTTGTCGAGCTGAGAATCTGAGCCGTCAAGGGGACAAGCCGCCTACAACCCAGCGAATTCCGCCCAAAATATGCCTCATAAGCTGAGGATCATTGTACTCTTCCGGTCGGTGCCCCAGCGCCGTATACCACTGACGACCACCATCGAACTCCTGATACCAGGCAATCGGAAAACTGTCGCCGAAGAGCCGCCCCGGAAATTCGGCTCTCCTCTCATCGCTCACCGTCGTAAGGTCCGCAGCCAGCAGCACGCGAATGCCCGGACTCAGTTCTTTCAGATAATAGCACTCATCGTTTTCAATGTCCCAGCGATCCGGCAGAAACGAAGTCGAAGGATGCGCGCGGTCGATGACGTCGACGGTAAAGTCCTGACTCGGTGCGTGACGCTCGAAATTTCCTCCGAGAAGCCGCGAAAACCAGGGCCAGTCTCGCTCCGAACCGCTCGCCGAATGCACACCGACGAAACCACCTCCGTTCCGGACATACGACTGAAGCGCCTCTCGCTGCGCATCGGTCTCGAATGCTTCGTTGTTCGAATTCGAAAATACGAGGGCGTCGTACCGGGCCAGATTCTCTTCGGTGAAAAGGGAGGGATCATCGCTCGCCTCGACCGTGAATCCATAGCGTTTTCCGAGCGCCTGGATCGCGGCGATGCTATATGGAATGTTCTCGTGCACGAATCCCTCGCCGTTCCGCGTATAGACGAGAATGGATGCGCCTTCGAGAGCGCCCGTGGGATACACGTACACTCTTGGAGGATTGGCAAAATCTCTCCAGTACGCTTCAGCGGCGTCCGGATCCAGCTTGCCGTCGTAAATCAGCATCCGGTAGGCAAGCTTGTGCGACGTGCCCGGGGCCAGTACAAAATCGCGGTCCTGCGCCGGATTGAAGTTGATGAAAACATTTTCCGTAACGGGCGCCATGCCGGTCGGCCAGATGCGAAGCTGTTCCGGATAGTTGAAGTTCCCCGGATGGGTCATGAACAGGATTCCTGACGTGCCGTCTGGGACATCGGTAATACCGTTGACGTCTATCCAGCGCGCGCGCGTGCCGTTGGCGTTTGTCTTGTCGTAGCCCTCGGACGTGAGCAGCGTGGCCGTCTGATCGTTCCACTTCTCCGTCGCGCGCAGGCTGAAACCCTGGTATCGGTAGGCTTCTATCACGAGCGGCTCATCCGAGGCCGGGCTCAGGACTGAGACGAAATCGACAAGCCACGTCTTCCGCTCAGGGCCCGCATTCCAGACCTTGATATCCCACGTTTCGTTGACTGCTACCTTTTCTCCATCGGGGCTCGTGAAGTCCACATGGTCCAGAAGCGCCTTGAATCCGCCCGCGAGTTCTCCCTCGGTCTTTTCCAGCGTACCGACCGCTCGAACCGTTCCCTGGCCCTTGCCGATGTTCCAGAAATCGACCTGCCGACCTTCGAACCGCGTATGCGTCCATGGATTCCACAGACCGTAGTGATGTCGGTGATCCGGAGGCTGCATACGCGAGAGAATCTCGCCACCCGGTGACCAGATCGGATGAATAAAACCGCTTCTGCTGAAAATCTCATCTACGCCGGCAGGCACGGGCTGCATCGTATAGCGGTACGACAGGACCGGTTTGTCACCTATCCGGAGAAGAAGATTGCCACCGTCGTCGTTTACCGTTACGCGATTGCCACTTGATGCGGGCACCGGCTCCTCGACCGCTCGAAGTTCGTAGTTGCGCACGGCACCGGGGGCCGTTTCGCCGGACAGAATCCAGGACAATTGACCATGCGCGAGCTGGGATGCAACGAGGTCATCCGCGCCGGCCGTGATCTCGTACAACTGGATCGACCCCATGTGCTTTTGAAGCGGGACGCCGTCGAGATTCACTGCAACCGGTGTGTCGCTTCGGGCGAATTTTCCCGCGTGAACGGAGAACTCTGCTACGATTTTCGATTGTGCCCAGGCGTCTTGAGAGGATAGAAGAAGAACAACGATTGCACGAATTGCGCGAATTGCGCGAATTGCGCGAAAGGTGAAGTTTCTTCGTCCAGGGGCCATGATTCTATCAGTGAATTGTCGTTCCGAACAATATCCAAAGAAAACGTCTGAATTGCTTACGTGACGTGCTGATCCGAGCGGCTTCAATCGTTGCGGAAAACGATGACCCGTGACCTTCTATGTTATCAGGCGCCCCGTATCGATTGGCCCTAAACGGGAAGTCGACCAGATGTCTTGACTTCCGCAGCTTTTGCAGATCCTCTCTGCACGTCTTCGGTCAAGCCGGCGTTATAAGGCGCCAAACATCGGCAACTTAAATGAGCTATAAACGTTGACGATATAGAAATAAGGTGGTAAAGTTCGCCTTACGTCATCCCCAGACGGGCCCACGGGCTCTCTGGCCCCCGTTGGGTTACGATCCAGCGGGTTTTTCTTTTTTGGGGATTTCATGGAAAACAGAGTCACGTTCATCGTTGACGGATTCAACCTTTACCACTCCGTAAAGGAAGCTCAGAAAGCACTACGCGGAAAGTCGACAAAGTGGCTCGATATCTACAGCTTGTGTAAGTCGTATCTACATCTGTTTGGAAGGGCGGCAGTCCTAGAGAAAGTTGACTATTTCTCCGCACTTGCCAAACACCTCGAGTCCTACAGACCGCAGGTAACGAAACGGCACAGAGACTATATCCAGTGTCTCCAAGATTCAGGCGTAGTCACTCAATTGAACAGGTTTAAGAAAAAGAGTGTCTTCTGTTCTAACTGCAAATCGACGACGGAGAAATACGAGGAAAAGAAACGGATGTCGCCATTGCGGTTAAATTACTCGAGTTATTGATCAACAACGAATGCGATACAGCAGTTCTTGTTACCGGTGATACAGATTTGGCTGCAGCTTTTCGGGCCGCAGATTCCCTGTTTCCTGCGAAGCGAATAGTTTTTGCTTTTCCATACAGACGTAAGAATAGAGAGCTCTCGCAGCTTGCTCCTGGATCATTTGAGATCAAGAAAGAGCAGTTTCATCGCCATCAATTTACGAAGAATCCCGAAGAAAGCCCCTGACTTGCGATCAAGGGGATGAATTCGG
>CAZGOS010000170.1:0-6897 GCA_964527795.1 uncultured Rhodothermales bacterium | reverse complement strand
GGCCTCTGTTGACAGGCATGGAAAAAAAGAACGAAGATTCAACCCCGCTCATTCTCGTATGTAACGACGACGGCATCGAGGCACCGGGAATCCTGGCCCTTGCGTCCAGTCTCGATGGGCTCGGAGAAATCATCGTAGTGGCGCCGCTATTGGAGCAGAGTGCCGTCGGACATGCGATCACGATTCGTGATCCTGTGCGTGCCCGGCCCTGGCCGTTTCGCATACCGTCCGGTGAAATAACGGCGTTTCGCGTCAGCGGCACGCCGGCGGACTGTGTAAAGCTGGCGATGGACAAATTTCTGCCCAGGATTCCTTCGATCGTCGTGAGTGGAATCAATCAGGGACCGAATGCTGCCGTGAACGTAATATATTCCGGCACTGTCTCCGCGGCCACGGAAGCGACAATCCTTGGTATTCCCGCCGTAGCAGTTTCATACTGCCGATGGAGCGGAGGTAATTTTGAAGCGAGTGCCCGTATTGCCCGGCGAATTGTCCGCCGCGTACTTGAGAATGGCTTACCCCATGGCGTTCTGTTGAATGTGAATGTGCCTGATCTTCCGATTGATGAGTTGAAGGGTATTGCGATCACGCGCCAGGCACGATCGAAATGGGAAGAATCTTTCAGTGAACGCGTCGATCCATTTGATCAGCCTTACTACTGGTTATCCGGAACGTTCATCAACACGGATTCCGGTGAGAATACCGATCTGGATGCGATTGAAAAAGGTTTTGTGTCGGTCACGCCCATCCAGCACGATATGACGGCCCATTTGTTTGTCGATTCGCTGAAGGAGTGGGATTGGTCGGAGAATGTGACGTTGGAGTCGACATCTTCTGGAGAAAATACAGGGAGTGGATAAATGGGAACGGTACGGGTATCGATTTCAAGGCAAGAGCACGATTTTCATTTTCGAGCGGTTAATGAGGCCGGTCATACCGTTGATATGGATGATGCTACGGCTTACGAAGACGGAAAAGCACACGGCGTGGGGCCCATGCAGTTACTTGTTATGGCTTTGGGAGGCTGTAGCGGTGTGGACGTGGTGTCGATTTTGAAAAAGGGGAGACATGAAATTGATCGATTCGAGATGGAGGTAACCGGTCAAAAGCCCGATGATGCCGCGCCGTCGATCTACCACGATATTCATGTTCGCTATATCATCGATGGAAATTTCGAGGCGTCGAAAGTACGCCGGGCAATCGAACTGAGCCTGGGTAAGTACTGTTCGGTTTCCGCCACCCTGGCAATGGGGGCAAGCATCCGATTCGATTATGAAGTGAACGGTGAGCTGTTCGAAGGAGAAAACGTCTGACGCATCATCGGACCGCAGCCAGCGTATTCTGGAGCATGAGCGCGATGGTCATAGGGCCGACACCACCCGGAACAGGCGTGATGAAAGAGGCTTTTTCGGCCACCTCTTCAAAGGCTACGTCCCCGGTCAGTCGATATCCTCGCTCGCGCGAAGCGTCGTCAATCCGATTCATGCCTACGTCAATAACGACGACGCCCTCTTTTACCATATCTGCGGTAACGAATTCTGCTCGACCCATTGCTGCAACGAGAATGTCGGCCTGGCGTGTGATGTCCGGCAAATTTCGGGTGCGGCTGTGGCACACGGTGACCGTGGCGTCGATGCCTTTCTGAATCATGAGATTGGCGAGCGGCTTGCCCACGATGTTTGAGCGCCCGATGATGACGACGCGTTTTCCGGAGATCTCAATACCCGAACGACGCAGCAACTCCATGATACCTGCCGGTGTTGCAGGCTGGAAACCGGGCAGTCCCAACATCAGCTTTCCCACGTTCGCCGGATGAAAACAGTCGATGTCTTTACGTGGATCGATGGTGTCAATGATTTTTTGATCGTCGATATGATCAGGCAGTGGCAACTGAACGAGTATTCCATTCACGTCAGGGTTCTCATTCAGGCTTCGAACAATCTCCAGAAGTTCGTCTTCCCGGATGGATGCGGGGTAGGTGAGCGTATCGCTTTCAATGCCTACTTCGGCTGCGGCGCGATGCTTACCCCGAACGTAAGAAGCAGAGGCCGGGTCTTCGCCAACCAATACCACAGACAGAAAGGGAGCCTTTCTTCCGCTCATCAATAATTCGTCTACTTCCTGCTTGATATCCTTTCGTACTTCCGCGGATATCGCTTTACCATCAATTATCTGGGCCACGTCGTGTCTGAACTAATTTTGTGAGAATTGCTCGGCTAAACTACTGACAGGGCGTCGCAAATGTAGAAATGAAGAGGAAGCCGTATTCAGTAATGTATGAGGTTCAAAGATAGTAATAACATCAAGGGTAACATGGGATTATGATGGATATCAGGGTTACCAGTGTCGCTGACACACGGAATTAAGTTTGAATGAATCTGTCTGTCCGGTGGGGTATCTTCGATGCCCTCAAACTGTGGCGTGAATGCCGGCTCAGATCGGCACGTTGCATTGACGAAGGCAGGCGCAAAAAAAGTGGCGAACAGAATGGCGGAAAGAATGATAGAACGATTTCGCGTCGGCATCTTAGGGGCGACTGGAGCCGTCGGGCAGAAGTTTGTCGAACTTCTCGCTGGACACCCATGGTTTACAATCACGGCTGTAGTCGCCTCCGATCGGTCGGCCGGAAAACCATACCGGGAGGCGGTTGCATGGATGGGTGGAAGTGCCATTCCCGGAGAGGTCGCTTCATTGACCGTGAAAACGTCAAGCGAATCAGTCGACTGTGATTTTGTGTTTTCAGGCCTGGACGCAACGGTCGCGACAGAAATTGAGACGGATTATGCATCGCGGGGATTGCCCGTGATCTCGAATGCAAAGAACTATCGCATGGACCCTGCGGTGCCGCTATTGATTCCGGAAGTCAATCCGGAGCACATCTCTCTGATCGAGAAACAAACGTGGCCGCACGGCGGCTTTATTGTAACGAATCCGAACTGTGCCACAGTGGGTCTTGTCTCGGCGATTAAGCCACTGCACGATGCGTTCGGACTGGAGGCTCTGCACGTGACGACGATGCAGGCGCTTTCAGGGGCCGGTTACCCCGGCGTGCCTTCGCTCGATATTCAGGGAAATGTGCTTCCTTTTATAGAAGGTGAAGAAGAAAAGGTAGCCATGGAGCCCTTGAAGTTGTTGGGTTCGATATCGAACGGCGAAGTCGCAGAGCTGGAGATACCTATCAGCGTACAGTGTAATCGCGTGCCCGTAGTAGACGGTCACCTGCTGAGTATTTCCGTCCGCCTCGAACGATCAGCAAAACACGAAGATATTGTGAGCGCCCTGCAAGGATTTACGGCATCCATAGACGGTTTGAACCTGCCGTCCGCACCTGAGCGATTTATTCAGTATTTCGACGACGATCGATATCCGCAACCGGCGCGACACGCGATGCTTGGAAACGGGATGACCGTATCCGTCGGAAGACTGCGACCGTGCGCCGTTCTCGACTTTCGATTTGTGACGCTTGTGCACAATACCATTCGCGGCGCGGCCGGGGGAGCAATCCTTAATGCGGAGCTATTGGTTTCACGCGGCTATATCTCCAACTCCGGGATTTAACTGTCGCATCTTGAGGTTCGTGTCAAGGCTGGAACCAAGGTTGACTGGAGGAGTGAATGTACCTATCATTGCGCTCCGAACGCTAGCGGGTGTAGCTCAGTGGTAGAGCATCACGTTGCCAACGTGAGGGTCGTGAGTTCAAATCTCATCACCCGCTCAAAGCCCCGATTCTTCCGAGAGTCGAGGGCTTTATTCTGTTGCGCCCGGCGTCTTTCCGGGTGCTTTTCCGGGCGCCACCTTGGCGGCAACTACGACCGGTAAATGATCGGAGGGATACGCACCGCCGCGCGCACTGTCCACAACAGTGTGCCTGACGACATCAAAATGGCGGGAAAAAAATACGTAATCAATACGTCTTTTTTCAGTAGATCCAACTTCGAATCCACGAAATGTGGACAGGTCGGATTGAACACCCGCACTATACGTGTCGAAAAGTTCGATCGAACGTTCACCGGATGCGATGATCTGCCGATAGGCAGGATCGTTCGGCGTCGTATTAAAATCGCCGGTAAGTATAAAAGGACTCTCACCCGCGATTTCTCGAATCTTTCGTTTGATCAGCCGCGCACTTTCCAGACGCGCCTCGACCCCTCGATGGTCAAAGTGTGTATTGAAATGGTAGAACGTCTCGCGCGTCTGCTTCAGACGGAAGAGGGCCCATGTCACGATGCGAGGGAGAGCGGCATCCCAGCCCACGCTTCCGATCGAATCGGGCCATGGTGAGAGCCAGAACGTGGCCGACGTGTCGACCTCCAGCTCAGCCGCCCGGTAGAAGATGGGCGAAAACTCACCACCATCCTTTCCGTCCGAACGCCCCCGGCCAATCCAACGATAATTCGGCAGTCGGATAGAGAGCGTATCAATTTGATGGCGAAGCGCTTCCTGCAGACCCGCAGTCTGCGCGCCTGATGCGTTCATGATTTCGGCAACCCAGTCCTTTCTGTTTTCCCAAACATGAATGCCGTCCAAAGGATTTGCGTAGCGAATGTTGAAGCTCATCACCATCAGTTCGCGTTCAGGCGTCTTCTCCGTGCAGCCGCACATTAACCACGAAATGAAAAAAATCGGTATCAGATATTTTCCTGTTCGTTTCATACGTCGGGCGTCTCTTCGATATCATGGGGTCTCGTTTCGTCGTCAGATAGAGACGCCTTCTCCCTTATATCCAGAAGACCCTCTCGATATACGACGGAAGCCAGGTAGCCCAGTCCGCCCGCGGCGGTTGTTATCGTTACTACGAATGGAGACGTCCAGATGACGGCAACAGCCACCAGCAACAGCCAGGGCAGGCTATACAATGCGTAGCGTAGATAAGGTTTCAGGAATGAGAGTCGGGTCATACCTGCGATTGAGAGCAGAACCGTGATTTGCCAGATTCTAACCAGGCCGCCGCCAATACCCAGGAGCAACAACGTCAGAAACAGATCGCCTCTGGACCCGCCATAGACAAGCGCGGCTGCGACCACGATGAACAGGCCGGAGTTTGTCAGCAGTTCCAGTCGCTGTCGCTCGAGTACGTCAAATAACCGCGATAACGGGGAGGCAACGGCTGAAAAAAGAATCCACGGGGCTATATAACGGGCTATGACTCCCGACGTGCGCCAGGGCTCACCGAGTAGAAACTGAAAAATATCGGGTCCGGCTATCATGACCACGACCGTCGGAAACCACGCCAGAAATACGAGGCGTTGATGGACCGTATCCGTGATGAGCGCGACCGTTCCAGCCCGTCTCGCTTCCACACCGCGAACGAAAAAGACCTGTGACACCGCGACGCCGAGCAAACTGAGAGGAACGAAAACGACGCTGAATGCGCGGCCGAAATCTGCCAGCGCTGCAAAACTGAAATAGTACGCAAGAAGTAGAAAAGGGAGTCGGGTTCCCATCATGGCCACGACGGCGGCCGGCATCGTAAAGATTGGAAACCGACGGTATCGAGTCGCCAGATAACCGATGCGCGACATCGATATTCCGCCGCTGAGCGCGACTCGCAGGCTATGCAGAACCAGCCGGACGTTAACAAGAATGCCCGTAAGCGATCCTGCCAGATATCCGTATACAAGTCCTGCCGGTGAATTGGAGATGATACCGCCTCCAATCTTGATACCGGTCATCGTCGTCGTATATGACATCTGGCCAATCGAAATACGTCCGAATCGCTCTTGACGACCTAACCAGAGTTCCGAGAATTTCGCAAACCGAACGACAATCAGTGCTACGGGGACGACCCATAGCCATTCCGCAATGAGAGGCTTCTTGAAGAAGAGGGCAATTTCAACTTTGAAAGGCAGGAACAGCAGCAACGATAGCGAGAGCACGATCGTCGTTCCGAACGCAAGCAAAAAACTGTGAGCTCCGTCTCGATCTTTCTCGGCGAGCATCAGAGAATCTTCGTAACGTAGCGACACGAACGGAGTGAGAATAGCAACAACGGAGATTACAAAGTCGAATAATCCAAACGACTCCTTTGGGTAGAGCCTCACCAGGACGAGCATGCCGGCATACCCGAGCATGGCCGCGTACCCGGTTGCCGATAACAGCTTCAGTATCGGGCCGCGCAACCCGGAGTTGCTCCGGTACATGTCCAGATATGAACGCAGTCGCTTCAAGGTGACGCCTGACCGACGGATTGGGCTCGATACAGCCACCAATCCTGATTCTGAAAAACAAGTTCCATTATGGGCAAGATTGTGGGCACGGCTGTGGGCATGGCTGCGGGTACGGGTATTGTGGTATCGAACGGCCGCCGTCGAAGAACAAATGTGAGGTCTTCTGAACGCATTAGATCGGAGACCGTTGCCTGGGATGCCGCATCGAACGATGCATCGAGCGCGAACATGGCAGATACGCCGCCTCGAAGCATGTGCGGAATCGGGGCCTCCAGGATCAAGCGCCGATACCATTCAAGCATGGCTGCGTCCTGAAAGGGAAACGCCTTAAAATCTACAAATACAGCTCTCTGAGCCCGGTAACGGAATCCCGACAGTGAGGGAGGTATGAGAAATACAGCATCGATCGGCGTGTTCCGGGTGACCCATTCCGTCATTTCGCCCTCCGGTCCGGCTGCCCTGTCGAGGACAGGAAGGGTACGTTTCGTGAGCGGCGTCCAGAGTAGCGTGGCAACAAGAATGGTCGGCAAAAATGACACGCACAGATACGGCGTGGCCGGTGCGTGAATCCACCCGTCCAGTCGCCGCGCAACAGTGACCGGCAAAAGCGCACGAATACCGCCGATGAGAACGATCAACAGAATCGCTTTCGCCGGCACCGTCAGCTTGAAAAGCTGCAGTTTGGTTACGAAGGCGATCGGAATAATGGACGTTCCAACCATGCCGACAA
>CAZGOS010000169.1:0-6970 GCA_964527795.1 uncultured Rhodothermales bacterium | reverse complement strand
GCCAGGTCCAAGGTCACGAAGACGCCAGGCCCGCACGCTCGACGCCCCTCCGCTGTAGAAGCGTCGATCGAAAGGAATGACATCCGCACGCCCGGTCGGGTGGGCCAGTCCCAATATGAATTTCCAGGCGAACACCGACCTGGACGTAAGACGGTAATACGTGCGGAAGTCGGCAACGAAGCGAATGTACTGGCGATACACCATGCGCCCGGCTGAACCCTTGCCCTTGAAGAAAGGCAGTCCCGGCAGACTGCCTTCGAGACTACCGGGCGAATACACATATCGATCCAGCAAATAGCCCAGATTGCCGCCTACTTCAAATGAACTTTCGTACGCATAGCCGTCCGATCGGCGGAACGGATCCACATTAGCCGATCGAAAAGTATAGCGAAGCGCATTGTTGAACTGCGGAACCGTGTAATCTTCCACAATCTGTCCCCTCTGCACGGGATCATCCACAGAGCGCAGTATGGCGTCAAGAAAGAATTCCTGAAAACCGTCCAGCGTGTCCGGATTGCTGACGGTGATGTCGACCAGATCCAGAAACGATGTCAGCGTTCGGGAATGCCGGAGTTCGAAGCGATACGTTGCGCGACCTCTACCTCGGAGGACAAGTCGCAAGGCATCTCTTCGGGCAGCCAGCAGTGTGAGGGAGAACCGCGTTCTGGCGTCATATAAATTAAGACGTCGGTCCAGTGCCCCGAGAGGAAACGTCAGATAGGGATACGCCAGACTGGCAGCCACTTCCCACTGAGCCGACGTAAATCCACCGGGACCTCCAAGATCTGCAGCCAGGCTGCCATTGGTCGTCAGTTGAAAACTTTCACCTCCTCCGAACAGGTTGAGATTGTTATAGGTGATTCCGATGCCGGCTCCCAGTTCATTATCCGCATCCCGCAACGCGCCGCTCCTCTGGAGCATAAATGTCTGAAATCGGATCTGATGACGAAGACGTGTCTGAAGATTGAAGCGGTGATCGATACGCGTCGCTCCAGTGTTCGTAGAATCCTCTCCATCACGGAGAAATTCCGTAAAGGCAAAAATGCCTGTCGCGTCCAGTCGTCTTTTTGTAGCGAGCAGTCGGCTGCCGTCGTACCAGTCCCCCGGTCTATAACGGAGTGCCCGTCTCAGCACGCTGAAACGAAGTTTTACTTCTCCCGAGAAGTCAGCGGATGCAAAACCACCTTCAACGCCGTCTTCAAAGGACTCAAGTGGCTCAGAGTGGGTTCGCTCCGATGCGTCGGAGACCGGACCTGCAACAAAATAATTCACATCACCAAACCGGTATCTCGGTCCAAGCCTGATGTGAATGGTCACATCAAATGAATCGGGTCGTGCGTCCCAGATTACGGCGTGAATAGAATTTCGGACGACGTCTGCAAATCCCGAATTTCGAAGGACCGACATCAACCGGTTGCGCTCCTCAATCAACAGAGGTTCAGAGTAGCGCACGTCTCTGGCTCGATAAGAGAGGGGATTATCAGGATCGATATTTTCCGGCGGCAGTAAAGACTGTCGTACGATGGTCATCTGCTCGGAGAGATCGAGACCCTGAAGTCCGTTGTAATTTACGCGGCGGATGTAAGTGGCCTGACCGGCAGCTATTTCAAATTCAACTTGAACCCGGTCCGTATCAGCGATGGGCCTGATATTAACGGAAACACCGGCGTTGCGGAATCCTTCGTGTTCGTAGAATAGACGTAATCGTTCGATGTCGGCAGCTACGACCGTAGAGTCAAGGTGAGACGGCGGCTCCCCCATAGCCTGAAAAGCTTTTCCAACTCCGCCGCCAAGCGTTTTGGATCCGAACTGATGCAGCCACAACCACCACGTGAATCCCGGTATTCCGAGCAGATTCCGATTTGGGCGAGTTCTGACATGCAGGTCCAGCTGTTCCTTGTCGAAAAACAGGTCACCCGTAAAGTCGACTTTAGCGACACGGTAGGAAGGAGACGTGGGTTCGCTCGATTCCGCCTGTTGTGCTACGGCTGCAGGTGAGAAGGCGGTAAGAACGACGATGGCGACAAGGACACGAACGAGCACATCGGGTGCGCGAGAGATCCTGCACGCTGTTGAGGCCCCGAACGAAAGAATACAACGCGCAATGCAGGTCGCACGCAAACGTGTACGTCGAACCAGAGCGAACGTGGGGAAAAAGGAGTGTCTGAACGCTGAATTGATGGTTCTGGGAGCGACGAGCGGAAGTCCCGGAGACGCTACTCTTCTTCGAAAAAGAAATCGTCGTCGGCCGTTGGATAATCCGGCCATAACTCTTCAATGCTTTCGTATGGTTCTCCGTCGTCCTCCGTTAGTCGAAGGTTTTCCAACACCTCAGCAGGAGCCCCGGTTCGATCAGCGTAATCGAGCAACTCATCCCGCGTCGCGGGCCATGGAGCATCCTCCAGATGGGTTGCCAGTTCCAGTGTCCAATACATTTAAACGTAAACAGCTCATCGTAAACTTATCGGCAGGGACGATAGTGTCCTACTTAGATAAAGTCAAGCGCGTTCCGGATGGATATTCCGCCCGGCAGATTCCTTCGTGCAGATCCGAACCGGATGCAATGAAGGCGAAACTCAGTCGAGAGAAATGCGCGTTCTCGCTGTTTCTTCGAGCAACTTTTGATAGGCTGCAGGGGTCATGCTGGGTGCGAGGAAAAAGACCGGATTCAAAGACTGGCCGGCGACATCCCTGACCTCGTAGTGTAAATGAGGGCCGGATGTCAAGCCCGTGTTGCCACTGTAACCGATTATTTCACCACGGGAGACTTTTCGCCCCCTGCGCATCCCCTTCGCCACTTTCGAGAGATGTCCATATACCGTGACGTAACCCGCCGTTGCATGCTCCACCTTGATGAGAATGCCGAGACCGGCATCACGTCCAACCTGACGTACGACGCCGTCGCCTGCTGCAACCACGGGCGTTCCCGGTTGAACATGAATGTCAAGGCCGTAGTGCATGCGATTGATTCTGAGCACCGGGTGGAATCGAACGCCAAAACCGGAAATAATCGGCCCTTCCGTCGGAATGATAGCCGGCATCTCCGCCATGATGACTTCCCTTTCACCGGCCAGGTCGACCAACTCCCGGTAGCTGTCGTTCTGAAGCCCTATCTGTAATTCGAGTCGCTCGAGCTGCTGTGACGTCCGTGCCAACAGGGAGCTCGTCGACGGACTGAACCGCCTGTATTCCGGGAACGGATCCGATCCACCTACGCCAACCTGTCGTGCGTCTTCTGAAATGGGACTGGCCTGAAGAAGCGTACGATAAAGGTTCTGGTCCACTTCGCTCAAACGAGCCAGTTCACCCGAGACAGCCGTAATGCGCCGGCTGACATCGGCCAACTGCTGCTGCAAAGCATCATTCTCCTCGATTAGCGCCAGTTCCTGGGGTGTCTGAACGAAGCGGTCCATTCCAAGAGCGAGAGCGACAGAAAGAGCGAGTGAGCCTGCGATGATAAGCAGCGTCCTCGAATAGATCTTCGACCGTTTTTCTTTCACTTCGACGAAGCAGCAAGCGTCGTGATCGTAGTAGTAATAGCTGTTCTTCGCCATAAAATAATTCGTTGTCGCGGCCCTTGTGGGTTTTCTGCTGTACCGATATCAAAAAAAGATAGACCTCTTAAAGGGTCGAGTCAATAAGATGAATCGGATACGAAGGCATCTGCTTCAATCTCAACCAGGATTTCAGGATCGATGAGTCGACTGACCTCAACCATGGCAGTCGCAGGACGAATTTGACCGAACACCTGTTCGTGTGCACGACCAATTTCTTTCCAGTCGTCGATGTTGACCACGTAGATGCGTGTTCGAACCACATCTGCAATCGAAGCACCGACTTGTTCAAGAGCGCTCACAATATTGTTGAGAACCTGTTGGGTTTGTTCGAATGCGCTCCCTTTACCCACAATTTCACCATTCTCATCGGTGGCCGTCGTCCCGGAAACATGCACATGACTGCCTACCCGGACGACGCGCGAATACCCGACCATCGATTCCCATCTGGTACCGCTATCGTAACAGATTTTATCCATTTGCCGGTCAGTGAGCATCTACTGTCAGGAAACTCGTTGTGGGCGAAGGAGAAAACACGCTCATGTAGAATCGGTCCCGGACGCGGTGCGCTTAAGACACCTGACCAGAATGATGGACAGGTCATCGTGCCTGCGGGCGCCCCGTTCAAATACATCGACGGCTCTGAGAAGGTGCTCGCCCGCGCTCCTGGCGCTGACGCCACGCAGTCCGCCCAGCAGTTCACGCAGGCGATCGTCTCCGAAGAATCGACCGATCTCGTTCCTGGATTCAGTCAAACCATCCGAGTAGACGAGCAGCAATTCACCCGGCTCCAGGTGCACGACCCGCTCTTTGTACCTGGCACTTGCCATGAGTCCGATGGCCGGGTCCCCGTGTTCGAGTTCCTCGATTGAATTCTCTCGAACAATGAGAGGCGGTAAATGTCCGGCGTTCAGCAAACGAACCATGCCCGGACCGGATCCGATTTCCAGGAAGACGAGGGAAGCGAACCGACTCGGAAGACCGTCCCGCACCACGATCTCGTTGAGCTGTCGTCCAAGTTCAGACAGAGAACCGGTAATCGGCGCCAGTGCCCTGATCGTCGCCTGAAGTTTTGCCATCATGAGCGCCGCCGGCAGCCCCTTCCCGGCAACATCGCCGAGCGTAAGCGCAAGCCGGTCTTCGTCGATCTGTAAATGATCAACGAGGTCGCCTCCGACATCGTTTGCCGGGGAGGTATAAAGCCACGTCTCCCATCCCGGAAGCACAGGATTTTCAGACGGCATCAGTGCAATCTGCACGGACCGTCCTTCTGCCAGTTCGTCTTTCGCCAGCAGTTTGTCTTTGAGTTCCAGACCGAGCACAAAGAGAATACAGACCATGCCGATTAAGATCTGTGCCCCTTCGTCGGGCATACCGATTAAAGTGAGCAGTACGCCGAGGAGAAGAAGTAGCCGACGCGTAGGTGAAAGCTTCAGAAACAGACTGCGACCCAGGTATCCTGTTGAATACAGGCTCTTCCTGAAAGTCCCCATGGTTTCGAGCCTTGTGCGCGTTTCGTCATCCAGGTAAAACCGGTACGTGTCTTTCAGATCACGTTTGATCGTTTGCGGCAGACGCGTATCCCGCAGGTCATCCAGGACGCGCTGCGTGAATCTGGTCGCGCGCTCGAGGGGTGGTTCTGTCTGTTGTGTGCCACTCATTGGGACGAAGTTGAATCAGATTCGTGTTGCTGCAATCACGCTCAAAATGGCGCCCACAGCGGCGCTCAAAATGACGCTCAAAATGACGCTCAAAATGGCACCCAAAATACTGTCCATAATGCCATGCTCACAGGATCTCATACGGAAGATAATCGGTACGGGTGCATTTACCCGTGCCCGATGTTACCATACATGGGTCAACTCTCGTAGATTCTCGGGCCGTTCCATCCGACATCCACAGATATTTTTTCAATGGACTGGATCGTACTTCTGCCACCGGTTCTTGCGATCGTGCTTGCCTTGTGGACGAAGGAAGTTTACCTGTCGCTGCTAACGGGCCTATGGCTTGGTACGACGATACTGGTTGGTGGCAATCCCATCGCCGGGCTGCGAGCGCTCCTCGATGAACTCGTCGCCGTTTTCGGCGATCCCGGGAATACCCGAATATTGATCTTCAGTCTGCTCGTCGGTGGCCTGATCGCGCTCGTTCAGGCATCGGGCGGCGTTGCCGGTTTTATTCGCTGGGCGCAGCAACGCGGCTGGGGTACCACGCGCAGAAGCGCCGAGCTGCTTGCCTGGGCCATCGGCATGGTCATCTTTGTGGAATCGAGCATCACGAGTCTGATCGTGGGCGCCATCAATCGCCCACTCTTCGAGCGATTGAAAATTCCGCGGGAGAAACTGGCCTATTATTGCGATTCTACGAGCGCTCCCGTGTGCATGAGCATCCCGCTGAATGGATGGGGCGCCTACGTACTGGGCCTGCTGGCGGCTCAGGGGTTGTCGGCTGGAGCCGTGGGCCTGCTCGCAGCGTCCCTGCTATTCAATTTTTATTCGATCATCGCCATCGTGGGGACATTTGTACTCGCGCTTACCGGCTGGCGTTTTGGAAGCATGAAACGAGCGGAAGAACGGGCGGAAAGTACCGGACAGCTCATTCGACCCGGGTCAACTCCCTTAATCGCTGAAGAGATTGCCGAACTCGTGCCCGTTGAAGGTTCATCTGAAAAAGCCGGTCACCTGTTGATACCCGTGGCCGTGATGGTGGGCATGATCTTCGTCAGCCTCTACATCACCGGTGACGGGGAACTGATGAAGGGAAGTGGTTCGACATCGGTAATGTGGGCAGTCTTCGCAGCTATCGCTTCGGCTATGATCCTGTACGCGCTGCCCGGATCCGGCAGAGAAGGAAAAGCCCTGATGAAGCCGGTCGATTCTATGGCTCTCGTACTGAAAGGATCGGCGGGACTCGTCGGCATGGTCATTCTCGTCGTTCTCGCCTTTGCACTCGGACAGGTATCTCGAGCTCTTGAGATGGGGCCCTATGTTGTCGGCCTGCTGGGAACAGGCTGGCCTTCGTGGTGGATACCGGCTCTCGTTTATGTGGTAGGATGTTTTGTTTCGTTTACGCTCGGTTCGTCCTGGACAGGGTTCGCCATTCTGATTCCGATCGCCTTGCCGTTGGCCGAAGGTCTCGGAATTTCTTCGGCGCTGATGTTGGGAGCCGTCCTGTCCGGTGGTGTCTTTGGAGACCATGCATCACCGCTGTCCGACACGTCGCTCATTTCTTCCATGTCGGCGGCATGCGACCATGTCGATCATATCAATACGCAGCTGCCTTATGCCCTGGTGATTGCCGGTATCAGTTTCGCCGCTTTCCTGATCGCAGGTATTCTGAGCTAGATACTATAGCAGGGCCTGTTAACACTTCCTGTAACCGTCCTGCCGGTGGACGACGTGTACATCGAATGTGCA
>CAZGOS010000168.1:0-7040 GCA_964527795.1 uncultured Rhodothermales bacterium | reverse complement strand
TCCCCTGGAATAAATCGGACCAGGCCACGGCGACGAATCCGCCACCGAACGTATAGAGAACAACGACACCGAATCCGATTAAAACACCCGAATAATAATTCCATGACAGAAAGCTTTCAAAAGCTTTGCCCGTCGCATCTATCTGGGCGCTGACATAGATGGTGACGAAAATGGCGAGCGCTCCGGCCGCGAGCGTGCGTACGAGCCGCGTCGCTTTTTCCGCCGGCTCCGATCCGTCGTTGTATTTCGAAACCAGGTAGTCGGGAATCGTGATCGATCCGAACCGATCCGTCGCTTCCTTGAAGGGTTTCGCCATGAAGAACCAGGCAAATCCCACACCCAGTACCTCGCCGCCGACCACCCAGAGGCTGCTCAGGCCGACCATGGCGCCGAGCCCCGTAAGCGCCAGTAATAGCCAGGCTGATTCTCCCGTGGCCCTGGCAGAAAAAGCGACCACCCAGAATCCCAGACGTTTACCGCCTACGAAATAGTCACCCAGCCCGTGAATTCTGCGGGACGCCAGATATCCAATGCCGAAAAGCGTCAGGAAATACGCAATGAGGACGAGGTACTGGGTGACCATAAATTCAGGCAAAGCCGACGCGTTCTGTCACGAGGTACTAGGCCGTTTCTGAGGAGATTCCCGGATCGGAGTTCGCATCACCGTCACTGTCCGGGATCGATTCCTGACGCCACAACGTTCGGAAGAAATAGCTCAGCAGCAAGAAAACTCCGCCGAAACCAAGGAAAAGCACGATTCGCCATATCGTCTCCAGGGCAGACAGATCCACCAGAAACAGTTTTCCGACGACCAGGATGAGTGTTCCCACGCCGAGCGCTCTGACAAATCCATCGTTCAGGCGCAGTCCCAGAACGACGAGCAACACTGCGTAGACGCCCCAACTGATGGTTATCAATGCCTGTCCGTCAGCCATCTGGTCCAGTTCGCGAATGAACCAGGCGAGAAATGCGAGATGAACGAGTACACGGTACAGGCTGCGAATCCGGAAGGTTGGAAGGCGGAACGAGGCGAAAAGCGCCAGGCCGAAAACCATGAGATCGGTAATGGCTCTCGGATTCAGGATGTCCGTGGCCCTGATATCCGTTTGCGAAAGACGCTCCAGCATTACAAAACCCAGAATGCCGAACAGAAGATGACCTCCGAGGTGAAGGGCTCCGTTCTGGAAGCGATTCTGGAAATCGTTCTGGAAATGATTCTGGAAACGATTCGCGAACACATGAAGGGCCGTCGCCTCGATCGTGATCAACAACATGAGAAGATGATTCTCGAACAGATAGATCAGAGCTATCGTGAATAAGATGATAGCCGTAACGCCATGCGACGTCGCAAAGTCTTTTACAGAATCGCGATAATACATGGCGTATGCGGCCATACCGTACAGCATGGAAGCCACGAGCGCAATCCACCCCCATTCCTTGTCGAGAAGAGACCAGATCGGCGTCGACATCAGAAAGGCCGCTATCGCCACGACTGGAATGAAAAACTGGAGGTGTTGATTGAGATATCGATGCGTACGTTCAGAACCTGCCTTCACACGCATACCGGGTGACGTGGGCAAAAGCCTTGAGTCACCTCTTGACGCGACGACCTCCCTCATGATGGGAAGAACGGAAAAAATGAGCCATGTAAACAGAATGCTCAGTTGCATGGGCATTCTGTCCACCAGAGAGGGTTCGTGCGTCAATACGAATCCGTTACCGAGCGCGGTAAAGAGCACGAGACCGCCGCCCACAAACGTCAGCCAGAAAAGCGGTCGCCAGCCACGATAGTAGTACACGACGAGTGCGCCGGTGATCAGGATGCACGTGTATGTCACGAGGCCGGGAATTGACCAGGGTTCGACATAGAGCAGGAAAGGGGTAAGGAATCCCCCTGTCGCACCAAGAAGAGACGGGAACGCTTCCAACTGTCGAACGGAAACCGCAAACGACAGAACCGTGACCGCGATCATGAAAACCAGAGCGGCCGGGTACGAGACCAGCTCGAATACCTGAAAAGCAGCGAAGCCTGTAACGTAGAAGGCAACAATTCCGCCGCCGAACAGGAGCAGGCTGAACGGGCGTCTTTTTCCGTACAGTCGGGCGCTGAACACCAGAAGGACACCGCCCAGAACCAGTCCAAAAAGAACCCGGACAAGCGGTGTCAGCCATCCCTGATCGACCGCGTACTTGAACAGGAAAACGAGTCCGAAAAGAAGTAGAGCGATGCCGACCTTGCCAATCCATCCCTCTGTATTGCGTAATCCGTCGAGCAGATTTTCCAGACCAGCTCTGGTTGAGCCCAGGCCACCGGAGCGCTTACGTTTTAGTCTGGAAAGCTCTTCAGCGGCGGATTTGGTGGCTAAGGCCGAGCGCTGCTTTTCGGCCTGATCGTGTTTATCAAGCGCACGTTCTACGCGGAGAAGCGCCTTTTCCAGTTCTGCGACCCTGGTTTCCAGCGATCGGCGTTGTTCGTCTTCCATGGACGCTGTCCTATAGTCGGTGTTATTATCTAATGCTCCGAGCGCCGTTCATCGCACGGAATGGCCCTCGAGACGGTCAAACATTCGGATCAGTTCAGTAATCCTGGCCAGGTGGTGATCATCGTGCTCGGCTGTGAAGAAAGCCAGATCGATAGGCCGCATCGGCTGATTGAGGCGCGGATGCAGCGCCGACGCACCGCGAAAGGAATCGTCCACTTCATCGAGCATTTTGACCAGCTTCCCCCGCTCCTCCCGAAACGAAGCGAGCATCGCCGTGATCGACTGTTCATTATGATGCGCCTCGTGGGTTTTTCGGTTCGTGAGGTCTGCCGGCCTGAGCACATCCGCACCTTCGGCAAAATCGACGGCACGTGCAAACCAGAGGGGCTCAAGGTCTAAAAGGTGACCCACGTTCTCTTGAATGCTCCACGCCCCCTGCACGCTCCGGGTCAGAGCATCACCGGGTAAATCGCGTGTCAGTTCTTCCATCCGTGCCGGTGTTCCCCTGAGTCGCTCGACAATATTCGGAAACATCCAGAGCGGAAGGTCGAACGTAAATTTTCGATCGAACCATTTCATTGCAAACGCCCCTCCTGGTCATGTTCTGCGTTTAGATACTGATAACGCTTCCTGCAACCGTCCTGCCGGACCCGCTGTGACATCGTCGTCATAATACGCATCGGTGTTGATCTCCCAAAAAACCGGCATTCGCGCAGAGCGAATCCTGAAGGCCGGCCCGCCGTAGGCCAGGCTGTAAAAGACTTCCATTTCCGACCGTGTTACTCAGGAGATTCCATCCGTGTCATTCTGGAGAAAATTTGCGAGAGCGCTGAAAGCACGCCTGTTTTTCTGGCGCCGCACTTTCTGATTGCGCGTTTCTCGCCCAGGTCCGCTCGCACCCCGCCCATTGTAAACCGACGCTTTTTTGGGCAGGATTTGCATGATTTGAAGCTCGTGCATTCTTATCGTAGAAAAGGGTTCAACGGGCGGCGAACCGATCACGTACACATCCACTGACCGCAAAAGCAGACAATGTTTGACTGGCTCTCCGATCCACAGGCGTGGATCGCCCTCGCTACGTTGACGGCACTTGAGATCGTACTGGGTGTCGACAATATCATTTTCATCTCGATTCTCTCGAATCGATTGCCGGAAGCGCGGCGTGCGACAGCGCGCGTATTCGGGCTTGGGCTCGCGTTATTCGGGCGAGTCGGGCTTCTGCTGTCCCTGACGTGGATCATGCGACTTACCGAGCCGCTTATTTTGATCCTGGGAACGGCTATTTCCGGACGGGACATCATCCTCATTGGCGGTGGACTGTTTCTTCTGGCCAAAAGCACGCACGAAATCCATGCGAAGCTCGAGGGCGCCGATGAGCACACACATGCTACCAGAGCCGTCTCATATACGTCGGTTCTCGTTCAGATTTTCGTTCTGGATTTGATCTTTTCGCTGGATTCCGTGATCACGGCCGTCGGCATGGTGGATATCGTACCCGTGATGATAATCGCGATTGTCATCGCCATTCTTTTCATGATGGTAAGCGCCCGTGCCATCTCGGAGTTCATCGAAAACCATCCAACGGTGAAAATGCTGGCACTGGCCTTTCTCCTGATGGTCGGCATGGCGCTTGTCGCCGAAGGACTCGATGTGCACATACCACGCGGCTACATCTATTTCGCGATGGCCTTCTCGGTATTCGTGGAAATGCTCAACCTGAGAGCGCGGGATCGCCGTGTGTCGCCTGTGGAGCTGCGGGGGGTGCCTTCCGAGCACAACCTGGATCCCGTCACGGATCGCGTTTGATCACGACGGCCGTCGCATCATCATCCAGTATGTCAGACTCGTGGTTGAGCGATAGAGCTTTATCAATAACGACATCGACGAGCTCAGCAGCCGTCAGGGATCGATTCTGCAGGATAAGATCTACGAGTCCTTCCACTTCGAATGGCTCGTTGCCGGGTCCTATGCGTTCCGTTACTCCGTCGGTAAAAAGGACGAGCATACCTCCGGGAGGGATATGCGCGTACGATCTTTCCAGCGCTATATCCGGAATAGGTCCGAGAATCGTGCCCGTAGGCTCCAGATACGTGACCTTATCGCCGTCGAAAAGCAGGCCGGGCGAATGCCCGGCATTTGCGTAGAGCACGTTTCCGTTTTGCTCTATTTCGCAGTAGAAGACGGAAATGAATCGCGTAGAAAATGTGGTTTGATGAATAGCTCGATTCAGCTTCTTCATCGTGTAAAGCAATTTCATATGGGTGCCCATGCCCATGCGAAGACCCATGATGACATCGCGAACCAGGAGAGCGGCCGGCATGCCGTGACCGCTGGCATCACCGATGGCGATACCTACGATATCGTCGTCTAACGGAATGAAGTCATAGAAATCACCCCCGACCGCTTCGGCGGGTTTCGTTCGAGCCGCCAGGTCGAAGCCGGAAAATTCGGGTGGCCTGGCGGGAAGAAGACTTCGCTGGATTTCGGCGGCCTGTTCGATGTCGCTCATCATCGCTTCGGAGCGCACGCGGTTGTTGAGTGCGGATCGAACACCGTTCATCGTGAACGATATTTCTTCACGATCCCAACCCGGCAGCAGACAGTAAACGAACATCCATTGCCTCAACGGGGCTTCCGACACGAGGAAGGCCACGGGGATCGCGTCTTTGGTTTTTCGATCGGCGTAGAGCTCGGGACTCTGCGCGGGATCGTCGAATATGTATCCGCCGTGGTCATTCAGGAGATCCGTCGTGGTCGAATCGAAGGGGATCTCTGAGTCAAGCGTGGGTGCGTCGGTCGAAAAAGCCTGAAGTACCCAGTTGTCTCCTATTTCTTCAAAAAGATGACCGCACCCGAAATGCAGTTCATCCCCAAACGTTACCTGAAGCGCCTCGAGGATTCCAGGCAGAAAATCTCCGTCCGCGAGACGCTCGGAGATATCGCTGAGCAGCCGGTCCATTTTTCGATAGAATAATTTGGGTTCGATCATCCAGTGTTGTTCATTATTAATTTGTTAAGAAACGCGCTTACGCGCGAAAGACCTGCTTGCAGGTACTCTTTTTCCGAGCCGATCCCGATGCGTATCCGGTGATCCATGCCAAAACAGTCCCCAGCCACGATAAACGCACTTTTTTCTTCTTTGATTCGCGTGACGAGTTCGGTGGAGTTTATATCCAGATCGTACCGAAGAAAGACCATGCCACCGGCCGAAGGTGGGATGAAGTTGAACAGTCCATCGTGGGAGTCGGCCCAATCCTGTAACACCGGTAGATTATCCCTCAGAATCCGGCGGTTTCGTGATAGAATCCGGGCCCGTCGATCGGGCTGGAGCGCGTGCGCTGCAACGTAGTTGCTCAGTATATTCGTTGTGATCGTCGTGTAGTCTCTTCGGGCCCAGGTTTCGGCGATCTCGTGATGCGGGCCGACGAGCCATCCGATGCGAAGCCCGGGCATCGCATAGGCTTTGGACAGACCTCCGGCAACGATCGTTTTTCGGTAGCGACCATAGAATGAAGGTGTCTCGTTTCCTGCCAGTTCAGCTCCCCGGTAAACTTCGTCGGCGTACAACCAGGTATCGGCTTCTCGAGCAATGCTGACGATTTCGTTCATCGCTCCATCGGTAAGGACTGCGCCGGTAGGATTATTCGGGTTACAGACGGCGATCATTTTCGTCTTCGGCGTGACAAGACTCCGCAGTTCAACCAGATCCGGTTGCCAGTTCAGATCTTCACGTAAGTGGAAGGGCCTTACTGTAATACCAAATGCGCGGGCTGCTCCCCAGAGCTGCATGTAGTTGGGCAGCATGAGTACGAGCTCGTCACCGGGTTCGAGCAGCGTCCACATGCTCACAAAATTGGCTTCGATCGATCCGTTCGTGACCATGATCTGCTCGCGGTCCGTGCCTGCGTACATCGAGCTGATGGCGTCCCTGAGTGCAATAGAGCCGTTCGTCTGACCATACCCGAGACGGAGACTGTTCAGCTCTTCGAGTTCCGTGGGGCTCAGAAGCTCGGTCAGATTAAACGGGTGAATCCCGGTCTCGGTCAGGTTGTACTCGACCGTGTTCTCCCACAGGGACTGGGTTCGTTCGAGCTCGAAGATTTCGATTTTCATGATGCATCGATCCTGTCATTCGCGGGATGACTACGCCGCCACGCGCGTAGCATACTATGCTCAGGTCCGAATCGATGCCGGCGATGCGCCATCTTGTCGTTAGAACGGCGCATCGCCCTGCGGCGCGGCTCCGTTACCCGAGCCTCCGTCGCCCGTTCCCGCCTGTAAATCACCGGCGCCATAATAGGTCGTCAGGTTTTCAAAGCGTGCATACTGATTGACGAAGGCGAGTTTTACGTCTCCGATCGGGCCGTTTCGCTGTTTTCCGATCAGGAGATCCGCCAACCCTTCCGTCGAATTGCCGTTATCGTCGACCGTGATTCCGTAGCGCTCCGCCCGATAGATAAACATGACAACATCGGCGTCCTGCTCGATCGATCCGGATTCGCGAAGGTCCGAAAGCATGGGGCGCTTGTCGCCGCCGCGTGTCTCCACGGCTCGGCT